>NZ_CP044218.1:4050000-4402500 GCF_008727715.1 Mesorhizobium terrae
CGTTTCGTCGCCAATGCGGCGCACCAATTGCGCACGCCGTTGGCGCTGCTCAAGACGCAGATCGTGGTCGGGCGCCGCGAGCAGGGCACGGAGGCCAAGGAAGAGGCGCTGGCCGCGATCGACCGTTCCGTCGACCGCATGGCGCGGCTGTCGAACCAGCTTCTGTCGCTGGCGCGCGCCGAGCAGGGCGTCTCGTCGCTGCGCAAGGAAGCGGTAGACATGGAGATGGCGGCGCGCAACGCGCTGGACACGCTGGCGCTGGCGGCGGTCGACCGCGACATCGATCTCGGCTTCGATCCGGTCGGCGGCCCGTTCCTTGTCTGGGGGCACTCCAACCTGTTGCGCGAACTGGTCTTCAACCTCGCCGACAACGCGCTGCGCTACACACCGCGCGGTGGCGCGGTGACGGTGCGCCTGGAGCACCAGGCGGGCGAGGTCGTTCTTCTGGTAGAGGACAATGGTCCGGGCATTCCGGCAACCGAGCGCGAAAACGTGTTCGAACGCTTCTACCGCCGTCTCGACACAGGCGGCGAGGGCACCGGCCTCGGCCTTGCCATCGTCAAGGAGATCGCGGCCTCGCACGAGGCGACGATCGAACTGAAAGACCGGGCGCAAGGGCCCGGTCTCGTCGTCGAAGTCAGGCTGGCCGCCCATGAAGAAGGTGCGGCCGAAGGCTGATGTGTCGCCTCACTCGGTTTCCTGCAGAGGCTGCGGACGCCATTTCGCCAGGCGATCCTCGATCATCGTCATCAGATATTCAGCGACCAGCGCCACCACCATGACGATGACGATGGCGGCATACATGCCGGCGGCGTCGAACGAGCCCTTGGCGACGTTGATCAACAGGCCGATACCGTAGCGCGAGCCGACGAACTCGCCGACGATGGCGCCGATGATGGCGAAGCCGAACGACACGTGCAGGCTGGCGAAGATCCAGCTCATGGCCGACGGCACGATGACCGAGCGGGTCACCTGCCAGTCCGACGCGCCGAGGATGCGGGCATTGGCGATCATGGCGCGGTCGGCCTCGCGCACGCCCTGGAAGGCGTTGTGGAAGACCACGAAAAACACCATGACGAAGGCCAGTGCCACCTTGGATGCCAGGCCGAGGCCGAACAGCATGATGAAGATCGGCGCCAGCACGACGCGCGGAATGGAGTTGATGACCTTGATGTAGATGGAGAAGATGTCGGAGGCCATGCGATTGCGGCCGAGCGCGATGCCGGCCAGGATGCCGGCGACCGAGCCGGTGAGGAAGCCGAGCATCGCTTCCTCCATCGTCACCCATAGATGATACCAGAGCGGCCCCTCGGAGGTGCCTTCGGTGATCCATTCATACAGGCGCCCGACGATGGTCGAGGGCATGGCGTAGAAGAACGGGTCGATCCAGTTCAGCCGTCCCGCGACTTCCCAAAGTCCGAGGAAGGCGACCAGGATGCCGACGCGCCAGAACAGCACCGTGTTCTGGCGCTGGCGTGCCGCCTGGCGGGCAGCCGCCTCGATTTCGGCGTCGGAAGTACCTGGGCGAAAGCCGGTCTCTGCCGGTTGCAATGCCGCATTTGCCATGTCGTCCTCCTTCAAGCCGCCGCGCGGGCGTAGCTTGTCTGGACTTCCTCCTTGAGGTCGGACCAGATCGTGCGGGAATAGTCGATGAAGCGCTGGTCGTAGCGGATGTCCGCAACGACGCGCGGCCGTGGCAGGTCGATCTCGTAGACCGACTTCACCGTCGCCGGGCCGGCGGTCAGCACATAAACCTTGTCGGCCAGTGCGATTGCTTCCTCGAGATCGTGGGTGACGAAGACGACCGATGCCTTGGCCTGCGACCACAGTTTCAGCAGTTCCTCGTGCATGAGCACGCGGGTCTGCACGTCGAGCGCGGAGAAGGGTTCGTCCATCAACAGGATTTCCGGACCGTTGATGAAAGTCTGCGCCAGCGCGACGCGCTTGCGCATGCCGCCGGAGAGCTGGTGCGGGTAGTGGTGTTCGAAACGCGAGAGGCCGACACGCGCCAGCCAGTCGCGGGCCGACGCATAGGCCTCGGTCTTGCCCTTGCCGCGAAACAGCGGCCCGGCGACGACATTGTCGACGACGGAGCGCCAGGGAAACAGCGCGTCTGTCTGGAAGACGAAGCCGACGCGCGGATCGATGCCGTTGACCGGCGCGCCCATGACGCGGACCTCGCCGGCGCTGGGTTTGGCGAGGCCGGTGACGAGGTTCAGCGTGGTCGACTTGCCGCAGCCGGTCGGGCCGACCACGGCGACGAATTCGCCGCGGCCGACTGTCATGGTGAAATTGCGCAGCGCCGTCAGCGACTTTCCGGTCGGCGAAAGGAAGCGACGGCTGACATTGATGAGTTCGATGGCGGGCGCGCTGGCGCCGTTGAGACTGTTCATCGTGGTTGTTTCCTCATGCCAAGCGGGAAGGGCGCGGACATCGGCCCACGCTGCACATGCACTAAGCGGGCCGGGCCTCGTCGAGGCCGGCCGCGCTCAGGCTCCCGTCACGGCTTCTTTATTTCGCGTTCTTGACGAAGGCGGTGGTGTAGGTCTTCGACAGGTCGATCTGCTTGCCCTGCAGGTCCTTGGAGAAGGTCGACAGAACCTTCAGCACCGTCTCCGGGCCACCTTCGGGCATGACGCCATCGGCCGTGAACATCGCCTTGCCGTCGCCCAGCGCCTTCACATAGCCGTCCTTGTCGCCGACATAATAATCCTTGGGCATCTTCTCGGCAATTTCGGCGGCGCTGTGGGTGTTGATGAACTTCAGCGTCTTGACGAAGGCGTTGGCGAGCTTTTGGGTGTCTTCCTTGTGCGCTTCGACCCAATCCGTCTGCATGTAGAGCGAGGCGGCGGGATAGGTGCCGCCGAGCGCCGCCTTGGTGCCTTCGATGGTGCGCATGTCGATCAGCACCTTGGCCTCGCCGGTCTTGAGCAGGCGCGAGATGGTCGGCTCGGTGGTCATGCCGGCCTGGATCTTGTCCTGCTGCATGGCGGCGATGAAGGTGTTGCCGGCGCCGACGGGCACGGACGTGAAGTCACCGAGCTTCAGGCCGGCCTTGACCGCCAGGAACTGGGTCAGGAAATTGGTCGAGGAACCGAGCCCGGTGACGCCGAGGCTCTTGCCCTTGAAGTCGGCGGCCGACTTGATTTCGGGGTGTTTGGTGGAAACCAGCTCGACCTCGCCCGGCGCCTGGCTGAACTGGACGACGGATTCGACGAACTTGCCCTTGGCCTGCAGGTCGATGCAGTGGTCGTAGAAGCCGACCACGCCCTGCACGGCGCCGGCGAGCATCTCGTTTTCGGCGTCGACGCCAGCCGGTTCGTTCAGCAGTTCGACGTCGAGACCCTCGTCCTTGAAATAGCCCAGCGCCTCGGCGAGCTTGGCGGGCAGGTAGATCTGCTTTTCATAACCGCCGACCATGAGCGTGACCTTGTCGGCGGCGAAGGCCTGATGGCCGGAGAAAAGGGCGCCAGCCGCGACGAGGGCGCCAAGGGCGGTCTGCTGGAGAAATGCACGCGAAATGGACATGAGCCGGTTCCTTGTTGGTTTCCTGACGTCCCGTCCGCGCTGTTTGCCGCCCGGTTCATGAACGCTTGAAGGGAGGATGGGCACCCAACCTTTCATGAACCTTTCAATCTGTGGTGGCGAATAGAAGGCGGAGAACGTCAGGCGGGCGGGCAAGGGAGCATTGAAACGATGGGCCCCGATTGCCGTTCACTATCCAAGCCGATCACTCCTGACAGGATTGCGCGAGCTGAGGTGCTAGGGTGTGTCTTAAGGCATCTTCTGGCCAAAGGAGAATTCATCACGTCCAGGATCAATCGTCGCGCTTTGCTTCTTCAATCAGGTGCCGCCGTCGTCGCCACAACTGTTGAAGCCCCGGCTTTCGATGCTTCGAGCACAGAACCGCGCGCCCAATTGGTGGCTCTGATAGAAGCCCACAAATCGGCATACATGGCGCTCCGCAAAACAGTCGAGGGAATCGGCAGTCGCGGCAACGCTTTCGACAATGCCTGCCGAACTGAAGAAGAGGCCCTTATAGCAATCTGCGCCTATCCTGCGGCCACGGAAGGCGATCGCCTGGCCAAATCCACCTACCTTTTGCAAACCGAAGCGCGGGGCGAACTCGACCTACCGCAGCACATGCAGGCAATTCTGCGTTCGGCGATGTGGAAGGCGTGACAGCCTCTCCTGGAGCAGTGCCAGTACCCGCTCGCCAGCCTTCCAAGTGCCTAGCAGCGGCGTGCTGCCTATATCAGTATCGAACGTATGGTCAGATACATCGAATATGCCATCAAGCCCGCCACTCCAGTGAAGATCCAGAAGGCGGCGCTCTTCTCCAATCGCGACTGAAACGCTGACCAACATGCGAAACCCGCAGTCAGTAGGGACATCACAAACAACGCGACGAAGATGCTTTTGGGATATTGGGCTCGCAACAGAAAGCCTGCCACGCCAATCGCGTAGATGGTGGCGCAAAACGCCCTATATCGCCATGGCAGCCAAACGTTCATATTGTGAGCCCCTCATGCCCGCGGTGCCGCTGGCAGTTAGAACAAGCTTAGCACCCACTCGCCAGCTTTCCACAGCCCAACCGCAGAGCCCTATGCAAAGTCGAGGGCGATAATCAGGCGAGCGTCGGGCGCAGTCGGCCCGGGAACCAAGGCGGAATATCCGTGGGACATTGTATCCCGTGTTATCCACATTCGCCCGCAACGATCGGCTTCTGTTCTTTTTCCCCAAATCAGGGCTTGCGACTTAATCCTTGTTCCCATAAGGCTTTGCGCGGTCCGGAGTGTAGCGCAGCCCGGTAGCGCACTTGACTGGGGGTCAAGGGGTCGTCGGTTCGAATCCGGCCACTCCGACCATTTTTCCAAAGCTTGACTTGACCCCACTCGCCGCGCCGACGGCGCGACCGTCCCGATTTGCAGAAATCATGTCCGGATGGAGCCCCGCACGATCGTCGCGGGTGATTTTCCGCGACTATTGTCCGGCGGGGACCATGGAAAGCAGCGAGCGCGACCGGGTCCCGGACGCGGGCAAGGGCGCCGCGATCGACGCAGGACGCGGGCGATCCGCGTTGGCGGGCGTGGTTCCCGGCAGGGCGATCAGGCCGCGCTGGTAGCGGTATTCCAGCGCGATGCCGCCCCAGACCAGGCCAAGCAGCAGATAGAAATGGCGCCAGTGGTCGGTGTCGATGACGCTGCCGAGCCCAACATGGCCGACATAGACGACATAGGCGCACAACACGTAGGGCTGCCAGGGGCGGTTGCGCAGCAAAAGCCGGAAGCCGGCCGCCAGCGTCCACAAGGTCAGGCCGAGATAGGAGATGAAACCCAGCCAGCCATAATCCATCAGCGTCTTCAGCCAGATGTTGTGGGTGTCTTCGCCATAGATGGTGCCGAACACCAGCGCGCCGATGCCGAACGGCCGTTCCAGCGCCAGCATGAAGCCGATGGCGTAGCGGGCGAAGCGGCCGAGACGGGCGGAATCATAGTCCTGCGCCAGCTTGGCGCGGGTGGTCAGCATCTCGGAGACGCCCGGGATCTGGAGGACGACGATCATGGCCAGCACCAGCAGCGCCAGTGCGGCGATCGTCATCACCACGACGCGCAGCCGGAACCTGCCGCTGGTGCTCTGCAGGAAAAGGATGCCGGTGAGCAGGATGACGGCGACGCCGAACAGGCCCCAGGCGCCGCGCGAAAACGACAGGAAGATGCCGCCGACAACGATCAGCAGCGGCACGGCGACGAGCGGCATGCGCTGCACCGGGCCGGTCAGCAACCGGTAGAGCAGATAGGTGCCGGGCAACGCCAGGAAGGGGCCGAAGACGTTGGGGTCCTGGAAGGCACCGGCGGCGCGCTCGTATTTGGTGAAGATTTCGGCGGCGTGGAACAGCTTGAAATAGCCGGCGATGCCGAGCGTCGAGGTGACGACGGCCGCCGTCACATAGGCCGTGAAGATCAATCGGTAGAGGTCGGGCTTTTGCTCGACGACGGAGGCAAAGAACACCGCCGTGAAGGCCAGGAACAGCGAGACGGCGAGGTAGAGCGGCGTCCACGACAGCTCGGCCATCTGCGTCATGGCGATCATGCCGCCGATGTTCATGGAGACCAGCAGAATGAGCAGCGGCACGATCGGACGCGAGATGCGCAGGCCGAACAGCGCCCACATGCCGATCAGCCCGGTCATGTAGACTTCATAAGGCGCCGGTTCCCCGATGACGAAGCCGGACAAAAGGATGCCGAGGATGATCGCGCCCGACGACAGCAAGCCGATCAGCTTGGCGTTGACCGCCTGCGGGGGCAGTTCATGCGTCAGCGCGCTCAATAGGCGTTTTCCGTGTTGAGCAGACGCACCGGGGTCAGGAGCAGGATCTTCAGATCGAACAGCAGCGACCAGTTCTCGATGTAATAGAGATCGTATTCGGTGCGCATGCGGATTTTTTCATTGGTGTCCATCTCGCCGCGCCAGCCATTGATCTGGGCCCAGCCGGTGACGCCCGGCTTGACGCGGTGGCGGGCGAAATAGCCGTCGACCACTTCGTTGTAGAGCAGGTTGTGCGATTGGGCGGCGATGGCATGCGGGCGCGGGCCGACCAGCGACAGCGTGCCGAACAGCGAATTGAAGAATTGCGGCAGTTCGTCGATCGAGGTCTTGCGGATGAAGCGGCCGACGCGGGTGACGCGCGGGTCGTTCTTGGTCACCGTCTTCTTGGCCGACGGATCTGACTTGTCGGTGTACATGGAGCGGAACTTGTAGACCTCGACCTCTTCGTTGTTGAAGCCGTGCCGCTTCTGCTTGAACAGAACCGGGCCCTTGCTGTCGAGCTTGATGGCGATGGCGGTGGCCAGCATGACCGGCGAAAACACGATGATGCCGATGATCGAAAAGACGATGTCGAAGGCGCGCTTGGCCACCGAATCCCAGTCGTTGATCGGCTTGTCGAAAATGTCGAGCAGCGGCACCGAGCCGATATAGGAATAGGATCGCGGCCTGAACTGCAGGTGGTTGGAATGCGCCGACAGGCGGATATCGACCGGCAGCACCCACAGCTTCTTCAACAGCTGCAGCACGCGCGCCTCGGCCGAAATCGGCAGCGACACGATCAACATGTCGATGCGGGCGATGCGGGCGAATTCGATCAGTTCGGAGATGGTGCCGAGCTTGGGATAGCCGGCCACGACGGGCGGCGAGCGGCTGTCGTCGCGGTCGTCGAAGATGCCGCAGATGCGGATGTCGTTATAGGGCTGCTTCTCCACCGAGCGGATCAGCGTCTCGGCGGCCTTGCCGCCGCCGACGATGACGGCACGGCGTTCCATGCGTCCGTCGCGCGCCCAGCGGCGCAGCAGTCGGGCGGTGATCAGGCGCATCAGGAAAATCAACGCGAAGCCGAGCAGGAACCAGCTGGCGAACAAAAGGCGCGAATAATTTTCCGAGATCTTCATGAAGAAGGCGGTCAGCGCCAGCGCCGCGAAAGTGCCAGACCACATCGCCAGGATGCGGCCGAAATTGGCGACGGGGCGGAACAGGGCCGAGATCTGGTAGCAATCGGCGATGTCGAGCAAGACGATCGCCAGCAGCGAAGCCGAGCCGAAGGTCAGCGCGTATTGCCAGCCGAGATTGTGGAAGAAGCCCTCGAAATACACATAGAGCGCAAGGCCGGACAGAAACAGCAGCGCGAATTCGATCAGCCGCAGCACGCCGGTGACCATCACCGGCGACATGGTGTCCCGGCCATACTGCGCCGCGACCTGGCGCGCGAGATCGCTGAGGCCGCCGGAAGGTCCGTTACCCGCCGACTGGTCTTCGAACTTGCGTACCGCGTCGGCTGAGAAGCGGCTCGCGGGATCGCGTCTGTTCATGGAGTGGTTCCCAAGCTCCCGTATGTTCTAGCATAGGAGAGCTAAGAATCCCTTCCAAGAACCTTTTGCGTTAGACCTTTCAGCCAGGGACCACCCCGCGCATCGTTCGAGAATGCGCGGGGGAGATCGCGAAAAGGCGTAGCCGTGGCAACGTCGCATGCCGGGAACCGGCGTGGACACCGAGCCTCAAGCCGTTGCAAAAAGTACTTAGCCGGTGATGACGTTGCGCGCCTTCAGGGCATGTATCAGCCTGTCATGCGGCAAAGCGGGGCTGCGGTGGCCGTCACGGCCGACCATGTCGGCGTTGGCCACCAGCGCATTCACCACCGCTTCCTCCGCTGCCTGCACGGTGGCGGCGTAGAAATCGTCCATGCGGCCCCACGGGATGAAATCCATGTGACTGTAGGTGCCGGCGTCAGGCTCGCCCCTTGGAAAGCGACCGTTCAGCGCATCGCGATTGGCGGTCGAGAAGGCCAGGAAGATGTCGCCCGAGAAATGCGAGCCGGCGGTGCCGGTGCGCGCCAGCCCCAGCGGCACGCGACGGGCCAGCGCCTTGCACTGGCCGGGCAGGAGAGGGGCATCGGTGGCGACGATGCCGATGCAGGAGCCGGCGCCGGCCGGCTGCAGGCTGGCGGCGAAGGCCTCCATCGGGTTGTCGTCGGCAAGGGTGGCGCCCAGCGGCACGCCGGCAACGGTCAGCTCATGGCGCGAGCCGAAATTGGTCTGCAGGAAAACGGCGACCGTGTAGTCGCGATGACCGTAGTTGACGATGCGCGAGGCCGTACCGTTGCCACCCTTGAAAGCGTAGCAGTTCATGCCGGTGCCGCCGCCGACCGAGCCTTCCTCGATGGCGCCGCCCCTGGCCGCATCGAGCGCCGCGACGGCGTGCTCGGAGGTCACGTGCGGGCCGTTGATGTCGTTCAGATAGCCGTCCCAGGTCTCCGCCGTGACGGGCAGCATCCACTGGCTGGCGATGTCGGGCTTGTTTCGCACCATCCAGTCGATCGTGCCGCGGTGGCAAGGGCCGATGGCATGGGTGTTGGTGATGAGGATCGGCATGTTGAGGGCGCCGGCCTCTTCCAGCCACGACACGCCGGTCATTTCGCCATTGCCGTTGAAGGAATGGTAGCCGGCGGCGATCGCCTGGCCAGCACCCTCGCGGCCGAGCGGCAGGATGGCGGTGACGCCGGTGCGCACCGGGCCCTTGCCGATTTCCATCTGGCCGTCGCCGGAAATCAGCGTGGTGTAGCCGACTTCGACGCCCGTCACGTCGGTGATCGCGTTGAGGCGGCCGGGCGTGCCGGTGAAGGGAATGCCCAGCGCCCGGGCGCGTGGTTTTCCGGCGGGCGTGACGTGCGAGGTCTGCGTCATTCGATCTGTCCTGTGGTTGGAAATGGGCTTGGCGACGATCAGCCGAGATGGCAGCCGGTCGCCGTTTCGGCATAGGCGGTGAGGATGCCGAGCGCGGTCGGGTAGTCCACCGCCGGCACGACATTGAGAAGATGCAGGCCGAGCCCGTCCTCGAGCACGACGAGGCTGCGCGCCAGCGTGTCGCTGGCATCGGCCAGTTTGAACGCGCCGGTGATGGCGCCGGCCTCCAGAATGCCGACATAGATCGCCACCTGCCGCTCGAACAATGTGATGTGGCGCGCGGCATAGGCGGCATCGGAGCGGGCATAGGCGCCGAGTTCCATCAAGAGCCGGCAGAGGCGATCGGAAGGATCGTCGGGGATGCCGGTCAGGATCATCGCCTTCAGCCGCGCGCGCGGATCGGCGATCTGGGCAATGGCGGCCGCGCGCAGCGTGCAGAAGCGCTCGACAGCCTGTTTCTGCACGTCGTCCAGAAGCTCCTTCAGGCCCGGATAATAATAGAGCGCGGCGCTGGAGCTCATGCCTGCCTCATTGGCGACGGCGCGCAGCGTCACGCCGGCCAGGCCATGCCTGGCGATCATCGTCTCGGCGGCGCTGATGAGGGTCAGTCGGCGTTCGGCCTGGGCGGCGGGTCTGCTCATCATATCTCCTGAATGCCATTCAAATTAAAATGGGCTCTGTGAATCTTGCAAGCGATTTTACGATGGTTTGTTGACGAAATGCCGACTCCATCGTAGCATTTTGATGGGAACAGAATTTTAATTGCATAAAAACAATGGGAGGGCTTGATGCCATCGGAAGTACCAAACTCGAGCGGCGGTCTTGATCGCGCGCTCAATGCACTGGGCACGCTGATGATCGTGCTGTCGGCGGTGACGCCGGCATCCTCGGTCTTCATCATCGTGCCGGGCGTCATCGCTCTGGCCGGTACGGGATCGTTCCTGTCCTTCGTGCTGGCCGGCGTCATCGGGCTGTTCATGGCCTTCGTCTATGCGGAATTGTCGTCAGCCTATCCGACGGCCGGCGGCGAATACACCATGATCGGCCGCACGCTCGGCCGCTTCTGGGGCTTTGTCACACTCGTCCTCGTCTTCGTCTCCATCGTGCTGATCATCGCCGTGGTGGCGCTCGGCGTCGGCACCTATCTCGGCGTGCTCATGCCCAATCTCAACGCGCAATGGGTCGGCGTGGCCACCATCATCCTGGCCGGCGTGGTGGCGGCGTTGCGCATCAAGCTCAACGCCTTCGTCACCGGCATTTTCCTCGGCATCGAAATGCTGGCGCTGGTCATCCTGACGGTGCTGGGCTTCATCCATGTCGAGCGGCCGCTTTCCAGCCTGTTCACGGCGCCGCAAATCCTCGACACCACCAACGCGCTGGTGCCGGCCTCGGCGGGCCTCATCATGGCGGCCACCGCCGTCGCCATCTTCGCCTACAACGGCTATGGCGCCGCCGCCTATTTCGGCGAGGAGACGCAGGACGCCAAGCGCAGCATCGGCAAGGTGGTGGTGTGGGCGCTGCTCATCACCGTGGCGGCGGAACTGATTCCGCTGACCGCCGTCCTGCTCGGTTCGCCGGACCTGGTCGGCCTCCTGGCCGCGCCGCAGAAGATCGAATATTTCCTCGAGGCGCGCGGCGGCCACACACTCACCGTGCTGGTCAGCCTGGCGATCGCGGTTGCCATCTTCAACGCGGTCATCGCCATCGTGCTGCAGGCGGCGCGGCTGCTGTTCTCGTCGGGCCGCGACAAGACCTGGTTCGGGCCGATCAACAATGCGGTTGCTTCCGTGCACGGCACCTACGCGTCGCCGTGGATCGCCACCATCGTCGTCGCGGTGCTGGCCGCCGCGGCCTGCTTCATCGACATCAACCTGCTTCTGGTGGTCTCCGGCACTTCGCTTGTCGTGATCTATGCGCTACTCTGCCTCGGCGCGATCGCGGGGCGGCGCAACGGCGCCACCGCCAATGGCCATTATCGCATGCCGTTCTTCCCGGTGCCGGCCGTCCTGGCCTTCCTGGCGCTGGTCTATGTCGCCTACCAGAACCTGCTCGACGCTTCCTTCGGGCGGCCGAGCCTGATGGCTACACTGGCGATCATGGCGGTGGCGGCGGTCTACTACGTGCTGTTTCTGGCACGGCGCGCCGACTGGACCATGCATGCGCCCGAGGAGATTGCCGGGTAGGTCCTCCCTCCTTCGACCGACCCGACAGAGACCCCGGCCGCGAGGCCGGGGTTTTTTTGACGCTTGCGCAAGGCGGGTCCGCCCAACCGGGGCTGTCGCCGAGCCTCGCGAGGCTTGGGCACTTTCCTGCTTGGCCGGAAGGAACCCGAAGGCTCATCACAGGCAAAGAAAAACCCCGGTCTTGCGACCGGGGTTTCTTTTATCCAGCGATGCGAACCGCTTAGATCGAATAGTACATGTCGTATTCGACCGGATGCGGGGTCATTTCAAAGCGCATCACCTCAGCCATCTTCAGCTCGATGAACGAGTCGATCTGGTCGTCGTCGAACACGCCGCCGGCCTTCAGGAAGCCGCGATCCTTGTCGAGGCTCTGCAGGGCTTCGCGCAGCGAGCCGCAGACGGTCGGGATCTTCTTCAGTTCCTTCGGCGGCAGGTCGTACAGATCCTTGTCCATCGGCTGGCCGGGGTGGATCTTGTTCTTGATGCCGTCGAGGCCGGCCATCAGCAGCGCCGCGAAGCCGAGATAGGGGTTCGCGCCCGGATCGGGGAAGCGGACCTCGACGCGCTTGGCCTTCGGCGAGTTGCCGAACGGGATGCGGCAGGAAGCCGAACGGTTGCGCGCCGAGTAGGCGAGCAGCACCGGCGCCTCGTAGCCCGGCACCAGACGCTTGTAGGAGTTGGTGAGCGGGTTGGTGAAGGCGTTGACGGCCTTGGCGTGCTTGATGACGCCGCCGATGAAGTACAGGCAGTTTTCCGACAGGCCGGCATATTCGTTGCCAGCGAAGGTCGGCTTGCCGTTCTTCCAGATCGACATGTGGACGTGCATGCCCGAGCCGTTGTCGCCGAAGATCGGCTTCGGCATGAAGGTCGAGGTCTTGCCATAGGCGTTGGCGACCTGATGCACGACATACTTGTAGATCAGCATCTTGTCGGCGTTGCGGACCAGCGTGTCGAACTTGATGCCGAGTTCGTGCTGGGCTGCGGCCACCTCATGGTGATGCTTCTCGACGCGCACGCCCATGTCGGTGAGCACGGTCAGCATTTCCGAGCGCATGTCCTGCGCGGAATCGATCGGCGGAACCGGGAAGTAGCCGCCCTTGACGCGCGGACGGTGGCCGAGGTTGCCGGTCTCGTAGTCGGTGTCGTCGTTGGACGGCAGTTCCGAGGAGTCCAGCTTGAAGCCGGTGTTGTAGGGATCGGCCTTGTACTTGACGTCGTCGAAGACGAAGAATTCGGCTTCCGGGCCGACGAAGATGGTGTCGCCGATACCTTCGGCCTTCATGTAGGCCTCGGCCTTCTTGGCGGTGCCGCGCGGGTCGCGGTTATAGGCTTCGCCGGAGACCGGATCGAGGATGTCGCACAGGATGACCATGGTCGACTGCGCGAAGAACGGGTCCATGTGAACCGTGTCCATGTCGGGCATCAGCACCATGTCGGACTCATTGATCGCCTTCCAGCCGGCGATCGAGGAGCCGTCGAACATGACGCCGTCGGCGAACATGTCCTCGTCGACCTCGGCGATGTCCATGGTCACGTGCTGCAGCTTGCCCTTGGGGTCGGTGAAGCGCAGATCGACGAACTTCACGTCGTTGTCCTTGATCTGCTTGAGAATGTCCTTGGCTGTCGTCATGTCATGCTTTCCTATGTGATGACGTTGAAACTTGAAAAGGCGGGCTGGTCGTCAGATCGCGTCCGGACCGGTCTCGCCGGTGCGGATGCGTACGACTTCCTCGATGTTGGAGACGAAGATCTTGCCGTCGCCGATGCGGCCGGTCTGGGCGGCCTTGCGGATCGCCTCGATGGCCGCCTCGACGGACTCGTCGCCGAGCACAACCTCGATCTTCACCTTGGGCAGGAAGTCGACGACATATTCGGCGCCGCGATAGAGCTCGGTATGGCCCTTCTGACGGCCGAAACCCTTGGCCTCGGTGACGGTGATGCCCTGCAAGCCGGCTTCCTGAAGTGCTTCTTTCACTTCATCCAGTTTGAACGGCTTGATGATCGCTTCGATCTTTTTCATTTCGGATATGGGCCTCCACTGCCGGAAAAACGGGTTGTCAGTCCCGCTCGCGCATCCTTCAAGCATGAAGCGTGCCAGTTTGAACCGCGTGACGGTTTTGTCGCGAATTTTCATGCCAGCTTCGTGACAGGCACGGTTTTGCGGTGCCGGCGCGGCAGCGGTCGGAAGCCCGTTGCCCAGGAGATGTGCGCGCAGGGTTTTCGAGATGTGCCTGAATTTTGTGCAACATGCGCATTTCGCGGGCTCGCCACACTGCTCGTCCTTCCCGGGCGAGGAGGTGTTCGACGCAAACGCCCATTTGCCTCGCACGGCAAACTGTTCGAATGTCCGCCCACACGCCTGCCGGGATGCCGCCTATGACGCTTGAATTGCTCACGCCCGCCGAAATGGCCGAGGCCGATCGCCTGGCCATCGCCGCCGGGCCTTTCGACGGCATCGGACTGATGCGCAATGCCGGCTGGGCGGTTGCGACAGTCGTGCTGGCGCGTTTCCCGGGTGCCCGGCGCGTTCATGTCCTGGCCGGACCCGGCAACAATGGCGGCGACGGCTATGTCGTGGCGAAGATCCTGCAAGAAAGCGGTGTCGCCGTTTCGCTGTGGGCGTCCGGTCCTCCTCGTACCGGCAGCGATGCCGCGCTTGCGGCCGATGACTGTCCGGTGCCGACGAAGCCACTCGCGGAGTTTGAGGCCGGGCCGGGGGATGTGGTGGTCGACACGCTTTATGGCGCCGGCCTGTCGAAGCCGCTTGCGAGCGATGCGGCGCGCGCGGTCGCGCTCGTCGCGGCCAAAGGCCTGCCGGTCGTAGCGGTCGACCTGCCGTCCGGCATATCGGGCGACAGCGGCGCGGTGCTGGGCTGTGCGTTTGCGGCGACCGTCACCATCACCTTCGCGCGGCGCAAGCCGGGTCATCTGCTTTTGCCCGGCCGCGACCTGTGCGGCGAACTGATCGTCGCCGACATCGGCATCGCGCCGGCGGTCGTCGAGGCGCTCGCGGTCAAGACCTTCGAGAACCGGCCAGCCTTGTGGCGGCGATCGTTTCCGTCGCCAGCGGTCGATACGCACAAATACAGGCGCGGCCATGTCGGTGTCTTTTCCGGCGGTGCGAGTTCAACGGGCGCGGCGCGGCTGTCGGCGCTGGCTGCGGCGCGCAGCGGGGCAGGGGCGGTGACGGTGCTGTCACCGGGCGATGCCATGCAGGCGAATGCCGCTCATCTCACCGCCATCATGCTGCGGCAGGTGGACGAGCTTGCCGACCTTCACGGGTTTCTCGCCGACCGAAGGCCGTCTGCCTTCGTGCTTGGTCCCGGCTTCGGGGTCGGCGACAGGGCGCGGGCGTTTACGCTGGCGGTGCTGGCGTCAGGCAGCGGCGCGGGCTCCGGCGTGGAAGGGCTGGTGCTGGACGCCGATGGCATCACCTCCTTCCGCGACGAACCTGGACAGCTGTTTGCGGCTGCCGCGCGGCCGGGCGCGCCGGCGCTGGTGCTGACGCCGCATGAAGGCGAATTCGCCCGGCTTTTCCCGGCGATTGCCGAGGACGACAGCTTGTCGAAGCTCGGCAAGGCACGTGCGGCCGCCGCTGCCGCGCATGCCGTGGTCATCTATAAGGGCGCGGATACGGTGATTGCGTCATTCGATGGCCGCGCCGCCATCAACGCCAATGGCGCGCCCTGGCTGGCGACCGCCGGTTCGGGCGATGTCCTGGCCGGCATCGTCGCCGGCTTGATCGCGCAAGGCATGCCGGCTTTCGAGGCGGCCTGTGCCGGCGTCTGGCTGCACGCCGAGGCGGGCAGCCGCTTCGGGCCGGGGCTGATCGCGGAGGACCTTCCCGGCGCACTGCCGCCGATGCTGCGAGACCTGTTCAGCCTTCCGCCGCAAAGCAGATCAGATTGCCGTCCGGGTCCCTGACGATGAACGTGCGTGCACCCCATGGCTCGGTTCTCAGTGGCTGGTGGAAGTCGACGCCAGCTGCCTGATATTCGAGAAACAGCGGCTTGATCGCGGTCACCGCAATTGTCGCCGACAGGAGCTCCTCCCGTTCGCGCGCGATCCGGTCGAGGGGCAACGCATCGACATGGCGCAGATTGAGGCGCGCGCCGTCGCGTTGTACCTGCGCGTAGAAGGGCGGTTCGCCATAGGCGAAGTTATCGGGAAAGCCGAGCTTCTCAGCATAGAAGGCGAGCGCCGCTGCCATATTGGTCACGAAAAGCTGCGGTTCGGCGTGGGCGAGAACGGGTGCCGCAGCGCGGCTTTCATCTGCTTCTGTCATGGTGTCGAGACCTTTCGTCAGCGCCTGCCAGCTGTCGAAGCCGGCCTTGCGGGCCACCAGTTCCTGGGCATCGGCAAGCTTGAACTCGGCATCGAGAACCTGCCGGTCATCGAGATGCCGGAAGCGTGGCAGAACCCACGCGATCGTCGCCGCGACCGGATAGTACCGTTCGCGATGCCATTTGAGGTGCAGCTTGGCTTGCTTGCGGAAATGATCGAGCCGGGACATGGGCGCATCGTGGGTTGATGTGGCGTAGGCGGGCAATGCCCCTTCGGCCAAGGCCGGTGCGCCCTACAGCAGCGAAGGGATGGTAGGCGACGCCGTGGGAGGAGGCAAGGCTTGCGGGTATTGTCCACCCGGTTGCCGCGCCTATCTGTCGGGTGATGGCCTTTCGCCACGGTTGACTTGGCCAAAACCTTCCGATTTACCGTCACCAGCAAATCCCGACAGCCCGGACGCCTTTCCCATGCTTGAAAAAACCTATGACGCCCAAAGCGTCGAGCCGAAGATCGCCAGGATTTGGGAGGAGGCGGACGCTTTCCGCGCCGGAGCCGGCGCGGAGGAAGGTGCGGAACCCTTCACCATCGTCATCCCGCCGCCCAATGTCACCGGCTCGCTGCACATGGGCCACGCGCTCAACAACACGCTGCAGGATATTCTCATCCGCTTCGAGCGCATGCGCGGCAAGAACGTCTTGTGGCAGCCGGGCATGGACCATGCCGGCATCGCCACGCAGATGGTGGTCGAGCGCCGGCTGATGGAAAAGCAGGTGCATCGCCGCGATCTCACCCGCGAACAGTTCGTCGACAAGATCTGGGAGTGGAAGGCCGAATCCGGCGGCGCCATCTTCAACCAGCTGAAGCGGCTCGGCGCCTCGGCCGACTGGTCGCGCGAGCGCTTCACCATGGACGAGGGCCTGTCCAAGGCCGTGCTCGAAGTCTTTGTCACGCTCTACAAGCAGGGCCTGATCTACAAGGACAAGCGCCTTGTGAACTGGGACCCGAAGCTGCTGACCGCGATCTCCGACCTTGAGGTCGAGCAGCACGAGGTCAACGGCAATCTCTGGCATTTCCGCTATCCGGTCGAAGGCGAGACCTACGATCCGGAGAACCCCAAGACCTTCATCACCGTGGCCACGACCCGCCCCGAGACGATGCTGGGCGACACCGGCGTCGCCGTGCACCCGGAAGACGAGCGCTACAGGGACCTCATCGGCAAGAACGTCATCCTGCCGCTGGTCGGCCGCCGCATTCCGATTGTCGCCGACGAATATTCCGATCCGGAGAAGGGCACCGGCGCGGTCAAGATCACGCCCGCGCACGACTTCAACGACTTCGAGGTCGGCAAGCGCCACAAGCTGCCGGCGATCAACATCCTCACCGTCGAGGCGGCGATAAACCTCAACGACAACGAGGATTTCCTGGCCGGGCTCGAGGCGACGCCGGAGCGCCAGGCCGTGTGGAGCGAGTTGCACGGGCAGGACCGTTTCGCGGCCCGCAAGCGCATCGTCGAATTGATGGAAGAGGGCGGTTTCCTCGACAAGATCGAGCCGCACCGCCACACCGTGCCGCACGGCGACCGTGGCGGCGTGCCGATCGAGCCGTTCCTGACCGACCAGTGGTACGTCAACGCACACGAAATGGCCAAGCCGGCAATGGCTTCGGTGCGCGAGGGCCGCACCAATTTCGTGCCGAAGAACTGGGAAAAGACCTATTTCGACTGGATGGAGAACATCCAGCCCTGGTGTATTTCGCGCCAGCTGTGGTGGGGCCACCAGATTCCGGCCTGGTATGGCCCGGATGGGCAGGTCTTCGTCGAAAAGACCGAAGAAGAAGCGCTTGAATCGGCGATCCAGCACTATCTCGCCCTTGAAGGGCCGTGGAAGGCCTGGGTCGAGGAGAAGCTGGAAAACTTCCAGCCCGGCGAGATCCTGACCCGCGACGAGGACGTGCTGGACACCTGGTTCTCGTCGGCGCTGTGGCCGTTCTCGACGCTCGGCTGGCCGGACAAGACGCCGGAACTGAAGACCTATTACCAGACCGACGTTCTGGTCACCGGCTTCGACATCATCTTCTTCTGGGTCGCCCGCATGATGATGATGGGCCTGCATTTCATGGACGAGGAGCCGTTCCACACGGTCTATGTCCATGCGCTTGTCCGCGACAAAAACGGGCAGAAGATGTCGAAGTCGAAGGGCAACGTCATCGACCCGCTCGAACTGATCGACGAATATGGCGCCGACGCGCTGCGCTTCACGCTGGCGATCATGGCCGCGCAAGGGCGCGACGTGAAGCTCGACCCCGCCCGCATCGCCGGCTACCGCAATTTCGGTACCAAGCTGTGGAACGCCACGCGCTTCGCCGAGATGAACGGCGTCGCCCGCGACGATACGTTCTGGCTCAACGACGCCAAGCTCGCGGTCAACCGCTGGATATTGACGGAATTGACCCGCGCGGCGCGCGAGATCACCGACGCCATCGCCTCCTATCGCTTCAACGAGGCGGCGGGCGCGGCCTACCGCTTCGTCTGGAACCTGTTCTGCGATTGGTATCTCGAACTGTTGAAGCCGGTCTTCATGGGCGAGGACGAGGCCGCCAAAGCCGAAAGCCGCGCCTGCGTCGCCTTTGTGCTGGACGAAATCTACAAGCTCCTGCATCCGATGATGCCGTTCATGACCGAGGAGCTTTGGGCGCAGACCGTGGGCGAAGGGCAGGAGCGGCAATCGTTGCTGTGCCATGCCGCCTGGCCGGCGCCTGATTTCGAGGATGTCGAGGCCGCCGCCGATATCAACTGGCTGGTCGATCTCGTTTCCGGCATTCGCTCCGTGCGCTCGGAAATGAACGTGCCGCCGGCCGCGATCGCGCCGCTGGTGGTGATCGGCGCCAACGCGACGACGCGCGAACGCCTGGTTCGCCACGAGGCGGCGATCAAGCGCCTGGCGCGTGTCGGCGACATCTCCCATGGCGAGACCGCACCCAAGGGCTCGGCGCAGATCGTGCTCGGCGAAGCGACCGTATGCCTGCCGCTCGGCAGCCTCATCGACCTCAAGGCCGAGGCCGCGCGCCTGCAGAAGGAACTGGCCAAGGTGACCGAGGAAATCGCGCGCCTGCACAAGAAGCTGTCGAACGAGAAGTTCGTCGCCAACGCGCCGGAAGACGTGGTCGAGGCCGAGCGCGAGAAACTCGCCGAATACAACGAGCAGCAGACACGGCTGTCGGTGGCGCTGGAGCGCGTGCGCGACGCCGGCTGACCCGAACAACAATCGAGCCAAAACAACCTCGATCCCGGTGCTTCGCAAGAGCGCCGGGATCGTTGATTCTGACGTTGCGGAAGTGCCGCGGAAACTGCGTGAGTAGGTACGGTTTCGGCATTCCGCAACGTCACAATTGACGTAAACGGAATGTTTTGGGCCCCATTGTTGCCATAATGTAACAATGGGGCGTTTGACCTGCCAAAATGAGGCTTTTTCGGGCGTTTCCTGCCAATTTCCGCGCGGTTTTGCTTCGCCTGCCTCTAAAAATGGTGGCTTTTCGGTGTCCTCGCCAATGCAGCCGACTGTATTCGCGCGCCACCAGCTCGATTGTACTAGTACGGCCGGAAAAATCGTTATTGCGCCATTAATGCGAATTGGTTCTAGCTTGGTGTACGAATTTCCGGGGAGAGGATTTCATGATCAATTTGCGTTTCAAGGCGCTCCTGGGGGCAGGGTGCATTTCGGTGGCGATGATGGGCGGGGCTCAGGCCGGCGGCTTCTCGCGCGGCTCGGCCGATACCGACATCATCTTCGAGCCGGGCAATTTCAACATGCGCTCGAGCGTCACCTATGTGAGCCCGACGCGTAAGTTCAACAAGAACGGCAATCCGAGGCTGATTGGCACCAACTACGCCGAAGATTATATTATCCCGTCCTTCGCGGCGAAGTTCAACCTGACCGACAATCTGCGCTGCGCCGGCACGCTGGTGAACAACAATGGCGGCAATGCGAGATACGCGTCGCCGACGCTGAGCGGCAAGATTTCCGAAGAATTCACAACCTATGAATCCGCGCTGACCTGCGGCCTCGGCTTCGATGCCGGCCAGGGCAAGTTCTGGCTGCTCGGCGGCGGCTTCATGGAAAAGTTTGAATACAACCGCGTGAATTCCTACGCGGCGCTCGGCATGGGCAACGCTACCCTTAATCTCGACGGTCAGAAATATGGCTTCCGGATCGGCGCTGCCTACGAAATCCCGGACATCGCCCTGCGCGCGCAGCTGATGTATCGCTCGGGCACGAAATACGGTGCCGACGGCAATCTGAATGCGCCTGCCGGCGTTTTGTTCGCTGCGACCGCAGGAACACCGCTGCAGGCTCAGTTCGCAAGGATCATTGCAGCTTCGCCGCTGGGCAAGAATACGCCCGTTGATGTCCCCGCGATCGGCGTTGGCGCCCTGCCGCAAAGCGTCGAGTTCAAGTTGCAGAGCGGTATTGCGCCCGGCTGGCTGGCTTTCGGCAGCGTCAAGTGGACCGACTGGAGCCAGCTGACGACCCTCGACGTTCGCTCGAAGTCGGCGGGCTTCACCATCAGCCAGGACAAGTATTTCTGGAAGGATGGCTGGACCGTAACCGGCGGTGTCGGCCATGCCTTTAACGACAAGGTTTCCGGTTTCGCCAGCCTGACCTGGGATCAGGGCGTCGGCACCGGCTGGGACATCACCGGCGACACCTATACGGTGGCTGTGGGCGGTTCCGCCAAGGACGGCATCGGTGGCGAGTTCCGCGGCGGTGTCGGCTTCAGCTATCTCGGCGCCGGCGAGGAAACCAACTACGCCCCAGGCACCAACCAGGGTGTCAAGGCCGGCTATGCGATTGCCTTCAATGCAGGTTATAGCCTGAAGTGGTAAGCCCTTCATTCTAATCAACAAAGCCGGGCTCTATGCCCGGCTTTTTTGTTGTCCGGGGTTCGTTACAGTCGAATTCTCGAGGTCGGCTGACCGCCCTCCGATGCGTGCCGTAAATGCAACATTAGCTGCGGCATCCATTATTGTGACGTTTCGGCAACAGTTTCGAAACAAGCCATCGGCTAAGAAGACCGGGACGCGGCGATGCCCATTTCCCGCCATAAACCCGGAGCACCTCGATGGGGTACCCGGCAAGACCGATGACGGTCAGGCGAGGGAATGGGCCGCAGATCCGCGGCAGGAACAGAAATGCACGCTGACGAGTTTTCCATTGCCAGTCTGCCGGAGCGCGGTGCGAACGCCATGTCGTCGCCCGAGACCGACCGCAGTTTGGCCGGAAATGCGTGCCATCATGTGCTGAATTCTAGCAAAGTTTCCATCGTCCGCGTCGGCGATGTCGAAGAAATGCACTGCCATGCGGGTTGTTGAGTTGGCAAGGTCGTCGGTGTTCACGGTGATGGTCGCGGTTGCGACCCTCAGCGCCGCCGGCTCGGCTTTTGCCTTCGACGACAAGGTTTTCGACGACAAGAGCGGCGTAAAGCCGAAATCCAGCCCTTGGGAAGTCTTCCAGTTCGGCTTTTCCGCCTACAAGAACGGTCACAAGGAGCAGGCGGTCGAAGCCTATAAATACGCCGCCGAGAACGGCCAGATCGGCGCGACCTGGAAGCTGGCGCGCATGTATGCCGAAGGCGACGGCGTGGCGCAGGACGACTACGCCGCCTTCAAGTTCTTTTCGGAAATCGCCGAACAGGATGTCGAGCCGGGTTCGCCCGAGGAAAGCTACGTCTCCGACGCGCTGGTGGCGCTTGGCGATTATCTGAAGCAGGGCATCCCCGGCAGTCCGGTGGGGGCCGATCCGGTCGTCGCGCAGGAATATTTCATGCGCGCCGCCGCCAATTATCGCAATCCGAACGCCCAGTACGAGATGGGCAAGATGTTCCTGAAGGGCGATGGCGGCGTCAAGGTGAGTGTCAAGCAGGCCGGACGCTGGTTGCAGCTTGCCGCCGAAAAGGGCCATGCGGGCGCGCAAGCAACACTCGGCAACCTCTTGTTCCAGAGCGGAAAGGCGGTGCGCGGGCTGGCCATGATGACGGCGGCACTGGCGCGCGCGACGCCGGCCGATCAGCCTTGGATCCGCTCCATGCAGGAAGAGGCTTTCGCGGTGTCCGGCGAGGCCGACCGCCGCACCGCCATCTCATTGGCCGACGATATGCTGGCCAAAGGCGTTACCGGCGCCGAGCAGCAATAGGCGCACACAGCTGCCTCTTCGGGCCGCTTTGCTCAATCTCAGTCGAAAATTCCGCAGGCGTCGACGGCCTTCATGCAGCCGCCAGCGTCAATTCCACCGCCACCGGCACGTGATCGGACGGCTTTTCCCAGGCCCGCACGTGTTTTTCGATCGAGGCCGAGGCGAAGCGGTTCGCCGCCTCCGGCGACAACAATAGATGATCGATGCGGATGCCGTTGTTTTTCTGCCAGGCGCCGGCCTGGTAATCCCAGAAGGTATAAGTTTCCGATGCGTCGGTGACGGAGCGCACCGCCTCGGTGAAGCCGAGGTTTTTCAGGCGCCGGAATGACTGGCGGGTTTGTGGCTGGAACAGCGCGTCGCCGAGCCATGCTTCCGGAGTTCTCGCGTCGACCGGCTCGGGAATGACGTTGTAGTCACCGGCCAGTACCAGCGCTTCCTCCAGCACCAGTCGCTCCGTCGCCCAGCGTTCAAGCCGCGCCATCCAGGACAGCTTGTAGGGGAATTTGACCGGGTCGCTGATCGGGTTACCGTTCGGCAGGTAGAGCGAGACGACGCGCAACACGCCTTTGTCGGTCGAGAACACGCCTTCGATGAAACGCGATTGCTCGTCGGCATCGTCGCCAGGCAGGCCGCGATTGACCTCGTCGAAGCGCAGCTTCGACAGGATGGCGACGCCGTTAAAGCCTTTCTGGCCGTGCGTCTCGACATGGTAGCCGAGCGCCTCGACCTCGGCGCGCGGGAACTGCTCGTCGACCGTCTTGATTTCCTGCAGGCACACAATGTCGGGCTGGCTCTCGCCCAGCCAGTGCACGAGATTATCAATACGGGCGCGGACGCCGTTGATGTTCCAGGTAACGATTTTCATGAAAATCTCGCGACTATTTCAAGCAAATCAAGGATGGCGCAATCCGCATTCCGATTCGATCCTGCAACATCCTTCGCAGGAAGGGAACCCGGTCAGGGAACGGCCGGCACAATAATGGGAACACCGTCATGTCATCAACCACGCATCCCGTGGACGAGGTGCTGCCGGCGCCACGTCTTGCCGCGCTCGGCATCCAGCACGTCCTTGTCATGTATGCCGGCGCCATCGCCGTCCCGCTCATCGTCGGGCGGGCGCTGAAGCTCGACCCGCATCAGGTCGCCTTTCTGATCTCGGCCGATCTCTTCGTCTGCGGCATCGCCACCATCATCCAGTCGCTCGGCGCCACGCAGTGGTTCGGCATCAAGATGCCGGTGATGATGGGGGTGACCTTCGCCGCCGTCGGGCCGATGACGGCGATCGCCAGCGCCAATCCGGGTCCGGATGGCGCGCGGCTTCTGTTCGGCGCCATCATCGGTTCCGGCATCATCGGCATGGTGCTTGCGCCTTTTGCCAGCCGCATGCTGCGTTTCTTTCCGCCGGTGGTGACAGGCACCATCATCGTGGTGATCGGCGCCTCGCTGATGCGCGTCGGCATCAACTGGATTTTCGGCGTTCCGGTGGGGCCGACCGCGCCGCGCCTGGTGGCGCCCGAACATGCGGCTTGGCTCAAGGCGGTAACGGAAATGGCGCAAACGGCCGGCTCCACCGTTCCGGCCATTCCCGCCAATCTGGCGCTGGCGCCGACGCTGGACAACGCCGCCTACGCGCCGCTCACCAACATCGCCGTTTCCGTGGTGGTGCTGGCTTCCATCCTGTTGATCGCCAAGTTTGGCAAGGGCTTCCTCGCCAACATCGCCGTGCTGCTCGGCATCATCATCGGCGGCGTGCTGACCGCGGCGCTCGGCATGATGCATTTCGACAAGGTCGCCAACGCCGAATGGTTCGCCATCATCACGCCGTTCCATTTCGGCACGCCGATCTTCGATCCGATCCTGATCATCACCATGACATTGGTCATGATCGTGACACTGATCGAATCGACGGGCATGTTCCTGGCGCTGAGCGATCTCACCGGCCGCCGCATGACGCCGGCGGGGCTCTCCGCGGGCCTGCGCACGGACGGGCTGGGCACCGTCATTGGCGGCATCTTCAACACCTTCCCCTACACATCCTTCTCGCAAAATGTCGGACTGGTCGGGGTGACGGGCATCAAGAGCCGCTTCGTCTGCGTCGCCGGCGGCATCATCCTCATCGTCTTCGGCCTGATCCCCAAGATGGGCGCGCTGGTCGAGGCGCTGCCGACCGTCGTGCTCGGCGGTGCCGGCCTGGTCATGTTCGGCATGGTGGCGGCCACCGGCATCCGCATCCTGTCCAATGTCGACTTCAAGGGCCAGCGCAACAACATGTTCGTCGTCGCGGTCTCGGTGGGGCTGGGCATGATCCCGCTGGTGGCGCCGGACTTCAAGATGTGGCTGCCGCATGTCATCCACCCGCTGGTCGAGTCCGGCATCCTGCTGGCCACCGTCTCGGCGGTCATGCTCAACGCCTTCTTCAACGGCGCGCAGGTGGATGAAAACGAGATCCGCGAAGCTGCGATGACATCGGAGGCGTGATTTATCCCGTCATCTCGATGCGAAGGCCGCCCGATCAGGGCGGCCTTTTTCGGACGACGGGTTTGCGCGATGTCTGCCGCCGATGGCGGTCTGGATAAAAGCGGTTATCGAAACCCTTGTCACCGCACGATCGGCTCGCCGTGGAAGCGCCGGCTTGACGGCTTGGACACGCCGAAGCCGACTTCCATCATCAATCGCGGCGTGGTTTTCGGCACCGTTCCCATGTGAAAACCGAACGGGTCTTCCACGAAACCGCTGCCGGCCGGGCCGGTAAGCGTCAGCGGGCTTTCGCGCCCGTAGATATCGAGCACGTCCTCCGCAGAATGGCCGACGAGAAGCGTCAGCTGGTGGCGCAACACCCGGCGCTTGTGGCTGCCGCGCACATAGACATGCGGGCCGGTGTCGGCGTCGACAGGCTGCAGGTGGAAGAAGAACTTCAGCATCCGCCAGTCGTCCAGGTCGAAATGGAACTTGTCGAGCGAGGCCAGGCTCTTGTCGCGCTCGGAAGCCGAGCGGGTCGGAAAGCTCCACCAGACGCGTGTCGTGATCAGCTTCGCCTGGTTGCCGAGGTAGCGCGCGGCGATTTCGTGCAGCAGCGGATCGGCCTGCACCGTGCGCACTTCCGGGCATTCGAGAATCGTCTCGAAATAGTGGCCGCTGAGCAGCGGTCGCTTGAAGTGCTGTTCGGCCTGGTCGTGCTCGAGCGGTTGGAACGACAAGCGACGGTCGAAATTGCCGAAACACGGCGTCTTGCGGGCGAAGGCGGCAATCCCCTCGTGGATATCGGCCGGAAGGTCGATGCCGGTCTGGATGCCGTCGGCCCGCAGCCGTGCCGTTGCCTCCTGTGCGTCCACGCCTGCGAAGATCGAGGATGCCGGCCGGTTGTTGGCGGAGAAGGGGCGGGCGCCCAGCCAATGCAAACGGCGTCCGGGCATGGTGCGGGCCAGCATGAACATCGGCAGCCATGCGGGGTTTTCGCGGACATCGGCAAGGTAGGTCGGGATGCGCGCCCTGATCCGCTTGAGCGTGCTGCCGCTGCGCGCGGCGATTTCCAGGTCGGTCGATGCCGTGTTCATAGGGACGTCTCCCGGTGAAAGGCGACCCTGCGGCCCGCCTCACCCTACGAGTTGTTGTCCCCGACCCTTGTGCGGTGCAACATATGAAGGTGCTTATCTACGGTCAACCGTCTTTGCCGCGTTCCGCGCCATCGAATTCGGGAATGGAACGCGGTGTGGCTGGCGATGGGACGATCGCCATTGTCGCGTCGGCCACTGCCTTCTTGCGCGCTGGCAGCGTCATCGCGACCACGCCGGCGATGACCGCGACCAGCCCGATGCCGGCCGTGCTCGTCACCGTCTCGCCCAGGAAGACGACGCCGATGGCGATGCCGATCGGCACCCTGAGGTAGGCTTGCGCCGTGGCGCCGACCGAACCCAGCGTCTGCAGCAGTCGGAAATAGATGGCGAAGGCGAGCGCGGTCGAGAACACGGACAGGCCGAGCAGCGCCAGCATGGAATGTGTCGATGGCGCCAGCGCCCAGGGATGGTCGACCGCAAGGCTGACCGGAATCAGCAGCACCGTGCCGGCGATGAGGGAGCCGGCCGCCGGCACCATCGGGTCCACGCCCTTGAAGCCTTTGCCGGTAATGGCGGCCGCGCCATAGCAGATGGTCGCCGCGACCACGGCAAGCTGGGCCCACAACTGCGCGCCGAGCCCGTTCAGCGCCTCCATGCCGATGATCAGGCAGGTGCCGGCAAGCCCGGCGACGACGCCGAACAGCTTGCGCATCGTCACCTGTTCATGCCTGGTGATGAGTGCCGTCAGCAGGAAGGCGAAGATCGGCGTCATCGAATTGAGGATGACGGCAAGGCCCGCGTCGATGGAGCGCTCGGCCCAGGCGATCAGCGTGAACGGGATCGCGCTGCTCAGCACCGCCTGGGCCACGAATCTGCCCCACATCGCGGCATCCGTCGGCAGCCTCACGCCGCGCCAGCGCAACACGACAAGCAGGATCAGCCCGGCGATCAATGTGCGCGCGGCAATGAACGTCACCGGCGGGATGGTCTCCACGCCGATCTTGATGAAGGTGTAGGAGGCCCCCCACAGCGTCGACAGGAGGACGAGCAGGGCGAGTTCGGTGACGGGAAGAGTTTTTGCGGGCATGACGGTCGCGCGGTCCTGATGGCGTGTTACCGTTCTCTAGCGCGCCATCGCGATGCAATGTTTCGATGCCGGTCGAAGTGTTGGTCCACACTTGCGCATCGCCGGTATGAAGGTATCATACCGCAAGGCAATGGAGAGCGTATTTGATGGCGGCCACCGAGAAACGGACCTTCAGTCTCCCGCGAGAGCAGGCGGATTACATTGATGAACTGGTTCAGTCTGGAGCATACGCCTCGGCGAGTGAAGTGATGCGGGCGGGCTTGCGAGCCTTGCGGGAGCGCGACGCCGCCGTGGAACGTTGGCTGCTGGAAGAAGTCGTGCCGGTCGCTGCGGCGATGCAGGCGAATCCCGACCGCGGTCTTTCGGCGGAAGACGTTTTTGGCGGCCTCCGGGCTTTGCACACCGCATCCCGCAAGGGTAATTGATGCCCTACCGGATCGTCTTCGCGCCCGAGGCACGAGACGATCTCGAAGCGCTATATTTCTATATTTCCGGGCAAAATGGTGCGTCTCGCGCCATCGCATATCTTGATCGGATCGAAAAATTCTGCCTGACGTTTATGGATTTCCCGGAGCGGGGCGCAAAACGGGACGATCTTTTTCCAGGCTTGCGGATCGTCGGTTTTGAGCGGCGCATTTCAATCGCCTTCGGCATCAGTGGCGATACGGTGATCTTCTACCGGTTTCTGTACGGTGGGCGCGATCTGGACGCGGCGATTGGCGGTTAGCTCACTTTCCGCTCGACCAGGCCGATCGTGTTGCCGGCCGGGTCTTTCAGGAACGCCATCCACTCGCTTTGGCCGGCTGGGCCGAACAGGCCGTTGACGTCGTGATGCACCATTGCCGGCGCCGCGGTGAACGGCACGCCGGCGGCCTTGGCCTCGGCATGGAAGGTGTCGATGTCGGTGATGTCGAGATAGACGGTGCCGGCCGGCACGCCGTCGGCGAAATAAAGCCGCACCTCGCCTGCCATGATGAAGGCCATGCCCGGCGGATCGAAGCGCGAATGCAGCGGCAGACCGAGCACGTCGTGCCAGAAGGCCAATGTGGCATCGAGATTGCGCCCGGCCGACAGCGCGACCTGACGGACCGCGCCGACTGAGGGCATGTTAGACGGAGAAGCTGGTTCCGCAGCCGCAGGAGGCGACGGCGTTGGGGTTCCTGATCTGGAAGGACTGGCCCATCAGATCGTCGACGAAATCGATCACCGAACCGCCCATGTAGATCAGCGAGATGTCGTCGATCAAAACCGTGGCGCCGTCGCGCTCGATGGCGACGTCGTCATCGTTGCGGGCGTCGACAAGGTCGAATTTGTAGGAGAAGCCGGAGCAGCCGCCGCCTTCCACCGAAACGCGCAAAGCCGTCTTGCCGGGTTCGTTGCCGACGATCTTCGAAATCCGCTTGGCGGCGGATTCTGTCATTTCGACCTTCATGGCGGTCTTGGCGTCGGCACCCATGGGCGTCACCTTGCGTTCGGTTCTGCATGATAGGTATGAAGCAGGGCGGGGCAAGTCAACAGCGACAGGGGTCATGAGCAGCGAGCTTGGCGATATCGGTTTCGGTTACCGGCCCCGCGCGGCCTATGCCTGCGACCCCGCCCGCTCGCGTGGCCGCCTGTTCGACGAAGTGGAAAGCCCGACCCGCACGCCGTTCCAGCGCGACCGCGACCGCATCATCCATTCCACCGCCTTTCGCCGGCTGAAGCACAAGACCCAGGTCTTCGTGGCGCATGAAGGCGACCATTTCCGCACCCGGCTGACGCATACGATCGAGGTGGCACAGATTGCCCGGGCGCTGGCGCGGGCGCTGTGCGTCGACGAGGATCTGGCCGAGGCGGTGGCGCTGGTCCACGATTTCGGCCACACGCCGTTCGGCCATACCGGCGAGGATGCGCTGAACGAGAAAATGGCGCCCTGGGGCGGCTTCGACCACAACGCCCAGTCGCTGCGCGTGGTGACACGGCTGGAACGGCGTTACGCCGAATTCGATGGGCTGAACCTGACCTGGGAAACGCTGGAAGGGCTGGTCAAGCACAACGGCCCGCTGACCGACGCGGCGGGCAAGGGGCTGAAAGGGCCGGTGCCGCAGGCGATCCGCGACTATTCGGAGCTGCACGATCTGGAATTGTCGCGTTATGCCAGCGTGGAGGCGCAGTGCGCGGCGCTCGCCGACGACATCGCCTACAACACCCATGACATCGACGACGGCATCCGCTCCGGCCTGCTTCGCCTCGACATGCTGGAGGAGGTCGGGCTTCCGGGCTCGATCCTGCGGGGCGTGCGCGAGCGTTATCCCGCGCTCGACCCGGTGCGCACCGGCCACGAACTGATGCGGCGGCAGATCACCATGATGGTCGAGGATGTCATCGTCACCGCCAAGGCCAATCTCGACCGGCTGGCGCCCGGCAGCGCCGACGCCGTGCGCGCCGCCGGCGAAACCATCGTCCGCTTCTCCGGCCAGATGGCGGCGCAGGAGAAGGAACTGAAGACCTTTCTCTATGCGCGCCTCTACCGCCACCCCGAGGTGATGCGGGTGCGCGCCGACGCCGAGCAGATCGTCAAGAACCTGTTCGACGCCTATTTCGCCGATCCGCGCGCCATGCCGGACGGCTGGCGCGAGGGGCTCGACCGCGCCGAGGATCGCATCAAGGCGCGCGATGTCGCCGATTTCATCGCCGGCATGACCGATACCTATGCGTTGAAGGAGCACCGACGCTTGTTTGACCATACGCCGGATTTGAGCTAGGCCGGGCGCGATTTTCGCCGGCCAACGACCGGTTTTCTTGCATGGATGCAGAGTAGTTTTCATGAACATCTTCGCCGACTTCACCGCGCGGGTCATCAAGGCCGTCGAAAGCCTTGATCTGAAAGACAAAGATGGCGGCACGCTCGATCTCGGCCGCATCGCTGTCGAACCGCCGCGAGACGCCAGCCATGGCGATCTCGCCACCAATGCCGCGATGGTGCTGGCCAAGCCGGCCGGACAGAACCCGCGCGCCTTGGCGGATCGGCTTGTCGAGGCGTTGCGCGCCGATGCGGATGTTTCCGGCGCCGAAGTGGCCGGCCCGGGCTTCGTCAATCTGAGGCTGACCGACGCCTTCTGGCACCGGCATCTGGCCGGCCTGATCGCTGAGGGACAGGATTACGGCCGTTCCAAGGTCGGGCAGGGCATCGCGGTCAATGTCGAATATGTCTCGGCCAACCCGACCGGGCCGATGCATGTCGGCCATACGCGCGGCGCCGTGGTCGGCGACACGCTGGCCAACCTGCTTGGCTTCGCTGGCTACAAGGTGACCAAGGAATATGTGATCAACGACGCCGGCGTGCAGATCGACGTGCTCGGCCGCTCCGCCATGCTGCGCTATCGCGAAGCGCTGGGCGACGATATCGGCGAGATCCCCTCCGGCCTCTATCCCGGCGACTATCTGGTGCCGGTCGGCCAGGCGCTGGCCAAGGAATTCGGCCGTTCGCTGCTGCAGATGCCGGAAGACGAGGCGCTGGCCATCGTCAAGGACCGCACCATCGACGCCATGATGGTGTTGATCAAGGAAGACCTGGCGCTGCTCAACGTGCACCACGATGTCTTCTTTTCCGAGCGCACGCTGCATGCCGACAACGCCAAGGCGATCCGGGCGGCGATCGCCGACCTGACGCTGAAGGGCCACATCTACAAGGGCAAGCTGCCGCCGCCGAAGGGCGAGAAGCCGGACGATTGGGAAGACCGCGAGCAGACGCTGTTCCGCTCGACGGCAGTGGGCGACGATATGGATCGCGCGCTGGTCAAGTCGGACGGCGCCTTCACCTATTTCGCCGCCGACGTCGCCTACCTGAAAGACAAGGTTGAACGTGGTTTCGACGAGCTGATCTATGTGCTGGGCGCCGACCACGGCGGCTACGTCAAGCGGCTGGAAGCGCTGGCCAAGGCCGTCACCGACGGTCGGGTCAAGCTTACCGTGCTTTTGTGCCAGCTGGTCAAGCTGTTCCGCGATGGCGAGCCGGTCCGCATGTCGAAGCGGTCGGGCGATTTCGTCACGCTGCGCGAAGTGGTGGAAGAGGTCGGCCGCGACCCGGTCCGCTTCATGATGCTCTATCGCAAGAGCGACGCGCCGCTCGATTTCGATTTCGCCAAGGTGACGGAACAGTCGAAGGACAACCCGGTCTTCTACGTGCAGTATGCCTCGGCGCGCTGCCATTCGGTGTTCCGGCAGGCCAAGGAACAGCTCGGCATCACGGATCCTTCGCGCAAGGAGCTGTCGGCCAGGCTCGACCTCTTGAAGGACGAGGGCGAGCTTTCGCTGGTCAAGAAGCTTGCAGAATATCCGCGTCTGATCGAGCAGGCGGCGCAGTCGCAGGAGCCGCACAGGCTGGCTTTTTACCTCTACGACCTGGCTTCCAGCTTCCACGCACAGTGGAACCGCGGCAATGATCATGTAGACTTACGTTTTGTTAAGGTTAACGACCCAGAATTGACACGTGCCAGACTCGGGCTGGTGCAGGCTGTTTTGGACGTTTTGTCGTCTGGCCTGGCGTTGATCGGAGCGGAAGCCCCGACCGAAATGCGTTAGGTTCGACTAATCAGCCTGTCACCTTTTGCCCACATTGCGCTGGTAGGGGCCAACCTTCCGCGACGTCCATGGCGTCCGATGAGTGCGAGTTCGGGAACGACAATGGCAGATAGAACCCAGGCGCGTGTAGCCAACCATAACGACATCGCAAGCGACGATCCTTTTGCGGAATTGACCCGTATCATGGGCTTCGATCCACGCGAGCCCGTGCAGCGGCAACCCGCCCAGCAGGCGTCCGCCGAGCTGTCCGACGATTTCGACATCGACCTCGAAAAGGAGTTGATGGGCGAATTCTCCGGTCACGAGGCAGAGCCGGCCATGGCCGCCGCACCGCAGCCGCTGCCAGCCATCGCGCCGGTTGCCGCTTTCGCCGACGAGGCGATCGACAACGACATGGTTGCCTCGATGGAAGAGGAATTCCGCGCCGAGGCGCATGCTCCGCTGGCCGCCGCACCGGCCGAAGCGGAAGCGTCCGACTTTGAGTTCGCTGCCGCCGACGAGATGGAAGAGCCGGTCTTCGACGCGGCCGTGACGCATTCGCTGGAACAGGAATTCCAGCCGCAGGCAGGCTTCGCGCCCGTCGTCGACGAGGCCGAGGATTTCGATCTGGCCATGCGCGATATCGATTTCGGCGACATGGAACTGGATCACGAGCCAGTGGCAGAGCCGATGGCTGTCGCCGCCGAGCCTGTCGCCGCCGCTCCGGAAGACTTCGACGCGCATTTTGATACGGCGATGGCCGATGTCGACATGGATTTCAACGCGCGGCTTTCGCCGGTCCACGAAGCGGCGAACGCGGATGTCGCGGTTGCCGAGGAAGACCATGCGCCGGCGCAGGCCGAGCAGTCCTTCCTGCCGACATTCGGCCATCACACGCAGCCGGCGGACAACGTCGCGACCGGTGCCGATTTCGATATCGACATGGACGACGTCTTCACCGACGAGGCGCATGCCGAACCGGTGGCGTTTGCCGCTGCCGCGGCGCAGCCGGAAGTGGCCCCGGCGGCTGCCAATGAGGCCTCGGCCGCCGCCGCGCAGGACCGCAGCCTGGAAGACGAACTCAACGCGCTGCTCGGCCGCATGACGGCACGTCCGGCCGTTGCCGAGCCGGCCGCCGAGACCTGGCGGCCGCAGCTCGCGGCTGCGCCGGTCGTGGAAGAGCCTGCTCTTGACGCCGATCTTGACGCTTCGCTGATCGAGGAACTGTCGGCCGCCGAGGTCGACGACGCCCACAACACCTACGAACAGGCCGCTGAAGAACCGCTCCTGGCCGACGACGAGATCGATTTCGACGTTGATGCCTTCGACGCTGCCATGGCCAAGGGCCTCGACACGCTCGATGACGAACCTGTCCAGAAGGCTGAAGAGGAAGATCCTGTCGAGGCGCTTCGCTGGGCCGCTCCGGCGGTGGCCGCCGCTGCCGCCACGGCCTCGTTCGTGCAGCCGATCAAGGCATGGGGCCGCGGCAATCCGGTGGCGCCGGGTCAGCAATATTCCGCCCCCGTACAGCAATACGCCGCTCCCGTGCAGCAGTACGCGGCGCCGACCCAGCAGTACGCCGCGCCGACCCAGCGGTACGGGGCCCCGGTCGAGCCGGTGATGGAGACCTTGCCATCGATGCCGTTGCAGCCGGCCATGCAGGCGGTCGCGTCGACGCCGTCCTGGCACAAGCCCGCCCAGCCGGCCACCATCCGCGAGGACGTGCCGGACATCGAGACGATGGATGTGCCGGAGCGCGTCGTGGCGCTGGCCGACGATCTCGACATTCCGGAAGTGCCGTTCGAGCAGGATAAGCCGGAGAGCGCTGCCTACGATGAGCTCGACGCCGAATTCTCGACGCTGCTCAACGAGATGGTCCCCAATACTCAGGCATCCGCCAAGGTGGCGCATTACGACGACGAAGCGGACGGTCACCGTCGCGACCGTGTCGAGATGCCGGCCTATGCGGACACGCCGCAGGCGGCAGCTGCCGCGGCGGCCTATGCCGATCTTGGCTACCAGGGTTACGATCCGCAAAGCCCGGCGCGCGGCAAACCGGCCGCTGGTGCTGTCGCCGATGACGGTTTCGACTACGATCCTGATCTCGAAGAGGCGATGTCCATTCCGGAAGCCGCCGCCGCCGGTGCCGCTCAGGAGCCGCGTCGTCGCGGGCTGCTGATCGCCGCCGTGGTCGGTGCGGTCGCCGTGGTTGGCGGTGTCGGCGCCTTCGCGCTCTCTTTCGGCGGTTCCAGCTCGGAAGCGCCGGCCATCGTCAAGGCCGACAACCAGCCGATGAAGGTGAAGCCGGAGAATCCCGGCGGAGCGGTGATCCCGAACCAGGACAACAAGGTCTACGACGCCGTCGCCAAGGGCGCTCGCCCGGCGGTGCCGACGCAGCCGAAGCTGGTCGCCAATGCCGAGGTGCCGGTCGATGTGGTGGCCAAGGAACAGGCCGACCGCGCCGCCTCCCTCTCCGGTCCCGACGACAGCGAAAACGGCGCTCTGGCCCCTGCTCAGGACGCCAACGCCCAGCCGGCTGCCAAGGGCGAAGATCGTGTCGCCCAGGTCGCCCAGGAAAATGCCGGTACGCAGGAAGGCGCACTGGTGACGCCGCGCAAGGTGCGCACCATGGTGGTGAAGCCCGACGGCAGCCTGGCGCCGCGTGAAGAGCCGGTGGCCGCTCCGGTTGCCGCCAGCGAACCGACCGACCCGACGCCGCAGCGCGTTGCCCAGCAGGACCAGACCGGCACCGTGCCGCAGGCGACCGACGGCGATGCGCCACAGGCCGCGCTGAAACCCGCCGCCAAGCCGCAGGCTGTCGCCAAGACCCCGGCCGCAGCTCCGGTGGCGCCGCAGCGTCCGTCCGACCAGCCGGTCAACATCGCCGGCGAAGTCAAGCCGAAGGCCGATCAGCAGGTTGCCTCGGCGCAGCCGCAGGCTCCGGCGCCCGCCGCCGGTGGCTGGTCGATGCAGATCGCCTCGCAGCCGACCGTCGAAGGCGCCCAGTCGACTTATCAGGACCTGGCGCGTCGCTACTCCAGCGTGCTGGCAGGCCGCAGCGCCAACATCGTCAAGGCCGAAGTGGCCGGCAAGGGCACCTTCTACCGGGTGCGCGTGATGGCGCAGTCGCGCGACGACGCCGTCAAGCTGTGCACCAGCTACAAGGCCGCCGGCGGCAACTGCTTCGTCTCGAAGTAATCTCTGGTTTCCATCGATCCCGAACGGCGCGGCCTGGTCCGCGCCGTTTTTCTTTGTGGACGACCCGACAGCGAAATATCCGGTTGCTGCGGAGCTGCCATGGCAATAGGTCTGGAAAATCGATGCCGCGAAAGGTGAGGGCTGACGCGTGTCTTGTTCAACATGGATTTCCGGGTTGAGGATCAATGCGTTGCGGGCAATTTTCGCGACGACGCTTTCGCAGGGCGAGGCAGGCTGATGGCGCCTTTTATCGTCGATCACACCAAGGTCCGTGAATTCGCGGACGCCGAGAGCTTCTACCAATGGCTGTCGCGGAACCATGCCAGCCAGGACGAAGTCTGGATCAAGATCCACAAGGTGAGTTCGGGCCTCGCCTCGATCACGCCGCTCCAGGCCATCGATGTCATTTTGTGCTGGGGCTGGATCGACGGCATCCGCAAGGGGTTCGACGACCGCAGTTATCTGCAGCGCTACACGCCGCGCACCAGAAAGAGCATCTGGAGCCGCATCAATGTCGACAATGTCGCGCGGCTGGTCGAGGAAGGCCGCATGACCGAGCATGGTTTGCGCGAGGTTGAGGCCGCCAAGGCGGACGGGCGCTGGGACCGCGCCTATGACGGCGTCAAGACCATGACCATTCCCGACGACCTCCAGGCGGCAATCGACGCTGAGCCGGCGGCGCGGGAAATGTTGGCCAAGCTCAGCTCGCAAAACCGCTTCGCGCTGGTTTTCCGCACCCACAACATGAAAACCGAAGCCGGCCGCAAGAAGAAGATCGAGAGCCTGGTGGCGATGCTGAAACGCGGCGAAACGATCTACCCGCAGAAGAAGAAGTGATACCGGACCGCCTCGGCCCCGCGCGGCATTTTTTTCGCGCGGGGCCGGCGGCGGATCAACTCCGCATGGCTGGGCTTTGGCGGCGTACCAGGCCGAGTGCCGAAAGCACGATCAGCGCCATCGCGGCCATGTAGCCGACGAGCGGCCAGGCCGTATCGCCGCCGAACCCCATGACCGCCAGCGTGCCGGCAATGCCGACGAACAGGCTCTCGATGCAGAAATAGAGCGCGACCGCCGTGCCGGCCCGGTCGCCGAACTCGGCCAGCGCGCCGTTGGCCGCCACCGAGACGGTGAACACCATGCCGATCGCCGCCACCCACATCGGCAGGATGAAGGTGGCGAAGGAGGGTGCTTCCGACATTTGCCCGCCGGCGAGCAGGATCGCAGCCGCCAGCAGCAAAACGATGCCGCGCGCGGCGCTGCCGGCCACGCCCCAGCGCGTGACGAAATGTTTGGCAAAACGCGTGGTCGCGATCATGACCACCGCCACGGTGGCGAAGGCCAGGCTGAAGCCCAGTTCCGAATAGCCGGCCCTGTCGATCAGGACGCGCGGCGCGGTCGAGAAAAAGACGAAGAAACTTCCCATCGCCGCGCTGAAGGCCAATGTGTAGGCCCAGAAGGACGGGCTGCGCAGGATAGGTTTCATCGAAGCCCGGTGCCGGGTGACCGGTGTCGGCCGCGTCTCGTGCCAGCGCAGCGTCGCGTTGATCAGCGCCGGCAGGGTGAGCAAGGCGAGCGTTACGAAGATTGCCCGCCAGCCGAACCGCTCGGCGATCAGCGCGCCGGCGACCGGGCCGAGCGCCGGCACGAAGGCCAGCATCGAGCCGAACAGGCTGTAGATGACGGCGCCCTCGGGGCGTTCGGCATAGACGTCGCGCACGGTCGCGAAGGTGGCGACCAACGCCGCTGCCGCGCCCGCCGCCTGCGCTACCCGCAGAAACAGGAAGACCGGGCCGCTGCCGGCGGCGGCCAGCGCGAGGGAAGCGGCTGCGAACAACGCGGCACCGCCAAGCAGCACCGGCCGGCGGCCGATGCGGTCGGACAACGGCCCGAACACCATCTGTCCGGCGCCGAGCAGGATCATGTAGAGGCTCAGCGTCAGCTGGATGACGGTCGGGCTGGTGCCCAGCCTTTCCGGCATGGCCGGCACGACGGGGAGGTAAATATCCATCGCCAGCGAGGCGAGGAGGTCGAAAGGGGCCATCAGCAGCAGTGCCGCGGGCAGGCCATGGGCCCAGACAGGGTTCTTTTTAGACATGACAAAGGGTCCGCTCAAAAAGGGAATTTGGGCGGCGACTGCCTGTCGGTCCGGTCGGTTGGATGGGAGTGGACAGCGCGCCGCAACAACGAAAGCGTCGTTGCGGCCTATCTGTCTGACTGCGGTAAGGCTCCCATGCCGATGCTCCATAAAAGGATCGCGAAGGCCGGCCGTTTAGCATTGCATCGACACGGGCGCAACGCGGCTTGGCCCGGGGAGCATGGCTGCCATGCGCCGGCAGGTCTTGCCCGGGCCGGGGGAATCGCTAAATTGCCCGACAGAGGACGACCTCTCCCATAGCGGGCCCAATATCGGGAAAGAATGTCCGGGACGGCCCGGCGCCCCCAAGGAGGGTCGCCATGGCCTGGGTCTATCTCATTATCGCCGGATTGCTGGAAGTCGTCTGGGCTTTCTCGATGAAGAAGTCGGAAGGTTTTACGCTTCTCACCCCCACCATCGTCACCATCGTCATGATGACCGCCAGTTTCGGCCTGTTGTCGGTGTCGATGAAGACGCTGCCGCTCGGAACCGCCTACACGATCTGGACCGGCATTGGCGCGGTCGGCGCTTTCGCCGTCGGTGTCGCCGTGCTCGGCGAAGCGGTAACGCCGATGCGCGTGCTTGCCGCCGCCCTCATCGTTGCCGGGCTGGTGATGATGAAGCTGTCGAGCAGCCATTAGGGTTCGGCCGCTGACGCCTTACCTTCTCCCCCTGTGGGAGAAGGTGGATCGGCGCGCAGCGCCGAGACAGATGAGGGGTGCTGGAAGAAGCGAGACGGCGCAAAGCGATCGCCCGTTTCAACAGCACCTCAGTCCGGAAAAGTAACACGCCGTCCAACACCCCTCATCCGACCTCGCCTTCGGCTCGGCCACCTTCTCCCACAAGGGGAGAAGGTAAGGCGCCCAGGCACCTCACTGTCAGGTCATGGCAGCAAGCATCGACATCGCGAAAAAAACCGTCCTTTATTCTGTCGGGACCTGTCCGGCCGAAACGTCATCCTGATGACGGCGGCCGGTGGTCGGCGCCTTCGGCAGTTTCCTGCTTATTCGGGAGGCAGACGGACATGGGTGCTTCTTCCTATCGTTGGGTGATCGTCGGCGCCGGCGCGCTGATGACCTGCGTCGCGCTCGGCGCGATGTTTTCGCTGGCAATCTTCCTCGAACCGATCTCGGTCGACACCAACTGGTCGCGCGCCGGCATTTCCAGCGCGATGACGCTGAATTTCCTCGTCATGGGGGTCGGCGGCTTCATGTGGGGCGCGGCCACCGACCGCTACGGCCCGCGCATCGTCGTGCTGATCGGCGCGGTCCTTCTGGGCCTGGCGCTCGTTCTGGCCAGCCAGGTGCACACACTGCTCATCTTCCAGATGACCTATGGCGTGCTGGTCGGGCTGGCGGCCAGCGCCTTCTTCGCGCCGATGATGGTCACCACCACGGCCTGGTTCGACAAGCACCGCAGCCTCGCGGTCTCGCTGGTCTCGGCCGGCATGGGTGTCGCGCCGATGACGATTTCGCCCTTCGCGCGCTGGCTGATCACCGCCTATGACTGGCGCACCGCCATGTTCGCCATCGGCGTGATGTCCTGGGTACTGCTCATCCCGGCGGCGCTTCTGGTGCGCCGCGCGCCGCAGAATCTGGCCAATGACGAAGCGGGCTCCGAACTGGCCAGCGAGGGCGGCGGCATGACCGTCGGCCAGGCGCTGCGGTCGATGCAGTTCCTGGTGCTGGGCATGACCTTCTTTGCCTGCTGCATGGCGCATTCCGGCCCGATCTTCCACATGGTCAGCTACGCCATGGCCTGCGGCGTGGCACCGATGGCGGCGGTGTCGATCTACAGCGTCGAAGGCCTCGCCGGTCTCGGCGGCCGGCTGGTGTTCGGCGTGCTGGGCGACCGGCTGGGCGTCAAGCCCGTGCTGGTCGCCGGCCTGCTCATCCAGGCGGCGGTGATCGCGGCCTATCTGATGGTCAGCAAGCTCGGCGAGTTCTACGCCCTCGCGGTGATCTTCGGCGGCACCTATGGCGGCGTCATGCCGCTCTATGCGGTGCTGGCGCGCGACTATTTCGGCCCGCGCATTCTAGGCACCGTCTTCGGTGCGGCCACCATGCTCTCCAGTCTCGGCATGGCCTTCGGTCCGCTGGCCGGCGGTTGGGTCTACGATGCCTATGCCAGCTATTCCTGGCTGTTCATCGGCTCGGCGATCGTCGGGCTGGGTGCGGTGGCCATCGCGCTGGCCTTTCCGCCGGTGCAGCGCCAGCAACTGCAGCCGGCTTGACTGCCGCATATCGGGGTCGAGCAAATGCGCGCTGCGCGGCCTCGGCTGCGTGGTGCTTTGTGGCGGTCGGGGGCGCGCCACCGATCTTGCGTCACGTCGCCCGGGGCGTTCCGATCTCGTAGACGACGAGATTGCGGTCGGTGATGCCGAGCGTCGGCCAGGCGGCGCGCCAGGCCTTGATGTGATCGGAGGAAAAATGCGCGTCGAGCGATGCCTGGTCGCGCCAGATCTCCTTCACATGGATGCGTCCGGGGATCAGCACGTCCTCGGCGTAGGAATATTCCACGCAGCCGAATTCCGCGCGGCTCCCCATGATCATGCGCTCCATGACGGGCCTCGCTTCGGCCAGTTTTTCGGGCGGCAGGCGGACGGTGCCGACAATCAGAAGCATCGTTTCACTCCAACAAAGAGGGCGGGTAACGGCGCGCGTTTTATGCGGGTGCGCCGAGATAGGAGAGGGTGGCGGTGACGAGGAAGACGATCCAGGCCGGGTGTCGGCCCCTCGTGCCGATCAGCCAGAAGACCGCGCACAGGGTGAGGAAAGTCGCGATGGCGACCGCGAGGCCGGCAAGGCTGCGATCGGGCCTTGCCATCCAGAAAAACAGTGCTGCCAGCCCCCAGCCGAAAAGCGTCGCCAGATGCCAGGTGCTGCGCAGGGCGGCAAGATGGCGCCGCCCGAGCAGTTTCGAGCCGTCGCTCTGTGTTGCCTGAACAGCGAGACTGCGGAAGATCAACATTTCGCCCAACACGCTATGCGCAAGTCCGAGAAGAACGGCTGCTGCTGCTGCCGCGAGAAAATACACGTTCATCGATCGTCCCCCAAAGAAATCCCGTCGTGTAGCGACACCCGGCGTCAGGACATACAGCGTCACCGGTTGCGTCCATTGTCGCGGCCTGATTGCAGCGTAGACGAAATCGACGCCGGCGCGTTGGAGAAACTGCGCGTCGCGGCGGGAAACCGGATGTTGAAACCTCCGATACCCCAGATTCCCTTAGGCCGCCGAAATCTCTAGACTTGGCGCATGACCGAATCACAGACCCTCATCCTCGGCTGCGCCGGAAAATCCCTCACCCGTGAGGAAAAGACCTTCTATCGGGGCGAAAGCCCGTGGGGGTTCATTCTCTTTGCCCGCAACATCGCCGAGCCGGAGCAGATCCGCGACCTCGTCGCCGAGATGCGCGACTGCGTCGGTCGTCCGGGCGCGCCGGTCTTCATCGACCAGGAGGGCGGGCGCGTGCAGCGGCTGAGGCCGCCGCTGGCGCCGAATTATCCCGCCGGCGGCGCGCTCGGCGCGCTCTACCGCGACAATGAGGACGCCGGCCTGCGCGCGGCGTGGCTGCACGCCCGGCTGCACGCCTTCGACCTTCTGCGCTACGGCATCACCGCCGACTGCCTGCCCGTGCTCGACGTGCCGGTGGAGGGCGCCAGCGACGTCATCGGTGCGCGCGCCTATGACAAGGAACCGTCCATCGTCGCAGCCCTCGGCCGCGCTTCCGCCGAGGGGCTGATGGCCGGCGGCGTCATTCCGGTGATGAAGCACATTCCCGGCCACGGCCGCGCCTCCGCCGACACGCATTTCGAATTGCCGACGGTGACGACGTCGCTGAAGGAGTTGCGCAAGCATGATTTCGCCCCATTCCAGGCGCTGAACGACCTGCCGATGGCAATGACCGCGCATGTCATCTTCAGCGCGGTCGATCCGAACAATCCCGCGACCACGTCCGGCAAGGTGGTCGAGGAGATCATCCGCGGCGAGATCGGTTTCGACGGGCTCCTGGTGTCGGACGACACCTCGATGAAGGCACTTTCTGGGGATTTCCAGACAAAGGCGGCCTCGATCCTTGCGGCGGGCGTCGATCTGGTCCTTCACTGCAACGGCGTCATGGAAGAAATGGCCGCCGTCGCCTCGCGGGCCAAACCGCTCGTAGGCAAGGCGCTGGAACGGGCCAACCGGGCACTTGCCTCGGTCAAGGGCCATGACGGCAAGGACGAGGCGGCACTGCGCGCCGAATTCGCGGAATATTTCGAGGCGGTCGCGTAACCGCATGGAGTGAGAAAAGAGGCAAGGTGGCTGAGTTAGCGGAGAAAAAGCCCGGCAAGGCCGCGCCGATGGACCGCCTCTGGGCCGAGGGTGACGACGAGCGCGTCACCGGCGACCCCGAACTGGTCGTCGATGTGGACGGTTTCGAAGGCCCGCTCGATCTGCTTCTCCATCTCGCCCGCAACCAGAAGGTCGATCTCGCCCGCATCTCGATCCTGGCGCTGGCCGAGCAATATCTGGCCTTCGTCGAGAAGGTGAGGGCGCTGCGGCTCGAACTCGCCGCCGACTATCTGGTGATGGCGGCGTGGCTCGCCTTCCTGAAATCCAAGCTCCTCATCCCCAAGCAGCCCGGCGAAGAGGGCGAGAGCGGCGAGGAACTGGCGGCGGTGCTGCAGTTCCGTCTGCGCCGGCTGGAAGCGATGCGCGATGCCGCCGCGCGCCTCGTCAACCGCAACCGGCTCGGCCGCGACGTCTTCCAGCGCGGCCTGCCGGAAATGGTCATCGTCGAGAAGCGCAACGAATATTCGGCGACGCTCTACGATCTGCTTACCGCCTATGCCCAGCAGCGCCAGCGCGAGGCGATCTCCACCGTGCGCATCGCCAAGCGTGGCGTGTGGTCGCTGAAGGAAGCGCGCACGATCCTTGCCCGGTTGCTCGGCACGTCGGCGGACTGGACCGCGCTCGACTGTTTCCTGATCGAATATCTGGCGAGCCCGGCCGAAAAGCGCACGGCGATGGCGTCGTCCTTCGCGGCGACGCTGGAACTGGTGCGCGAAGGCAGCATGGAAATGCGCCAGGACGAGGTGTTCGCGCCGCTCTACCTGCGCGGACGCCAGCGCGCCAAAGCAGTCGAGGTCGCGCAATGAGCGAAAGCCGCAACGCTTCGGTCATTCCCTTCAAAGATGGGCCCTTCAAGGCGGATGACGAGGACGACGCCCTGGCTCAGAACCCGGCCGAGCGGCTGCATCTGGCCGAAGCCGCGCGCATGGCCGAGGCCATCGTCTTCGCCAGCGCCGAGCCGGTCAGCGAGAAGCAGCTCGCCCAGCGCCTGCCGGACGGCGTCAACATCGCCGCCGCCATGGCCGAACTGCAGGACATCTATTCGCGGCGCGGCGTCAATCTGGTGCGCATCGGCGATTGCTGGGCCTTCCGCACCGCCGGCGATCTCGCCTTCCTGATGAGCCGCGACACGGTGCAGCAGAAGAAGCTGTCGCGCGCCGCGCTCGAAGTTCTGGCGATCATCGCCTACCACCAGCCGGTCACCCGCGCCGAGATCGAGGATATCCGCGGCGTCGAGACCTCGAAGGGCACGCTGGACACGCTTCTGGAGACGGAATGGGTGAGGATGCGCGGCCGCCGCAAGACGCCGGGCCGCCCGGTGACCTACGGCACCACGGACCGTTTCCTCGACCATTTCGCGCTGGAGGAAATCCGCGACCTGCCGGGCATGGAGGAGCTGAAGGGCGCCGGCCTGTTGTCGACCCGCATGCCCGCCAATTTCTCGATACCGCTGCCGCCGGCCGATCCCGACGAGCTGACCGAGGACGAGGATCCGCTGACCGATATCGACCTCGAGGAGCTCGGTCTTTTGACGCCGCGCGTCACGGAAGAGTGATTGGCGCGGTCGTCGAAACCGGTCCATGCGCTGATTGGTAGCGGCAATATTGCCGAAAAGAGCCTGACAATAAGCAGGACATGATAAAACCTGTCGTGGTTCCGTTTGAAACCGGCTGCGAAAACGCATAGATCAGCGGCAGGGAAATCAAATCAAGAGAGATAAACAATGGGTTCGTTTTCGATTTGGCACTGGCTGATCGTTCTGGTCATCGTGCTGCTGGTGTTTGGCCGCGGCAAGATTCCGGAGCTGATGGGCGACATGGCCAAGGGCATCAAGAGCTTCAAGAAGGGCATGGCCGACGATGAGACGGACGATGCCCGCACGGTGGAGCACCGCTCCGACGAGACCGTTTCGACCATGAAGGAAAAGGCCGGCAAGAGCTGAGCCTTTCCGTTCGTCGAAGCCTTTAGCAGCGTTAGTCGGAAGCCATAGCCATGTTCGAGGTCGGCTGGAGCGAGATGCTGGTGATCGCGATCGTGATGATCGTGGTCGTCGGCCCCAAGGATTTGCCTGCCATGTTGCGCACCTTTGGCCGCACCACAGCCAAGCTGCGCGCCATGGCTGCCGATTTCCAGAAGCAGTTCAACGAGGCGCTGAAGGAAGCCGAGCTTGACGAGGTCAAGAAGTCGGTCGACGAGTTGCGCAGCCTCAACCCGGCCGCCGAGATCCGCAAGCAGCTCAATCCTTTCGAGCAGGCGGCGGCGGATGTGCGTGCCGGCGTCGACGATATGATGAAGCCGAAGCCGGCGCCGGACCCGCAGACACCGGCGTCGAGCGAGCCGCAACCCGCCGATCCGCTGAAGAACGGCGCCACGGTTCTGCCCGGCGTCGACGGTCCGCAGGCGATGCCGGCTCAGCCCGTCATTGCCGCCGCTGAAGCGGGCACCGCCCGGGCCAAGACGACGCGCCGCAAGACAGAAGCTGTTGAGGCGGTTGCCAAGGCTCCAGCCAAGGCCGCGGCGAAGCCGGCCGCCAAGGCGACGGCGACGAAAGCCGCGTCGGCGAAACCCGTAGCCGCCAAGGCCGCTGCCCCGGCGACGAAGCCGGCTGCTGCAAAGGCGCCTGCAACGAAGCCGGCCGCCACCAAGCCTGCCAAGACAACTGCGAAATCGGCTGCCAAGGCGGTCAAACCTGCCAAGCCCGAAGCTTCGGCGCCAGCGAAGAAGACGGCGAGGACCGCCAAGTGAGCGTTTCGGAACGGGAAGAAATCGAGAAATCCAGCGCGCCGTTGATCGAACATCTGGTCGAACTGCGCCGCCGGCTGATCTGGTCGATCGCCGGCTTCTTCGTGGCCTTCCTGGTCTGTTTCTTCTTCGCCAAGAAGCTGTTCAACCTGCTCGTCGTCCCGTTCAAATGGGCGACGCAATGGGCCGGCCTCGATCCGCACAAGGTCGAGCTGATCTACACCGCGCCGCAGGAGTTCTTCTTCACGCAGGTGAAGCTCGCCATGTTCGGCGGCATGGTCATCGCCTTTCCGCTGATCGCCACGCAGATCTACAAATTCATCGCGCCCGGTCTCTACAAGAACGAGCGCGCCGCTTTCCTGCCGTTCCTCATCGCCTCGCCGATCCTGTTCCTGATGGGCGCGGCGCTGGTCTATTTCTTCTTCACGCCCATGGTGATGTGGTTCTTCCTGGCCATGCAGCAGACGGGAACCGACAACCAGGTGCAGATTTCGCTGCTGCCCAAGGTTTCGGAATATCTCAGCCTCATCATGACGCTGATCTTCTCCTTCGGCCTGGTCTTCCAGCTTCCGGTGGTGACCAGCCTGATGACCCGCGTCGGCATGTTGTCGTCGCAGGGGCTGGTCGACAAACGCCGCTGGGCGATCGTCATCGCCTTCGTCGTTGCTGCCATCCTGACGCCGCCCGACCCGATGAGCCAGATCGGCCTCGCGCTGCCCACCATCATCCTCTACGAGGTGGCGATCTGGACCTCGCGCATGATCGAGAAGAACCAGGCCCGCGAGAAGCTTGAGCGCGAGAAGGCCGAGGCGACGACGGAAACGGAAAAGTCCGGCGAGGCGGGTTCCTAGGAATTGTTGACCCTGCGGCTTGGGTGTGATTCCGAGCCGTAGCGTTCCGCTTCTCCGGCGGTTCTGAACCGCCGCTGCCGCCACGAATGTTCCGGCATGGATTCCCGACACGCTCCGCTCCCTGCGGTCGCTCACGCGGCCGGGAATGACGGATGTCCGTGAGCGCTTTCGCCAATCGCAGCGGTTTCAGAAGGGCGTCGTTTCGTTGGCATGGAGCACTGGCTGCTGTCGCAGCGACACCGATGCAACGCCGGGCATGGACAATTGGCGAGACCGTCCATGCATCTCGTCATTCCCGACCGCGTGAGCGAGGAACGAGCGGGGCGTGTTGGGAATCCATGCCGGAACGCTGACGCGTCGGCGCGGTGCAGGATGTGGATAGAAGGGGTGGTGGTAGGCGCGAACCCAAAGAAAGAACCGTTTCCCTCCAATCCCTTGCCGAAAACCACGCGAAAATCGTTCGCGGATTTGTCCACGTCCTCGCGGCACACGCCACAATCGGCCCATCGCCCTCACGGGAACCTGGTGCGCACCGGGTATCAGGGAGGGCGCCGGTGCCGGACTGGCAGCGCTAACGGTGGCGGTGTCTGGTGACGAGCCCTAAGTCCGGGCCCTGGAAAAACCCGGCCGCCGAAAATGGCGGCTCGAGGCCCGAAGTCTGCCGTCGCGAATGACGGCGAGGTCGGTCCGGGGCAAGAACACTGGCGGGGCGCCCGGAAGGCGCCACGTACTGTTTGCTAAGAGGCACCGACCCGGCGCCCCGCTTCCCACCCCTTTGCCAATGGCCAGGGCCGAAAGGCAGCGTGGCGATGTAATCGCGTGGAAAGGACACTCCGCTGCCGTCAAGGTGACACGGTCTCGCCCTTGCATCCGGCGCCGAGGAGCGTTACCCCACGGCTCTCCCTTCAGGATGGACGGACAATGCTTGATATCAGATGGATTCGCGAAAACCCGCAGGCCCTCATCGACGCGCTGGTGAAGCGCTCGTGGTCGTCGGCCGACGCGCAGTCCACTGTCGAGGACATCGTTGCCAAGGACGAGGCGCGCCGCGCCCATCTCGGCCGCCTGCAGGAAGCGCAGGAGCGCCGCAACACCGCCTCCAAGGAGATCGGCAAGGCGCTCGGCATGAAGGACGCCGAACTGGCTGAAAAGCTGAAGGCCGAGGTCGCCGAGATCAAGAGCTTCATCCAGGGCGGCGAGGCCGAGGAACGCCGGCTGGACGAGGCGCTGGAAGGCACGCTGGCGGTGATGCCCAACATTCCGCTGCCCGACGTGCCGGTCGGCAAGGACGAGCACGACAATGTCGAGGTGCGCAAGGTCGGCACCATCGCCACGCGGCCCAACTGGGTGAAGGAGCATTTCGAGATCGGCGAGGCGCTCGGCCTGATGGATTTCGAGCGCGCCGCCAAGCTGTCGGGTTCGCGCTTCACCATTCTGCAAGGCCAGTTGGCCAGGCTCGAGCGGGCGCTTGGCCAGTTCATGCTCGACCTGCACACGACCGAGCATGGCTACACCGAAGTGCAGCCGCCGCTTCTGGTGCGCGACGAGGTGCTGTTCGGCACCGGGCAGTTGCCGAAATTCGAGGAAGACCTGTTCTTCACGCCGCATGGCGAGAGCCGGCTCGGCCTCATCCCGACGGCGGAGGTGTCGCTGACCAATCTGGTGCGCGAGGAGATCGTCGCGCATGACAGGTTGCCGCTGCGGCTCACCGCGCTCACCCCGTGCTTCCGGTCGGAAGCGGGCTCGTCCGGCCGCGACACCCGCGGCATGCTGCGCCAGCACCAGTTCTACAAGGTCGAGCTGGTCTCCATCACCGACCAGGAAGGCTCGATCGCCGAACACGAGCGCATGACGCAATGCGCAGAGGAAGTGCTGAAGCGGCTCGGCCTGCCATACCGCACCGTGGCGTTGTGCACGGGCGACATGGGTTTTGGCGCCCGCAAGACTTACGACATCGAGGTCTGGCTGCCCGGCCAGAACGCCTATCGCGAAATCTCGTCCTGCTCGGTCTGCGGCGACTTCCAGGCGCGGCGCATGAACGCCCGCTACAAGGACCGCGAGGGCAAGGGCAATCTGTTCGTGCACACGCTGAACGGTTCGGGCGTGGCGGTCGGCCGCGCGCTGATCGGGGTCATGGAAAATTATCAGAACGAGGATGGCAGCGTAACGATTCCTGAAGCGCTGAAGCCTTACATGGGCGGCCTGGAAAGAATCGAATCGAAATAATGCGCATTCTTCTGACCAATGACGACGGCATTCACGCCGAGGGCCTGGCCTCTCTGGAGCGCATCGCCCGCACGCTTTCCGACGATGTCTGGGTGGTGGCGCCGGAGACCGACCAGTCCGGCTACGCGCATTCGCTGTCGATCTCCGAACCTTTGCGCCTGCGCAAGATCAGCGAGAAGCACTATGCGGTGCGCGGCACGCCGACCGACTGTGTCATCATGGGCGTACGCAAGATCCTGCCCGGCATGCCGGACCTGATCCTGTCGGGCGTCAATTCGGGCGCCAACATCGCCGACGACGTCACCTATTCGGGCACCGTTGCCGGCGCCATGGAAGGCACGCTGCTCGGCGTGCGTTCCATTGCCGTCAGCCAGGCCTATTCTTATGTCGGCGAGGACCGCGTGGTGCCTTACGAGACCACCGAAGCGCTGGCGCCGGCGCTGCTGAAGAAGCTGGTGGCCATGCCGCTGCCGGAAGGCGTGCTGCTCAACGTCAATTTCCCGAACTGCACGCCGGACGAAGTTGCCGGCACCGTGGTGACCTCGCAGGGCAAACTGGTGCATTCGCTGTGGGTCGACGAGCGCCGCGACGGGCGCGGCCTGCCTTATTACTGGCTGCGTTTCGGCCGCGAGCCGGCGGAAGGCAAGGCCGGAACCGACCTGCACGCCATGCGCAACCGGCTGGTTTCGGTGACGCCGCTGCACCTCGACCTGACCGCCTACGAGATCCGCGACCAATTGACGAAGGCGCTTGCATGATTGCTGGTTTCGACGAACGCGAGGGTTTCGCCGCCTTCCTGCTTCGCCTGCGTGGCAAGGGTGCCGTGCCGAAACCGCTGATCGCCGCCTTCGAGGCGACGCCGCGTCCCGCCTTCATCTCGGGCCAGTTCCACTCCATCGCCTGGACCGACCGTATGCTGCCGATCGAGTGCGGCGAGGCCATGGAGGGCGCCGACCTGCAGGCGGCCGTCATCACCGCGCTCAACATCGAACCCGGTCACCGGGTGCTGGAGATCGGCACCGGTTCGGGCTTCACCGCCGCCGTCATGGCAAGGCTCGCGGCGCGCGTTGTCACCGTCGACCGCTACAAGACGCTGATCGAACTCGCCAAGCAGCGGTTCGAGGCGCTTGGCATCACCAATGCGTTCGCCCGTCACGCCGACGGCTCCAACGGCCTCGTCAATGAGGGGCCGTTCGACCGGATCATCGTCTGGGCTGCTTTCGATGCCTTGCCGCGCTTCCTGCTCGACCAGTTGTCGAGCGGCGGTTCGGTGATCGCGCCGATCGGGCCGGAAGAGGGCGAGCAGGTGCTGGCCAAGCTGATCAAGGTCGGCAGCCGCTTCGAGCGCGAGGACATCGGCACCGTGCGTTTCCAGCCGATCCTGCCAGGCGTCGCCGCCATCATCTGACGGCAGGCCAACTGCGGCGCCCTTATCCGGACAAATATTTTAAGAAAAATTTCGACGGATTCTAACGGTTTAACTGACCAGTAACATTAACGCGCTTTAATCCAGTCCAGTGAGTACCGGGTAAGTGCGGGTTATTGCGATGCAGTTCAAATCCTTGAAGGCAAACAAGCGCAATTTGACGCGTGGCTGCGCCATGTTGCTGATCATCGGCGCGGTGTCAGGGTGCAGTTCCCAGGTCGCCCGCTTCGGCGGTGTCGACACGATGGCGACGGCCTCGACCGACAACCAGCGCTCCATCATCGAAAAGCAGCCGGTTTCGCAGCCCTATCCGGGCGATGTCCAGGCTCCGGCTTCCAACAACACCTATTCGCGCGCTTCGGTCTCGCGTTCGAGCCTGCAGCCGGTTTCCGCCCAGCCATTGCCGCCCGTCGCCAATTCGGTTTCGGCCGCCGCCACGACGGCTGCGGCGCCGGTGCTGGCAAAGGGTGCCGCCAAGGTGGCCAAGGTCGATCAGACCCTCACCGGCGGCATCAACCAGGTGCAGGCGCCGGTCAATTCCGCAATCGCCAGCGCCCAGACTGCAGCCGAGGACGTGAAGGGCTGGTCACGTGCCGGTGGTACGCAGATCACCGCACGTGAAGGCGAGACGGTGTACAATCTGTCGCGTCGCTATGGTGTGCCGGCCGACGTCATCTTGAAGACCAATGGTCTGGCCGACGCCAACGGGCTGCGTAGCGGCCAGAAGCTGGTCATCCCGACCTATGTCTACACCAACAAGGCGCCGGTTTCGGCGCCCGACAACGATCCCAATGTCGCCGACGCCAAGTCGTCGCGAGGCACCAAATACGACGTGCCGGCCAACAAGATCCCGCTGCCGGCCAACGCACCGGGCGACAAGGTCGCCGTTTTGCCGCAGCAGCCGAAGGTCAAGGAAGGCAAGGGCGTCGCGCAGGTCGATTCTTCCGCCGCAGCCAGCGATCCGAAGACCAAACCCGGCAAGGAAGCACAGGTTGCAGCCGTGCAGCCGAAGGCAAGTGCCGGCGGTTATGTCGTCCAGAAGGGCGATACGCTGTCGTCGGTTGCCAAGAAGATGGGCGTCACCACAACCGCGCTGAAGCAGGCCAACGGCATGCAGGACGGGTTGCTGCGCATCGGCCAGACGCTGAAGGCGCCGGCTGCCGGAGCCGCGACCGTTGCGGCCGCCAAACCAGCCGCTCCGGCTGCGGCGGCACCGGTGGACGCGGTCAAGACGGCCTCGATCCCGCCGCAGGAAAAGCCTGCCGCGACGCTCGCCACCTATACGCCGCCGAAGAAGGACCAGAAGGTCATCCAGCAGGCCGAGAGCGATGCCGCCGAAGCGCCTGACTCAACCGGCATCGGCAAGATGCGCTGGCCGGTGCGCGGCCGCGTCATCACGGGCTTCAAGGCCGGGCAGGGCGGTATCGACATCGCCGTGCCGGAAGGCACGCCGGTCAAGGCCGCGGAGAACGGCGTCGTCATCTATGCCGGCGACGGTCTCAAGGAATTCGGCAACACCGTGCTGGTGCGCCACGAGGATGGACTGGTCACCGTCTACGGCCATGCTTCCTCGCTGGAAGTGCAGCGCGGCCAGAAGGTCAAGCGCGGCCAGGAGATCGCGCGCTCCGGTATGAGCGGCACCACCGACGCGCCGAAGTTGCATTTCGAGGTGCGCAAGAATTCGTCGCCGGTCGATCCGCAGACGTTCCTGGAGTAAGGCTTTCCCGAACAGGATAGGCCTCGAATAGAAGAGCAAGAACGATTTCGGGCTGTCGACCTCCAGTCCGGCCCGGCAGCTTGGCCCGCTTCGCAAGAAGCGGGCTTTTTCGGTTCAATGGGAACGAAAAATGCGTTGCCCGATCAGTCGGCCAGCGGCCTGCCGAGGCGGCCGGCAAGGTCCTGCGTGAATTGCCACGCCACGCGGCCAGAGCGGCTGCCGCGCGTGGTCGCCCATTCCAGTGCCTCGGCGCGCAGCGTGTCGGTGTCGATGTCGAGGCCGAAGTGGTTGGCATAGCCGTTGACCATGTCGAGATAGTCGTCCTGCGAGCATTTGTGGAAACCGAGCCACAGGCCGAAGCGGTCCGACAATGACACTTTTTCCTCGACCGCCTCTGACGGGTTGATCGCGGTGGAGCGTTCATTGTCGATCATGTCGCGCGGCAGCAGATGCCGCCGGTTGGACGTGGCGTAGAAGATGACGTTGCCTGGACGTCCTTCGACGCCGCCCTCCAGCGCTGCCTTCAGCGACTTGTAGGACGTGTCGTCATGATCGAAGGAGAGGTCGTCGCAGAACAGGATGAAGCGGTAGGGGGCAGCCTTGAGCATCGCCATCAGCTTCGGCAGCGTGTCGATGTCCTCGCGATGGATCTCGATCAGCTTGAGCGGACCGCCCGGCTTGCCGGCGGCATTGATCGCGGCATGCACGGCCTTGACCAGCGACGACTTGCCCATGCCGCGCGCGCCCCACAGAAGCACGTTGTTGGCCGCAAAGCCGGAGGCGAAACGTTCAGTGTTGTCGAACAGGATGTCGCGCACGCGGTCGACGCCGCGGATCAAGCCGATATCGACCCTGTTCACCCTGGCGATCGGCTCCAGATAACCGGGATCGGCCTGCCAGACAAAACAATCGACGGCGGTGAGGTCCGTTTTTGGTGCCTGCGGCGGTGCCAGCCGGCTGACGGCGTCGATCAGGCGGTCGAGTTTCTCGGACAGTGCTGCGATGGTTTCCTGGGGCAAGATATGTCCTCGGCGTGATTGCGAAGCCTGCGTTTCGGTTGCGTACCGTACCGTACGGTTCTCTCACGAGCCTTCGGCTTTTGCAAGCGGATGTGCGACCAATACGACACGGCGGGGGAAGTGCGACGGGAGCAGGGCGGGGGATGGTTGCAATAGTAGCTTTACCGACTATATTCCGGCCAAATTTCATGGGCCAGATAACGGCTTTCCTTTACGTCTCAGGAGTTTTCGATGTTCGTAACACCGGCATACGCCCAGGGCGTTGGCGCCACGCCCGATGTTTTCATCAGCATTTTGCCGTTTGTCCTCATTTTCGTGATCATGTATTTTCTGATCATCCGTCCGCAGCGCACGCAGATGAAGAAGCGCGGCGAGATGCTGGCCGCGATCCGTCGCGGCGATACGGTCGTCACCGGCGGCGGCTTCGTCGGCAAGGTCACCAAGGTGGTCGACGACAATGAACTCGAGGTCGACCTCGGCAATGGCCTCAAGGTGACAGCTGTGCGCAGCACCATCGCCGACGTGCGGGTCAAGGGCGAGCCGGTCGCCAACCAGAACGCCAAGAACTGAGTGCCTTGGCGCGCCTGGCGCGCCGATCGGCCCACTGGATCGTAGAACATGCTCTATTTTTCGCGCTGGAAGGCAATCCTGATCTGGCTGGCCGTTGCCGCTACGTTCATCCTTGCCGCCCCTAATCTCATTCCGGCGGATACCTTGGCCAAGTTGCCGAGTTGGGTGCCGAAAAAGCAGATGACGCTCGGCCTCGACTTGCAGGGCGGTTCTCACATCCTTCTCAAAATCGACCAGAACGACCTGATCAAGGATCGTCTGGAAGCCACGCGCGATGAGATCAGAACGCTGCTGCGCGATGCCAAGGTCGGCTACACCGGCCTGTCCGGCACCGGGCGCATGGTGCAGGTGCGCGTTCGCGACACCGCCCAGGTGGATGCGGCCAAGGAAGCGCTGAAAGCCCTGATCGCGCCGGTTACCTCCGGCCTGTTCACCGGCGGTTCCATCACCGAATGGGCCATGGACGAGCCGGAGCCTGGGCTCCTGCGCTTCACCATGACGGACGCGGGCATCAAGTACCGCTCGACGACGGCGCTGGCGCAGTCGATCGAGGTGGTCGACCGCCGCGTCAACGAACTCGGCACCACCGAACCGATCGTGCAGCGTCAGGGCGATGACCGCATCCTGGTGCAGGTGCCGGGCCTGCAGGACCCGCAGCGCCTCAAGGAAATTCTCGGCCAGACCGCCAAGCTGACCTTCCAGATGGTGGATCAGTCGATGCCGGTGCAGGAAGCCCTCAACGGCCGTCCGCCGGCAGGGTCGAGCGTGCTCTATTCGAAGGACGATCCGCCGGTTCCCTATCTGATCGAGAACCGTGTCATCGTTTCGGGTGAAAATCTCGTCGATGCGCAGGCGACGTTCAATTCGCAGAACAACGAGCCAGTCGTCTCGTTCCGCTTCGATTCCAAGGGTGCCACGCGCTTCGGCCAGGCTACCCAGCAGAATGTCGGCAAGCTGTTCGCCATCATCCTCGACAACCAGGTGATCTCGGCGCCGCAGATCCGCGAGCCGATCCTCGGCGGCACCGGCCAGATTTCCGGCAACTTCACCGCCCAGAGCGCCAACGACCTCGCGGTGCTGCTGCGCGCCGGCGCGCTGCCGGCCACGCTGACGGTGATCGAAGAACGTACCGTCGGTCCGGGCCTCGGTCAGGATTCGATCCAGGCCGGCAAGATCGCCGGTATCATCGGCTCGATCCTTGTCGTTGCCTTCATGTTCGTGGCTTACGGCTTCCTCGGCTTCCTCGCCAACATCGCGCTGGCCGTGCATGTGGCGATGATCGTCGCGCTGCTGTCGCTGCTGGGTGCCACGCTGACGCTACCCGGTATCGCCGGTATCGTTTTGACCATCGGCATGGCGGTCGATTCCAACGTGCTGATCTACGAGCGTATTCGCGAGGAGCGACGCAACGGACGCTCGGTCATCCAGGCGATAGACACCGGCTTCTCGAAGGCGCTGGCGACGATTGTCGATTCCAATGTCACCTCCCTTATCGCCACCGTCGTGCTGTTCTATCTCGGCACCGGCCCGGTGAAGGGCTTCGCGGTGACGTTCGCCATCGGCATCCTGACCACCGTCTTCACCGCCTTCACCTTCACGCGTCTGCTGGTCTCCATGTGGCTGCGCCGCGCCAAGCCGAAGGAAATCCCGCGCGCGCCGGTGACCTTCGTGCCACCGGGCACCAAGATCCCGTTCATGGGCATCCGCCGCTGGACCTTCGCGCTGTCGTCCGCGCTGTCGATCCTGTCGGTCGTGCTGTTCATGACCGTCAACATCAACTACGGCGTCGACTTCAAGGGCGGTTCGCTGATCGAGGTCCAGTCGAAGAGCGGACCGGCCAACATCGCCGATATTCGCGGCAAGCTTTCGCAGCTCAACATCGGCGAAGTGCAGGTGCAGCAGTTCGGCAACGACAATGACGTGCTGATCCGCGTTGCGGCCCAGTCCGAAGGCGACAATGCCGAGCAGAGCGTCATCGACAAGGTGCGCGGCGAACTGCAGGACAGCTACGACTTCCGCCGCGTCGAAGTGGTCGGCCCGACCGTGTCGAGCGAACTGGCCAAGCAAGGCACGATCGGCATGCTGGTCGCGCTGGTTGGCATCCTGATCTATGTCTGGTTCCGGTTCGAATGGCAGTTCGCTGTCGGCGCCATCGTCGCCACCGTGCACGATATCGTCATGACGATCGGGTTCTTCTGTCTGACAGGCATAGAATTCAACCAATCGTCCATTGCCGCCATCCTGACGATCATCGGCTACTCGCTGAACGATACGATCGTCGTCTATGACCGCGTTCGCGAAGACTTACGAAAATACAAGAAGATGCCGATGCCGCAGCTTCTGAACAACGCCATCAACGAGACGTTGTCCAGAACGACCCTGACATCGGTGACCACCATTCTGGCCTTGCTGGCGCTGGTGTTGTTCGGCGGCGAGGTGATTCGTTCCTTCACGCTGGCGATGCTGTTCGGCGTGGTGTTCGGCACCTATTCGTCGATCTTCATCGCGGCTCCGCTGCTGATCCTGTTCAAGCTGCGTTCGTCGGACGCGGCTGAAGGGGAGAAGCCGGTGAACGGCAAGGCCGTCGCGACCTGACGGCCGCTGCCGTGGCGAAGGGTTTGTTCGGCAAGGGCATCATCATCCGCGAGGCGCATTTTCCGGGCCGCGCGGCGATCGAGGCTTACGGCAATGGCGGCTTCCGCTTCGCCGACATGTCGCATCGCGGCTCGCTGCTTTGCCTGCCCTCGGGCATCCATGGCTGGCAGCCGGCCGATGCGACTGCCTTGAGCGTGGCGGATTTCGACAAGGTTCTGGCCGAGGCCGGCAAGATCGAGATCCTGCTGGTCGGCATGGGCAAGGAGTTGCGGCCCTTGCCGGCGGCGTTGCGCGCCGCCTTGAAGCAGGCGGGTATCTCGGCCGATCCGATGTCGACGGGCGCTGCGGTGCGCACCTACAATGTGCTGCTCGCCGAAGACCGCGCCGTGGCCGCCGCGCTTGTCGCAGTCGACTGAGGTGACTGATCCCGCCAAGACCGTGATCGACATGGTGCGCGGTGCCGACCATGACCGTTATCTGTCGGCGCTCTATGCACCGGCCGAAAAGCGCGACGCACTTCTGGCCCTTTATGCCTTTAATGCCGAGATTGCCGGCGTGCGCGACCGCATTCGCGAGGCATTGCCGGGCGAAGTGCGGCTGCAATGGTGGCGCGACATCATCGCCTCCGACGCGGCCGATGCCGGCGCCGGTCATCCCTTGGCCGAAGTACTGGTTGCCGCGATCAGACGGCACGACCTGCCCAGGCAAGCATTCGACAATTATCTGGAAGCGCGCGTCTTCGACCTCTACGACGACCCGATGCCATCGCGCACCGATCTCGAAGGTTATTGCGGCGAGACGGCGTCGGCGCTGATCCAGCTTGCGGCGCTGGTGCTCGACAAGGCCGAAGCGCCTCGCTTCGCGGAACTCGCCGGCCATGCCGGCTGCGCGCAAGCCATCACCGGCTTGCTGCTTCTTCTGCCGCTGCACCGAGCGCGGGGGCAGTGCTATGTGCCGGTCGATATCCTGGTGGCGGTCGGCACATCACCGCAGGAGTTCCTGAGCGGCGATGGCGGACCGGGCGCCCAACGCGCGGTCGCTGCGATGATTGCACTGGCACAGGAGCACCTTGTTGCCTTCGAGCGTGGAGCGGCCTCTCTGCCGATATCGCTGCGCCCGGCATTTTTGCCGCTGGTGCTGACGAAAGCCTATCTGGCCGCGATGAGCGGCAAGGCGTCGCCGCTTGCTGGAACGGCACGGCTTTCGGCTTTGCGCCGGCATTGGCTGCTACTGCGGAAAGCCGGGCGCGGCTGGGGTTGAACCGGCCTGCTCCTCAGAGCAGAGCGATCATCTGGAACAGTGCGGAATTTGCCTGGGCATGTCGACCGCGTCGCACGTGCTCCTAATTCTGTCTTTGACGTAAACGTCAACCATGCTAGGTTTCCGGCGGGTTCGAACGCAGAGGAGGCGTTTGCCCGGAGGAGCATCCTTGATCAGCTTGCCAATTCTTGTGGTGATGGTCGTCTCCGGCATTTCGCTCGCGGTCGCTGCCGTGCATTTTACGGGCGGCAGCCGGACCGCGCGTCTCGTCGATGCGCGGGCAGCCCTTGAGCGCTTCACCGTCGACTTTCCCGATTTGCGGCCGGCCACGGTCTATCTGACTGAGGATGGCGGGGCTGCTTTCCTCGATCTTGGCCAGGGCCGGACCGGCGTGGTCCAGGTCATCGGCGATCGCTTTCTGACGCGCATCGTGACGCCGGCGGATGTCGACCTCGCCAGCCTTGTGGAAAGCAAGGTGCTGTCGCTGCGCTTCAAGGATTTCACCTGGCGGGGCGGGCGTTTCGCCTTTGCCGACGCGGCGGCGGTGCAGGCCGTGCTCGCCTCACTCGATCCCAAAAGCCAGCCGGCAAGGCAGGAGGCCGCCTGATGGAGACTTATCAGTTTCCCGATGTCACGAAACTCGCCATTCCGTTTTTCGTCATCGCCATCCTGATCGAACTATGGCTGGTGCGCACCGGCCGCACCAAGGGGGCGTTCGAGACACGCGATACGCTGACCAGCCTGATGATGGGCACCGGTAACGTCGCCGCCGGCATTCTGCTCGGCATCGTCTCCTACTCGGCGCTGTTGTGGGTTTGGCAGTTCCGCTTCCTTGACCTCGGGGTGTCGGTATGGACCTGTATCGCGGCCTTCCTGATCGATGACCTGCGCTATTACATGTACCATCGCATCGCCCATCGCTGCCGCTGGGTGTGGGCGGAGCACGTCAACCACCATTCCAGCCAGCACTACAATCTCTCGACGGCGCTCCGGCAAAGCTGGACCGGCCTGTTCACCGGCATGTTCGTGCTGCAGGTGCCGATGGTGCTGCTCGGCTTCCATCCGGCGCTGATCGCCTTCGTCTACGGCTTCAACCTCGTTTATCAGTTCTGGATCCACACCGAGACGATCGGCAGGATGTGGGGCTGGTTCGAATTCATCTTCAACACGCCCTCGCATCACCGCGTCCACCACGCCACCAATCCACGCTATCTCGATGCCAACTATGCTGGAACGCTGATCATCTGGGATCGCATGTTCGGTACCTTTGTCGAGGAGCTGGAAGAGGATCTGCCGCGCTACGGCATCGTCAAGAACATCGGCACCTTCAACCCGCTCAAGGTGGCATTCCATGAATGGATCGGCATGTTCAAGGACGCCTTCTCACCGGGCCTGACGCTTGGCCAGCGCCTCCGGTATCTGTTCATGCCGCCAGGCTGGAGCCATGACGGTTCGCGCGACACGTCCGAAACGCTGAAGGCCGCCTATGTGCGGCGCAATCCGACCGAGGCCGGCAGGCCGGGGCTGCCTGACAGCAAGATCGAACCGGCCGAATAACCTTGGTAGCTGCCGTTACTGTGGGCTGGCGACGGGGGTACCCCACGACGACAGAGGTTTTTCACTCGCCGTGCGCACCAGCGAGTCGTAAACGGCCAGGCTCTGCAGGCGTTGATTATCGCTGCTGCATTGCTGGATGACGCCGCCGGCATACCATGTGCAGCCCAGCCGCTCGCCAGGCAGGGCGCCTGTCGCCCAATCCTTGACGATACCGTCGGCACCGACACGGAAATAGGCGAGCCGATAGCGTGTGGCCACGCTCTCGCGCTGCATGACGATCCCGGCATCGACATTGGTTCTGCTCGATTCGACATTGTCGATGTGACGGTAGACGGTGTCGCCGTCGGCCAGGCGATATTCGCCGATCATCGGTCCGTAGATGGTCGCGCCTGCCAGGCCCTGCGTGGACATCTGGCTCTGCGACGCAATCTGCGCATAAGGCTTGCCCGTCGCATAGCGCATGTAATTGCGGTCGCCGAGCGATTGCAGCGCTTCCGGTGCCGTCGTGCAGCCGGCGCCGACCGCCAGAATCACGGCGGCAAGGATTATTCTTTTCCGAAACATGATGGCCCCCCGACCAAGAGGTGCGCAGACTAGCGCATCGGCCCGAAAATCGGAATCGATTTTCGGTAAGCACGATGCGCAGCTTCAAAGTGTTAGAGCGTCCTTTGCGCGTCCGAACGGACGCGCGGCGCTCTAATCTGCCGGTGGGCTGCCGTAAATCCCGTCTATTCGGCGGCTTGCGCCTGTGTCGGCAGGCCAAGCCAGGCACGGCAGTCGGCAAGCGCGCGCCCGGTCGTCGCCTTCTTCCTGGCGACCGACTTGTCCTTGCCGCGGAAACGGCCCTCGAATCCGTCGGGACGCAATTTCGTTCCCGGCTCCAGTGGCGGGAACAAGCCGAAATTGACGTTCATCGGCTGGAACGAACGCTTGCCGGGCTCTTCGTCGGAGGTGATGTGGCCGCCGGTGATGTGGTTGAGCAGCGCTCCGAAGGCGGTAGTGGCCGGTGGCAGCGATATGGACATTCCCAACCGTTCCGCGGCTGCGAAACGACCGGCCAGGAGGCCGATGGCGGCGCTTTCGACATAGCCCTCGCAGCCGGTGATCTGGCCGGCAAAGCGCAGGCCCGGCCGGCTCTTCAACTGCAACGAGCCGTCGAGCAAGGTTGGCGAATTGATATAGGTGTTGCGGTGCAAGCCGCCCAGCCGGGCGAACTCGGCGTTCTCGAGGCCCGGAATGGTCTTGAAGATACGCACCTGCTCGGCATGCTTCAGCTTGGTCTGGAAGCCGACCATGTTGTAGAGCGTGCCCAGCGCATTGTCCTGCCGCAGTTGCACCACTGCATAGGCCTTGACCGTCGGATTGTGCGCATTGGTGAGCCCCATCGGCTTCATCGGGCCATGGCGCAGCGTTTCGACACCGCGCTCGGCCATCACCTCGATCGGCAGGCAGCCGTCGAAATAGGGCGTGCCTTCCCATTGCTTGAACTCGGTCTTGCCGCCATCGAGCAACGCCTGCACGAAGGCCTCGTATTGCGGCTTGTCCATCGGACAGTTGATGTAGTCCTTGCCGGTGCCGCCGGGGCCGACCTTGTCGTAGCGCGACTGGAACCAGGCGACATTCATGTCGATCGTGTCGAAATGCGCGATTGGGGCGATGGCGTCGAAGAAGGCGAGCGCATCGGCGCCGGTCTCGGTGGCGATCGCCTGCGCCAGCGACGGCGCGGTCAGCGGGCCGGTGGCAATAATGGTCTGTCCCCATTCGATGGGTGGCAGGCCGACCATTTCCTCGCGCTGGATGGTGATGAGCGGGTGCGCCTCTATCTTGGCGGTAACGGCCGCCGAAAAGCCGTCGCGGTCGACGGCCAGCGCCCCGCCGGCCGGAACCTGGCTGGCGTCGCCAGAGGCCATGATCAATGAACCGGCCAGCCGCATTTCGGCATGCAGGAGCCCGACCGCGTTGCTTTCGGCGTCGTCGGAGCGGAAGGAGTTGGAACAGACCAGCTCGGCCAGCCCGTCAGTCTTGTGCGCGTCGGTGCCGCGCACGGGGCGCATTTCGTGCAAGATCACAGGTACGCCGGCTTGCGCCGCCTGCCAGGCTGCTTCCGAACCGGCGAGGCCGCCGCCGACGATGTGAATGGGGTCTTTGCTCATGCAGCCCGCAATAGTCCCTCGGCTCTACGAATGCAATTCTCGCACTGCATCGGCTGGGGTTTTGGCAGGGTCCAAAAACACAACACCCGCCGGGGGAGGATGTCCGGCGGGTGTCGTTTTGGTGACCGGCCTCAGGGAGGAGGAGAGGTCCGGTCTTATTCGTCATCGCCGGGGAGGAGGTCGGCTTTGACGAAATTCCTTTTGCCAATCGGAGAGGGCAAAACTCTCTTTCGGAACAATGCCCGCCGCTGGGAGGAGGATGCGGCGGGCACCGTTTCGGCGGTCGACCTCAGGGAGGAGGAGGAGGTCGACCATATTCGTCATCGCCGGGGAGGAGGTCGGCTTTGACGAAATTCCTTTCGCCAATCTGGAGAGGGCGAAACTCTCTTTGGGAAACAACGCCCGCCGCTGGGAGGAGGATGCGGCGGGCGCCGTTTTGATGGTCAATCTTTGGGAGGAGGTAAAGATTGACCGTATCCGTCAGGGCCTGGGAGGAGGTAGGCCCTGCCGAAATTGCTTAGCTCGCCTTGCGAGCGACCTTCTTGATGTCCATACGGAACAGGCCGATATCTTCCAGCTGGCGGTTCGACAGGCGACCGAGCTGCTCGACCGTGTCGCGATAAGCGCGCCAGTTACGGTAGTTGCGGATCAGGTTCATTTTCGTGTCTCTTCAGTTCGTCGTTCGGGTCGTAGGCGACCCGTAAAGCCTTAGGCCGACTTGCGGGCCACGTAGGGAATGTCGCTGCGGCTGATGCCGAGGTCAGACAACTCCCGATTGCTCAGGCGGCTCAGCTCGGAAACGGTTTCCCGGTAGCGGCGCCAGTTGCGGTAGTTGCGGATCAGGTTCATGATACTTGCTCGTTTACGTCTTTGTTTCGGTCGTTCATCTTTTCTGTACGACGCTAAGATAGGTGGACCCATATCGATTTAAAAGTGCGAATGGCGCATGGCAGCAATGCGTTTTGTGCAATGCAACATGGCGGCCGTTTCACACCGATGTCATAAAGAAGCCAGAATCGGAAAATGACGCGACGTCAAAGATTTGCTCCGGTCGGCTGGTAATCCGACTAAAATAGTGGAGTGACGCCTTTGGCAGGCTATGTGGGCAGAGTCAGGCAAGACATCGCGCGCTGGGTGGAAAGCGGCCTCATCGACGCCGGTACCGCCGAAAAATTGACCAGCGACATCGAGGCGAATGCACGGCGCTCGCTGAGCTTCGGCTCCATCCTGGCCATGCTGGCCGCAGTGCTGCTGGCGGCCGCGATCATGATCTTCGTCGCGGCCAACTGGGAAGCGATTCCACGCGTCGCTCGCGTCCTATCGCTGTTTGCGGTGATCGCGGCCGGCTATGTCGGCGGCGCATGGCTCAAGCTGCGCGACCATCCGGCCTTCGCGGAAGCGGCGTGGGTGGTGGCCGCGGCCGCGTTTGGCGGATCGATCGCGCTGATCGGCCAGATGTACCATTTCTCCGGTGACGAATCCGGCGCGATACTCACCTGGTGGGCGGGAACCACGCTAGCGGCGGTGGCGCTTCGCTCCAATCCGCTCACCATCATGGGCGTGCTTATCTCTGGCGGCTGGGTGACGATGAAGCTGCTCGGTTCCTTCAGCATCTGGCGCGGCTTTGACTTTCCTCATGCCTATCTGGTCATGCTGGTCGTGCTGTTTGCCGTGTCCTACTGGACCCGGAGCCGGCCGTCCCGCCATCTCGTGCTCATTTCGCTCATTGGCTATGCAGCATTCCTGACACTGGATGGCGATCGTGCCTTCATGTTGGCCGAACTGGCAGCCGTTTCGGCGGCTGTTTTCGGCGTCGCCGTCTTCGCCGCGGAGCCGGTCGACCGGATCGTTCAATTGGGCGGGCGCCTGTCGCTGCATGCCTTTGTCGGTTTTCTCGTCGGCATGTTCATCCTGCAATTCCAGATCGAGGGCTCGGGCGGGTTCGCTCCGGTTGCCGCGATCACATTGGCGGGCATCGCCGCTGCCATCGTGCTGGCCGGTCGCGAGAGCCGTGGACTGCGCTGGATCGCCTATGTCGGCTTCGCGTTCGAGCTCATTGTCATCTATGTGGTGATGATGGAGACGATGCTGGGCACGGCCGGCTTCTTCCTGGCCGCCGCGGTCATCCTGGGCATCCTCGCCTTTGCCATCATCCGCATTGAGAAACGCATGAAAGGCCCAACCGGCCAGGGAGCAGCGTCATGACGGGCAAGAAGCTGCTCATTTCCGCAGTGGTGCTGGCGCTGGTGCAGATCGGCTTCCTGAGCTGGATCATCGCTGGCCGTGCCGCGATCCTGCGCAATGGCACGGAAGTTCTGCTGAAGGTCGAGCCGATCGATCCGCGCGACCTGCTGCGCGGCGACTATGTCAGCCTTGGCTACGAGATTTCGCGCATACCGGTGAAGCTGGTCGCCGACATCCCGACCGACCGCACGGCAGCGACCGACGAGCGTATCCTCGTCAGGCTGCACAAGGACCAGGACGGCTACTGGCGCGCGGTTGCCGCTTTCCTTGGTAAGCCGACGACGGCGCCGGGAACGGACGAGGCCGATATTGCGGGCCGGCTCCTCGGCGGCTCGTCGCTAGAGCCGGACGCAACCTTGTCGCCGGATTACGGCATCGACCGCTTCTATCTGCCGGAAGGCGAGGGGCGGGCGATCGAAAAAGACATGCGCGTTCGGCCCTTCGGCGTGCGCGTAGTACTGGCCAGGGACGGCACGGCCCAGATCAAGGCGCTGATGGACGGCAGCGAGACGCTGTTCGAGGAGCCGCTTTACTAAGGTCGACGGGGAATAGTGGCTGCAAGGATGGATGGCGTGACGGCGCCATCCGGAGGCTGGTACGGATGAGAGGACTCGAACCTCCACGCCTTTCGGCACCGGAACCTAAATCCGGGGCGTCTACCAGTTCCGCCACATCCGCATGGCCCGGCAATCCCACGTAGCCATCATTCTGTCAATGTCACCGGTCAAGGACAGCCATTCGCCGGGCGCGAAGATGGTTGAAAATCGGCCTCGCCTGTGACAAAAGGCGTGTCGAATGTGACGGGATGCGACGATCCGCTTCTTCTAAATGTGATATGAAGTCGGAAAAACAAAGACTTACTCACATTTTGGAGCGTCGTTGGGAGAATTGAGCCGCCGAAGCGGTCAGGACTCCAGCTTCCGCGCCAAAAGCCACTCCCGGCAAGACTATTCCGGCAGGCTGCGAACGGCGGGACCGTTTGCCAGCCCCATTGGTGAAGATAAAGGTTTGATGATGCAGGTCACCGAAACGCTCAATTCCGGTCTCAAGCGCGAGATCAAGGTCGTCGTGCCGGCCGGCGACATGGAGGCCAAGCTGTTGGCCCGCCTGTCGGACGCCAAGGACAAAGTCCGCATCAACGGCTTCCGTCCCGGCAAGGTGCCGGTACAGCACCTGCGCAAGGTCTACGGTAAGTCGTTCATGGCCGAAGTGGTCAACGAGATTCTGAACGAATCCCGCACGATCATCACCGGTCGCGGTGAAAAGGCCGCCATGCAGCCCGAGGTCATCATGACCGAGGACGAGAAGGAAGCTGAAAAGATCCTGGCCGGCGGCAGCGACTTCGAATTCCGTCTGAACTACGAAGTCATCCCGGCGATCGAGATCAAGGACTTCTCCGACATCAAGGTGACCCGTCCGGTCTACGACGTGCCGGAATCGGAAATCGACGAGCAGGTCCAGCGCGTGGCCGAATCGTCGCGTTCCTACGAGACCAAGTCGGGCAAGGCCGCTGAAGGCGACCGCGTCACCATCGACTATCTCGGCAAGATCGACGGCGAGGCCTTCGCTGGCGGCGCCGGTACCGACCAACCGCTGGTCCTGGGCTCGAAGGAGTTCATCCCGGGTTTCGAGGATCAGCTCGTCGGCGCCAAGGCTGGCGACGAGAAGCTGGTCACCGTGACCTTCCCGGAAAACTACCAGGCCCCGCATCTGGCCGGCAAGGAAGCGACCTTCGACGTCACCGTCAAGGAAGTTGCAGCACCGGGCAAGCTCGAGCTCAACGACGAGACCGCCAAGAACCTCGGCCTGGAATCGCTTGAGCGCCTGCGTGAGATCGTCAAGGGCCAGATCGAAAGCCAGTTCGGCTCGATGACGCGCCAGAAGGTCAAGCGCCAGCTGCTCGACCAGCTCGACGCATCCTACTCGTTCGAAGCGCCGTCCAAGCTGGTCGACGCCGAGTTCAACAACATCTGGAACCAGGTCAACCGCGACCTGCAGGCTGCCGGCCGCACCTTCGCCGACGAAGAGACGACCGAGGAAGAGGCCCGCGCCGAATACACCCGCCTTGCCGAGCGTCGCGTGCGTCTGGGCCTTGTGCTTGCCGAGATCGGCGAGAAGGCTGGCGTGACGGTTTCGGACGATGAACTGCAGCGCGGTCTGTTCGAGCAGGTTCGCCGCTTCCCGGGCAACCAGCAGCAGGAAGTCTACGAGTTCTACCGTTCCAATCCGGAAGCGCTCAACACGCTGCGCGCGCCGATGTTCGAGGAGAAGGTCGTCGATCATCTGCTCGGCCTGATTTCCGTCACCGACAACAAGGTGAGCAAGGAAGAACTGATGGCCGACGACGAGGAAGCCGAGACCAAGGCCAAGCCGGCGAAGAAGGCTGCCGCCAAGAAGGCCGAAAAGGCTGACGAGGCCGGTGCCGAAGAGCCGAAGAAGAAGGCCGCGCCGAAGAAGAAAGCCGCCAAGGACGCCGAATAAGCGTTTCCGGCAAATGAAAGAGGGCCGCCGCGAGGCGGCCTTTTTCTTTGTGCCGAAGCCTTGTCGGTTGAATGCTGTTTGGTCGGCTCCTGGCGTTCAAATCTACTAGCCCGCGTGCGCGAAATTGGATCGGCCTTGGCCGGTCTGCTTGTGCGGACTACTGGCGATCGGTCGCCGCTGATACTAAATCGGGCACTAATGAGTTGGTAAGCTGCCGCAGCGTAGCTTGCGGCCGCATTAACGCGCAGTGGTTTCGCGGAGGGCAAGTTGGCAAGGTCGATCGTCGTGCTTCGTCCATTGATGGGCGTGGTGCTGCTTGCGCTCGGCTGCTCGGCTGCCCTCGCCAGCGACGCGGCCGACCGCTGGCGCTTCGGCTCCGCGGCCGACGGCGTCATTACCGCTTCGATCTACGCTGACAGCATGCTGGTCACCGGCAATGGCGCGCTTGGCTATAGTCCAGTGCTGACCATCGCCTGCCGACCGGTGGGTGATCCGCATTGGAGCGAATGGCTGCAACTCAGCGATGGCGTGGCGGCCAGCGATACGATCACCGTTGCGGTCACGGTCGACCACGGCAGCAGCGTTCGAGAAAACTGGTTGGTTGCCAGCAACAGCATGACCTTGATGCACGACGGCGCGGACGCGGTCTCGCGGCTTGCCTCGGCAAAACGGTTGCGGTTGTCCTGGCGGTTCGGTCTCATCACCGGGCGTGTCGACGCTGATTTCTTCCTGGCTGGAGCCGCCGAGGCGATCGATCGGCTCGCGGCGGAGTGCAAGATCGCCACGCCCTGAGCACGCGGCTAGATCAGCATCAGCCCCTTCATCGATGCATGGCCCTTCTTGCCGATGATGATGTGGTCGTGGACCGTGATGCCCAAGCGCTTGCCGGTCTCGACGATCTCCTTGGTCATTTCGATGTCGGCGCGGGACGGGGTCGGATCGCCGGAGGGATGGTTGTGCACCAGAACGATCGCGGTGGCGGAGAGTTCGAGCGCCCGCTTAACCACCTCGCGGGGATAGACGGGCGTGTGGTCGACCGTGCCGGTCTGCTGCACCTCGTCGGCGATCAGCACGTTCTTCTTGTCGAGGAAAAGGATGCGGAACTGTTCCCTGGTTTCATAGGCCATGGCGGCGCGGCAATAGTCTAGCACCTGTTGCCAGGACGAGAGCGTCTCGCGCCCGGTCAGGTCGCTGCGCAACATGCGGTGCGCGGCCGCCGCGATCACCTTGAGATCAAGCGCCGCCGCCGGCCCGACACCCTTGACCTCTTTGAGCAGCGCTTCGGGCGCCCCCAGAACCTCGGCCAGTGTGCCGAACCTGGCGAGCAGCGCCTTGGCCACCGGCTTGGTGTCGGCGCGCGGAATGAGGCGAAAGAGCAGCAGTTCCAGGAGTTCGTAGTCGGGCAGGGCACTGTGGCCGGCGGCGCCGAAGCGCTCGCGCAGGCGTTCGCGATGGCCGAGATAATGGGGCTTCTCGTTCTCCGGCTTGCGCCTGTCGAGAGGAAGTACGGACCGTTCGGCAAGAAATCCGCGCTCGTCGTCGCTCTTGCTCATCAGCCCCCCGCTTCGAGCACGCCGGTTTCTCCGGCGGCTCCAAGTGTAGTGGGAGTTTTTTGCCTCGGATAGAGGTTAGCGCGCGGGCAGGCCGGGCCGATCGAGCCCCTTCGGCGACAGGGTGAAGATCTCGCAGCCCGTCGAGGTAACGCCGATCGTGTGCTCGTATTGCGCCGACAACGAACGGTCGCGGGTGACGGCGGTCCAGCCGTCGGAGAGAACCTTCACATGCGGGCGGCCGAGATTGATCATGGGCTCGACCGTGAAGATCATGCCCGGCCGCATCTCGACACCTTCGTTGGCGTGGCCGTAGTGCAGGATGTTCGGCGCGTCATGGAACAGCAGGCCGACGCCGTGACCGCAGAAATCCCGCACCACCGAGCAGCGCTCGCCTTCCGCGTATACCTGGATGGCCTGACCAATGGCGCCGGTGCGGGCGCCGGGACGGATCGCGGCGATGCCAAGCATCAGGCACTCATGCGTCACTTCCATCAGGCGCTCCGCTGCGCGCTTGACCGCGCCGACGGGATACATGCGGCTGGAATCGCCATGCCAGCCGTCGAGGATATAGGTGACGTCGATGTTGACGATGTCGCCATCGCGCAGCGGCTTGTCGTCGGGAATACCATGACAAACGACATGGTTGATCGAGGTGCAGCTGGATTTGGTGTAGCCGCGATAGTTGAGCGTGGCGGGCAGGGCGCCGTTATCCATGCCGAATTCGAAAACGAAGCGGTCGATGGTGTTGGTGGTCACGCCGGGCTGTACCATGCCGGCAAGTTCATCCAGGCAACGTGCGGTAAGCTGGCAAGCCTTGCGCATGCCGGCAAAGCTCTCCTCGTTGTAGAGCCTGATCTGGCCGGTGTTGCGCAGCGGGGCTGTTTCAGCGTCGAGATAGGTAACCATGGTTTTCGGAAAGGCTTCGAATTGAATGTCTTGAGCAGGCTATCATGTGACACCGATGGCGCCGATCTTCAACCTCTGGATTGCATCGGATGCAAGACAGGCGTCACTCATCCGTGATAGACGGCGCCGCGACTGGGGAAAGCAGGCGTCCATACGAGGCAGGGTTCCGTGTCGGATTTCGTCAAGCAGTTGCGCGACTGGCAGGGTTGGCGCGCGCCTCCCGCCCCATGGCAAGTCAATATGCTGCAAAGCTGGGCCCGCTACTGGCCGCTTTTCGTGCTGGCGGTTGGCATCGCGCTCTATTTGCCATTGCTCGCCGTGAGACCTCTGCGTTTCGAGGAAGGCCGTCGCGCGCTGCAAGTGCTGGAAATGCTGGACGGCGGCGCCTGGTGGCATCTCAAATTCATCGGCACGCCCTATGTCAACAAACCGCCTTTCACCCCCTGGCTGATGGCTTCGATGGCGACGCTGCGCGGCTCGCTCGACGAGGTGGCAGTGCGGCTCCCCGGGGTGCTCGCCACGCTCGCCGGCGCGCTGGCGGCCGGTTTCAGTGCATCGACGCTGACGATGGGCGATCGCCGCGTTGCCGGCCTGTGCGCCGGGCTGGCGTTCCAGTGTTCGGTCCAGATTCTGCTCAAGGCGCGCATCGGCGAAACCGACGTGACCGCGACGGTGTTGTGCGGCATTGCGCTGGCGCTTTGGCTCTGGGGCAGGGCTCGGGGCCGTTTTGGCGTTGGGTTGTGGCTGGTCATCATGGCGGTTTTCGCCTGTGCTGCCCTCACAAAGGGGCCAATTCCGATCGCCTTCTCGGCATTGCCGATGATCATCATGCCGCTAATCGAAAGAAAGCCGCGCGAGGCCGTGGTCGCTGGCGTGGTTGTCCTTGCGGCGCATATTCCGATGCTGGCCTGGGCCTGGAGCAATTTTGCGGATGCCGGCATCGCCCACTGGGCGTCCGAAATGCGGATCGGGCCGGAGCGCGACGATAACGACCGCCTGATCCGGTTGCTTCATCTGAGCGACCTGCCGGCATCGATCGTCTATCAACTGCCGTTCCTGCCGGCGGCGATCGCCTTGGTTTTCGCCCGATCGCAGTTGGCCAAGGACAGGCGCTGGGTCGTCGACGCGCTGCTGCTTGCGGCCGTACCGATGGCCGTGCTGACCACCGTCCTGCCGGTCGGTCGTACGCGCTATTCGATGCCGGCAAGCTGGCCGCTGGCGGTGATGGCCGGCATCTGGATTTCGATTGCCTGGCGCAGGCTGTATTTCGCGCATTTCATCATCGGTGCCGGTCTTTCCATCGCCGTCATCGTGCAGATCGTGCAGATCGGCATCATGGACGGCCGCACGGGCGGCCAGAAGCAACTGCGCGTCGATGTCGAAGCCTTTTCCAGCGTCATGAAGGCGCTTCCGCCAGGGCCGGTGCCGGTCGTGTGGGAGCGCCGGTTTATGAACGAGAACATCCTGTTCTATGCGCATCGCAAGATGTTCGAGCTGGAGCACGACGAGCTCGATTGCCGCACCGGTGGCGACTATCTGGTCGCAGGCGTTCCGGACCGGAAAGTGCTGGATGCCTCTCCCAACTGGAAGCAGGTGCAGCCGCTGGCTGATTGGGGCATCCTCTACCAGCGGGTTCCGCAGGCTCCGGTCAGGGACTGTCGGCCTCGCAACGCGCCGGCTTGATTTCGGCACAGCCGTTCGCTGGGCCGAGACTGAATTAACCGTAGGACCCGCCTGACGGGTTCTGTTGCAAATATGCAACTATTGGTCGTGCTCCTGCCACATTCATTCGTGAGAAGCGTGTGAAAGGAACCTCCGCATCAAGAAGATTTTGAACGACGGCGGAGGGCCTGTTCGAGAGGCTTCGACATGCGCGAACTCCAATTCGCCATACCTGTTCGTATCGTTCCTGTTCTCGGCCTGCCGGTCGAGGAGATCTACGGCGTCGACCAGGCGATGGATTTTCTTGCTGAATGGTCAACGGGCAAGCAGGGCAAGCTCTATCAGGCGGCGTTCAATGCCTGTTTCGGCGCCAGTGTCGGCGTCGCGTCGGCGGAAGAAGCCTGCCGCGCCTTCGCGATATTCTGCCGGGTCAGCGGCATACTGGCCAGGGACATGATGCCGCCGCGCAAGGGCGGCGACAAGGTTCAGGGCGTTCCGCTCTGAGGTCATCGCAAGCATAAATCCCCTTCTTTATGAGGCTCGAGATTCTTCGCGACTTCATTTCCCAGAAATACTGAAATCTCTTTCAATCGATTGATATTGTTTCTCTTTCGAGAAATGGCCGTTTCGGGTCTTGCCGTTGTCATATGCCTTTGACACAAGAGGCGCGCCCGCGTCACGGGCATGCGTTTCGAACGAGGATTGCTGCTTCATGAATGCTTCCGCGAACACCATCGCCGGCCTTGACCGGATACTCACCATGGAAGTGGTGCGCGTCACCGAACGCGCCGCCGTCGCCGCCGCCAGGCTGCGCGGACGCGGCGACGAGAAGGCGGCCGACCAGGTCGCGGTCGACGCGATGCGTTCGGAACTGAACCGCCTGAACATCAAGGGCACGGTGGTGATCGGCGAGGGCGAGCGTGACGAAGCGCCGATGCTTTACATCGGCGAAGAGGTCGGCACCGGTAAGGGGCCGGCGGTGGACATCGCACTGGATCCGCTGGAAGGCACCACGATCTGCGCCAAGAATCTGCCGAACGCGCTGGCCGTCATCGCCATTGCCGAGAAGGGCAGCCTGCTGTTCGCGCCGGACGTCTATATGGACAAGATTGCCATTGGCCCAGGCTATCCGGAAGGCACGATCGATCTCGACGCATCGCCGGCCGACAACATTGCAAGCCTTGCCAAGGCCAAGGGCGTGCCGGTTAATGAAGTCACCGCCTGCATTCTCGACCGGCCGCGCCACGCCAAGCTGATCGAGGCCGTGCGGGCCACGGGCGCTGCTATTCGGCTGATCGGCGACGGCGACGTCGCAGGCGTCATCCACACCACCGACCCCGAGGAGACCGGCATCGACATCTACATCGGATCGGGCGGCGCGCCGGAGGGCGTGCTGGCGGCGGCTGCGTTGCGTTGCACCGGCGGCCAGATGCAGGGCCGTCTCATCCTCGACACGCCTGAAAAGGTCGAGCGTGCAGCGAAGATGGGCATCGCCGATCCGAACAAGGTCTACCGGGTCGATGAAATGGCGCGCGGCGACGTGCTGTTCGCGGCGACCGGCGTCACCGACGGCAACATGCTGGCCGGCGTGAAATTCGGCCGTAACTACATCACCACCGATACCATCGTGCTGCGCTCGTCCTCGCGCACCGTTCGCGAGATCAAGGCCCGCCATCAGGACTTGGATAAGTTTTGATTTTCGCCGGTTTCGCCGTATTGAGCCATTCCATGTGGCTCGATACGGCGATGGGTAGGCCCTGAATGACGGGCGAAAAGCGGTTCTTTCTTGATGTCAGGCGCTCGGCCACCGGCCTCGCCTGGGTGCACCGACTATCCGAACGGCAGGATATGACGGCGCTGGCCATCGCCCAGGGGCATGGCGTTCCGGATATCGTTGCCCGCGTTCTGGCGGGGCGCGGCGTTACCGCCGTCGGCACCGAACGGTTCCTCGACCCAACCATTCGCGACCTTTTGCCGGATCCGGCCTCGCTGACCGACATGAACAAGGCCGCCGTGCGGCTCGCTGAAGCGATCATACGGGGCGAACGGATCGCCATCTTCGGCGATTATGATGTCGACGGCGCGGCGTCCTCGGCGCTGCTCAAGCGGTTCCTCGACGTCTTTTCGATCCCTTCGGAAATCTACATTCCCGACCGCATCTTCGAGGGCTACGGCCCCAATCCCGACGCGATGCGCGAATTGGTCGGGCGTGGCGCGAGCCTGATCGTCACCGTCGATTGCGGCACCAACAGCGCCGCTTCCATCGATGCTGCCAAGGAAGCCGGCGCCGATGTCGTGGTGCTCGATCACCACCAACTGGGCGGCGCGCTGCCGGCGGCGACCGCGGTCGTCAATCCGAACCGCGAGGACGACCTTTCGGGGCAGGGGCATTTGTGCGCGGCGGGCGTGGTGTTCCTGACGCTGGTGCAGACGGCCAAGCTGCTGCGCGAACGGGTGCCGGATGCGCCGAAGCCGGACCTGCTTGCCATGCTCGATCTCGTCGCGCTGGCAACGGTGTGCGATGTCGTGCCCCTGGTTGGTGTCAACCGCGCCTTCGTGGTGAAGGGGCTGCAGGTCGTGCGCCAGCAAAGGAATGTCGGACTGGCCGAATTGACGCGGGTTGCGCGCGTCGGCGAGCCGGTCAACACCTTCCATCTCGCCTTCCTGATAGGCCCACGCATCAATGCGGGCGGACGCATCGGCGATGCCGCGCTCGGCAGCCGGCTCCTTGCTACGGACGATCCGGCCGAGGCGCGGGGGATTGCCGAGACGCTCGACCGGCTGAACCAGGAGCGCCAGGTGATGGAACAGGAGATGCTGGCCCAGGCGCGCGCCGAAGCGGACGCCGAACTGGCTGGCGGCGAGGGGCCGGCGGTAATCGTGACGGCGTCTGAACAATGGCATCCCGGCATCGTCGGGCTGATTGCTTCCCGGCTCAAGGACCATGCGCGTCGGCCGGCCTTTGCCATCGCCTTCAACGCCAATGGCACTGGCACCGGCTCGGGCCGTTCGGTTCCGGGTTTCGATCTCGGACGATTGGTGCGCGAGGCGGCGGAAGCCGGCTTGATCGTCAAGGGCGGTGGCCATGCGATGGCGGCGGGGATCACCGTGGACCGTCAGAAGCTGGGCGCCTTGCGCGCTTTCTTCGAGGAACGCGCGGCGGCCGACGTGTTCCGCCTGCGTGACGAGGAGAGCCTCCTGGTGGATGGCGCGCTTGCCGCCGAGGGCGCAACACTGACCCTGCTCGACAATCTCGAGAAGGCCGGTCCGTTCGGCACCGGCCATGTGCCGCCGCTTTTCGTGCTGCCGCGCCACAAGCTTGCCGATGCGCGCGCCGTCGGCACCAATCACATCCGTGTCGATCTGGTTTCGGACAGCGGCGGGCGCATCCAGGCGATGGCATTCAGGGCCGTGGACACGGTGCTGGGCGACTTCTTGTTCAAGAACCGGGGCCGCACCCTGCATGTCGCCGGCTCGATTGGCGGCAACTACTGGAACGGCAATCGCAGTGTCCAATTCCGCATCACCGATGTGGCAATGGCCTGAAAGCTACGCGACCAGTATCCCGGAACAGGCCGACAAGATTGATAGCCGGTCAGGCCAAGACGGCCTGGAGCCGCCGCAACTCATCGACATGCGCCATGGTTGCCTCATAACCCAGCCGGATCGCCTCGTCGGCGCGGTGGAATTCGGTGAGCCCGACATGGCCGAGCTTGGGCTGTAGCGACAGATCGGGCGGATCACCGGCCAGCCTGGCGCGCGAGATGCGATCCTGAATGATGTTGAACGCCTCGACCATCATGCCGGTGATGCCGAGCCTCGTGCCCTGCGCGGTGGCGTTGGGGTCGTGCCGAGTAGGCCTTGCCGCATCCTTCTGTATCATCAACTCGCCAGCGCTATGCTTGATCACCGCGGCGCGGCCGAACAGGTCGTAATGGAGGTTTACCGCCACCACCATCGGCTGTTCGTAGGCACGGCAGACCGACACCGGCACCGGGTTCACCAGCGCGCCATCGGCCAGCACGCGGCCGTTGCAGTTGACCGGTTCGAAGACGCCAGGCAAGGCATAGGATGCCCGCATGGCAGTGACCAGCGAACCCTGGGTGATCCAGATTTCGTGACCGGTCCTGACTTCGGTGGCGACCGCCACGAACGGTTTCGGGAGATCCTCGATACGAAGACCGTCAAGATGTTCGCGCAGACGGGCATCCAGCTTCATGCCTCCGAACAGGCCGCTGCCGCCGAGATTGATGTCGAGCAGGCCGAAGATGCGTCGCCGGGTCAGGCCGCGCGCGAATTCTTCCAGTTCGTCCAATTTGCCGGCGAGGTAGCAGCCGCCCACCAGCGCGCCGATCGAGGTGCCGGCGATCATCGAGACTTCGAGGCCGACTTCGTCCAGTGCCCGCAGCACGCCGATATGGGCCCAGCCGCGTGCCACGCCGCCGCCGAGGGCGAGGGCAATTCCGCATTTCTTGGGATGTTTGAATTCGGGCGCCCCGTCGGACGACGACGGATCATTCGCGTCGCGAGCGATTCCCCTGCCACGCAATGACGCCCATTCGAGCATCACAATCTCCCTAACCCGCGACCAATATAGAGATTGGCCGTATCGAAATCGTGAATCGGGGCGAAGTTGGTCCCGGCGGGATGGTCAACGTGGCGTCCGATAGGTTTCCTGCGCATCGAACAGCGGCTCGGAGCCATCTCTGGCAAGTATTGCCTTGCCTTCGACAAGCGCCACCGTCCGATAAAAGCAAGAACGCCGACCGGTGTGACAGGTTGCATCGTGGCCGGAGACTTTTACGCGAAGCCAGACGGCGTCCTGATCGCAGTCGGTCTTGATCTCGACAACGTGCTGGAAATTGCCCGATGTCTCGCCCTTCTTCCACAAGGCGTTGCGCGAACGCGACCAGTAGTGGGCGATGCCGGTTTCCATTGTCAGGGCGAGCGCCTGCGCGTTCATGTGCGCCACCATCAGCAGCGTGCTGTCTTCGGCGTCGGTGACGACAGCCGTCACAAGCCCTGCCGCATCGAAGCGCGGCGTGAACACACTGCCTTCCTCGAGCAGGCTCTTGTCCTTGGAGGGTTCGGAAAACTGCAGAGCGGTCATCGCCTAATCCTGGGCCGGATCCTGAAAATTCTGGAGCCGGCGAAGCGAATCAAGCTCCGCTGCCGGCGCGCACCATGGTAACGAACCGGACCTGTTCCTCGGGATTGTCCCGGAAAGAGCCGGTGAAGGTGGAGGTCAGGGTCGTCGACCCCTGCTTGCGGATACCGCGCATGGCCATGCACATATGCTCGGCCTCGACCATCACGGCAACGCCGCGCGGATTTAGCACGTCCTGGATGACGCCGGCAATCTGGGCGGTCATCGCCTCCTGCGTCTGCAGGCGGTGCGCAAAGATGTCGACGACGCGGGCGATCTTCGACAGGCCGACGACCTTGCCGTCCGGCAGGTAGCCGACATGCGCCTTGCCGATGATCGGCACCATGTGGTGCTCGCAATGCGAGTGGAACTTGATGTCGCGGACGATGACGAGGTCGTCATAACCGGCAACCTCCTCGAAAGTGCGGCCAAGTTCCTCGGCCGGGCACATGTCGTAGCCGCCGAACATCTCGCGATAGGCCTTGGCAACGCGCTTCGGCGTGTCGACCAGGCCTTCGCGGTCCGGATTGTCACCGGTCCAGCGCAAAAGCGTGCGCACCGCTGCCTCGACCTCTTCCTGGCTCGGACGGTCAGTGACCGGCTTCTCCATATAGGACGAGGTCGGCATGATCTTCTTGATGACGGCATCCATGAAAGGCATCTCCCGTAGTTCCCTTCATAGAGGGAACGAGTTGAACGGACCACTGCCTTTTGCGGTAGCGGAAACCCCACCCGGCTTCCCGCCCGAAAGCGGCGTGAAGAAGAGACCGAACGACGCGACAGCCCATCGCCTTGTCGATACCGGACCCAAGGCATTATATATGGTCGTGCCGAGCGAATGAAAGATGCGCCAGCAGCATTCGATGATCGTGCCAGCACGGCGGATTGAAAGATTATGATCGACGACGTCTATAATGCGAAAATTCTCGGTTTTGCCGGAAATATCGCCCGCATCGGTAGGCTCGACCATCCCGATGCGACTGCCAAGGCGCATTCGAAGCTCTGCGGTTCGACCGTTACCGTCGATCTGCGGATGCAGGACGGCATTGTCACCGATTTCGCGCATGATGTGAAAGCATGCGCGCTCGGACAGGCTTCGTCCTCGATCATGGCCGCCAATGTCGTTGGTGCTACCGCCGAGGAGTTGCGCGCCGTGCGCGACACCATGTTGAAGATGCTGAAGGAAAATGGCGCGCCGCCAAATGGGCGTTTTGCCGATCTGAAATATCTGGAGCCGGTGCGCGACTATAAGGCACGTCATGCCTCGACGATGCTGACCTTCGATGCCGTGGTCGATGCGATCGGCCAGATCGAGCAGAAGCGCGCCGAAGCCGCCGCGTGAGCAGTCGTTCCGCCGGGTGATTAGCCGGCCAACGCCGCGAAATAAGCTTTTTCGATCTGCGCAGCCATCACGTCGGCACCGAATTTTGCGGTCAAGTCGGCCTGTTGCGGCATGGTTTCCCGATAGGCGTCGAGGTCGGCCAAGGCTTCACTCATCTTCTCGCCAACCACGCCCGCGTCGGGCTGTGTCAGGGCAGGGGAACCGATCCCGAAGATTTCCGGAATGCCGCCCACGGCGGTGGCGATCATCGGTTTTTCGGCCGCGAGCGTTTCAAGCACGATGTAAGGCATCGCCTCCGCTCGCGACGGCACGACGACAAGCTGCGCCAACGCGAAGGCCGCGCGGGCGGGCATCGGTTCGAGGAACTGGATACGGTCGTCGAGACCGAGGCGCAGCACCTGGGACCGGTAGCGGGGCAGGTCTTCGCCGTCGCCGACCATCACCGCATTGATGGTACGCCCGAGGCGAATCTCGGCCTGGGCAACCGCGTCGATGAAGATGTCTGGGCCTTTCAGGTCGCGCATCATGCCGATGTAGAGGAGATCCGCAGCATCGGCCTTCGAGACCACCGGTTCGAATTCCGCGGCGCGCAGGCCGTTATAGACCAGCGTGTTGGGCACACGCGGTTCGCCAACCTTGCGGCGATAGGCCTGCCTTTCATAGTCGGACACGAACAGCAGATAGTCTGTGAAATACGCCATCGTCCACTCAAGCGCGAAGAACAGCTTTCCGGTGGCTGTGCGTTCGTCGTAGTGGAGACTGCCGCCATGCGGCGAATAAAGGCGGGCCACGCGAGACCTTGAAACCCGCAACAGTGAGCCGAACAGACGCGCATAGGCGCCACCCTTGGCGCCATGGCCATGGAGCACGTCCGGCTTCAATTCCTTGATGATCTTGAAGGTACGCCAGGCCGAAGCCGCGTCCCCGGGACCGATGTGGCGCTGCATCGGCGTACGATGCACACCGAGCGCCAGAACCCCTTTCATGTCTTCGAAGAGCGCTTCTTCGAGCGCACCGCCCGTCGTCGAATCGCAGACGATGCCGACCATGTGGCCTGCCGCCGCCTGCGCATCGGCCAGATCGCGCACATGGCGGAAAATACCGCCGACGGGCGAACGGAAGCAATGCACGATGCGGAGGGAGGAAGGCGCCACGTTGTCAGAACAGACGTTCGCGGACATAGACCGTGTCGCCGGGCAGCAGCGGGTCGGATGTCACCACCCGGCCGGTCATGACCTCTCCGTTGATGTCGCGTGTGACGTCGACCATTGATTGATTGGCCCTGGCGGAGAAGCCGCCGGCGATGGCGATCGCCTTCTGAACGGTCAGGCCCGGTACATAGGAATACTGGCCGGCGGCGCCAACCTCGCCCATCACGAAGATCGGCCGGTAGCGGTCGATCTCGACCGAGACGTCGGGATCGCGCAGGTAGCCCTGGCGCAATTTGCCGGCGATCGCCTTTTCCAGCTGCTGCGCCGTGCTGCCGCGGGCCGGCACCGAGCCGACAAGCGGGAAGGAGATGTAGCCGGACTGGTCGACGCTGTAGGTGTTGGTCAGCCCATCCTGCTCGAATACGGTGATGCGGACCCGGTCGCCGGCACCAAGCCGGTAGGGTTGCGTCAGCACGTCATGAAAAGCTGCTGGGGTCGGGCGATAACTGGAACAGCCAGCCAGCAGCGACACCGCAAGCAATGCGCAAGTGAGCGGGGCGGGACATCTCATGGCTGGGCACGTACCTTTGAGTGGTCGCCAGATGTGCGGCGACGTTCAGGATCGAGTCTTGTTATCGGTCTGTTAGGGTTAATGGCCGGTAAAGGGAGTGCCGGTTCTGCGGTCCGAAATAAGGTCCGCGCGCGAAAAAGGTGGCGATCCGGCATTGGTGGCTCGGCGGTGTCTGCTTTCGCTCTTCCGCCGGCCCAATTGCCGGGCGGTTCTCTTAACCAGTGAGTTACCATAGTTGTTTACCTTGCATGCGACCCAGTATGGGAGCGGGATACATGTCAGGCGTACAGTCCAGCGCAGCAGATCTTGATGTCGATTTGAGGCAGCTCTTCGCAAGTCTTGCGCGGAACTGGCTTCGAATCCTCGTGGTTGCGTTGATCGTGGCGGGTCTCGCCTTCGCGCTCGCATGGCTGACGACGCCGCTTTACAAATCCGAAACGCGGCTTTTGATCGAAGCGCGTGAATCGGTATTCACCCGTCCGAACACGACCAACGATGCCGACCGGCCGCTTTTCGACGAGGAAGGCGTGACCAGCCAGGTCGAGGTGGTCTCATCGACCGACATTCTCAAGCAAGTGGCGAAGCAGCTGAATCTGTCCACGCTGCCCGAATTCGACGAGACGGTGAAGATGTCGTCGATCAGCAGGTTGCTGATCCTGGCCGGGCTGAAGAGCGATCCAAACGAGATTCCGCCGGAAGAGCGCGTGCTCAAGAAGATGCACGAGAAGCTCAACGTTTATCGTGTTGAAAGATCTCGCGTTATCGTCATCGAATTCTCGTCGCGCGATCCCAAGCTGGCGGCCGATGTGCCTAATGCCATCGCCGATGCCTACCTCGCCTTGCAACGCGGTGCCAAGCTGCAATCGAACACGGAAGCGACCGACTGGCTGGCACCGGAAATTGCTGACCTGTCGAAGCGCGTGAAAGACGCCGAAGCGAAAGTAGCCGAATATCGTGCGCAGTCCGATCTGCTGATCGGCCAGAACAATTCGGTGCTGGCTACCCAGCAGCTTTCGGAAATGTCCAGCGAACTGTCGCGCGTGCGCGCCAACCGTGCGTCGGCCGAAGCGACGGCGCAAGGCGTGCGCAAGGCTCTCCAGAGCGGAGGTTCCCTGGATTCGCTGCCGGAAGTGATGTCGTCCGCCGCCATCCAGAGGCTGCGCGATCGGCAGGGGCAGATCAAGAGCGATATCGCAGACCTTTCGACGACGCTGCTCGACAACCATCCCCGTATCCGCTCGCTGAAGTCGCAGCTTGCCGATATCGATGGCCAGATTCGCACCGAGGCGCAAAAAGTGCTGGCCGGTCTCGTCACCGAGGCCGATACCGCCAAGGAGCGTGAGAGCCAGCTCGTGGCGGATCTCAACCGGTTGAAGGCCGAATCGGCCCGTGCCGGCGAGGAACAGGTCGAACTCAACGCGCTGGAGCGCGAGGCGACCGCCCAGCGCCAATTGCTGGAATCCTATCTGACCCGCTACCGCGAGGCATCGTCACGCCAGGACCGCAACTATCTGCCGGTCGACGCCCGCATTTTCTCGCGCGCGATCGTTCCGACCGAGCCCTATTTCCCCAAGATGCTGCCGATCGTCGGTGCCGCCTTTGCCGCGTCGCTGCTGGTCATGGCCATCATCACCTTGCTTCGCGAATTGTTCTCCGGCCGCGCGATGCGCCCGGCCAGCGGTCCGCGGCCGGAACCGGTGAGAGAGGTGCCCATGCCAGCCGTTCGGGACGATGATCGGCCCGTGCCGCCGGTGGCGAAACGCGATCTGATGGAAACGACTGCGCCGGCTGCTCGCCTGCAGGCCTCCGACGACGAGCGCGCCGCCGCCGTCCGCAAGGCGGCAGCCCTGATCGAGAATGCCGCGGTCGGCAGGCCGGCTGTGAAGGAAAAGGCACCGGAACCCAGCGATGCGGGGCTCGGAGAAATCGACATCGAGAAGGCCGCCGAAAGGCTGATCACCAGCGGCGCGGCACGCGCGATCTTCGTTTCGCCCGAGGGTGACGAAGCGGCGGCCAGTTCCATCCTGGTGGCCCGCGAGGTCGCGGATGCCGGCTTGCGTGTGCTCCTGATGGATCTGACCGCATCGGGTGCCGCCTCGCGCCCCTTGCTCGACAGCAGCGCCTATGCCGGCATCACGAACCTGTTGGCTTCGGAAGCGCAATTCAGCGACGTCATCCATGCCGATCACTATTCCGATTGCCATGTGATTCCCGCCGGAACCGCCGACCCGATGCGCGCCATGCGGGCAGCCGACCGGTTGCCGATCATTATGCAGTCGCTCACCACCGCCTACGACCTTGTCGTGGTGGAATGCGGACCGGCCGATGCGGACGGCATCCGCCGGCTGGTGGGCGAGGCGACGGAGGTTTTCGTCAGTGTGCTGGAGCCGAGCGAGGCGATCACCGAAGCCGCTGTCAAACTGATCGAGAGCGGTTATCCGGACCTGATCCTGGTCACGCCTGCCGGGCATGGCACGCCAGGCGCGCCGGTCTCCGGCCGTTCGGCCGCGTAGCGGACGGGCAGGGGCGTCTCAGTCTTCCGAGGTTGCCGCCGGCTGTTCGTGGCCCGCGGCCCTGCGGCGCAAAGCTTTGGTGAATTTCCAGATGGTCGGGCTGTTCTTGATGAAGGCCTTGACCCGCGCGCCCTGATGCAGGCTCGAAGCCAGGGCGCGTCCTTTCAACGTCAGCGGCACCATCGCGTCCCGGTGCAGGATTTCGATATCGCACCATTGTCGTTTGTACGGCTCGTCGCCAACAGAGAAATCGTAGACGGCGTTGCCTTGTTCGCAGGCTTCCTGGATGTTGTCGAAGAACAGGAAATCGCCGGGGCTTGCCGACGAAAGCTCGTCTTCGAGAATCGCACCGAATTCGCATACGAGCCGGCGCGGCGCGTGGCTCGATCCGGTCACCGCGCGCAACTTGCCGGCCACTTCAAGCCCATGAAGCACGAAGGAAGGTTTCTCTTCGTCGAGTGCCTCCGCAAACAGGGCATGGAAGAAAGCGCGCACGCGCGGGTCGCCGAAGACATTGGCGATGCCCATCTTGCGGAAACGCTGTTCCTTCATGGCCAGGAAGGCTTCCAACAGGCGACGGGTTTCGTCCGCTGACCGGGCTTCGATTCTGGAAAAACCGCCCGCCGTCTCGAATTTGCGGGCCTGCGAGCGGTGTTTCTTGCGTTTGCGTTTGCCGCTGGTGCGCTCGAGCACTTCCTCGAAGCCGCCGCTCAGATCCACCGCCAGCGACAGATTGGGGCTTTGAAAAGAGGGGAGCGCCGACAGCGGATTGACCAGCCCGTCGAGGTCAGGCTGCAGTCGCTGCAGGGCGATCAGGTCGATATCCGGACGGGCTCTCTTGATGGCGTCGAAGAGCCTGCTCAGGTCAGCTGCGGCCAGGGGGCTGTCGGATGTCTGCGCAAAGGGAGGGAAGTTGCCGTTGGCGTGACGTCCACCCATAAAGCGGGCGACCTTGAATGGCCCGGAGCGCTCGACTTCCAGAGCCATGGCAAGCAGCGGCTGCTCGCCCGTTTTCAGCCAGGCGATCAAGGCGTCCGGGCGCAGATTGTCGATCCAGTGTCGTATCCACAGCGCGCTTTGCGGCGGCGCATGGGGGGCGGTCCGGCTGAAGTCTCCGTAGGACGCGATCGCTTCGGCGGAGGCAGATTGAACGGTGGCCACTACCGCCGGCGCCTGATGTGGTGCCGCGGTTGCCGCGAAAGTCTTGCCGTCCCCCGACGCCGTCGCGTCCGCCATACCTGCATCGTCCCATTGGCGCCGTGCAGTGAGCCTGCATCACGCGGGCGCGCTATGAAGCCTGAATATTAGGCCAAAAAGATAAATGAATCTTGGATTTGACCGTTAGTTCTTCGGGCGCGGCTCCAGGATCAGCCATTTGATGATGCCCATGGCGGGCAGCACCCAAAGCAGACCGCTGAAGATAAAAAAAGCGAGGTGGACCAAGGGGCCGGATTCCGAGAGCTGTGCCACGGCGACGATCGTCGCGACGATGGCGTAGATGATGACCAGCGCCACCAAAAGCACGGTTCCGATCAGCTTCTTGAGACGCAGGGGCATGGCGCAGATCCTTTGTGGTTTCGATTATGCCGAATGTCGGCCGCGCGCAACCGGCAAGGCTAAGCGGCGCGACGGCGTGCCGCGCTGCTTCGTCTTGCCAGTTTCGCCGCTATGGTTCACCTAACCGCTCGTTGGAGCGCAGCATGTCCATTTGAACGCGCAAAGGGTGCTTCAGCGCTTTGAATCCGCGCATCGTGCCTGCCGAAAACCGATTCCGGTTTCACTGCCGATGCGTTAGCCTTCGGAGAAGCCATGACTTCCGCCGCCGACATTGCAGCCCCGGCTGCCGAACAGGATCGCGAGTTGCGCAACCGCGCATGGGTTCGCGGCTGGCTTTATGTCGTGCTCCTGGCGCTCTTTGCGTTGGTGATGGTGGGTGGCGCCACCCGCATGACCGGCTCGGGTCTGTCGATCACCGAATGGAAGCCCATCCATGGCGTCATCCCGCCACTCAACCAGGCCGAATGGCAGGAAGAGTTCGAGAAATATCAGCAGATTCCGCAGTATCAGCAGGTCAACAAGGGCATGTCGCTGGACGAGTTCAAAGGCATCTTCTGGTGGGAGTGGGCGCACCGGCTTCTGGCCCGTGGCGTCGGCTTCCTGGTTGCTGTTCCGCTTGTCCTGTTCTGGGTGACGCGGCGGCTGGAAAGTAGGCTGAAACCGCGCCTGATCGGCCTCCTGGCCCTGGGTGGACTGCAAGGGGCCATCGGCTGGTGGATGGTTGCGTCAGGGTTGGCGGAGCGCGTGTCGGTCAGCCAATATCGGTTGGCGACACATTTGACGCTCGCCTGCATCATCATCGTGGCGGTGACCTATATTGCGCGCGGCGTCGCTCGCTATTCGGAGCGGCCGGCCGGGCGCGGCGCGCAACGTTTCGCCGGTCTCATGGTGCTGCTCGTGTTGATCCAGATCTATCTCGGCGCGCTGGTCGCCGGCCTGCATGCGGGCCTGACCTACAACACCTGGCCGCTGATGGACGGCGCCATCATCCCGGGTGACCTGTTCGTCATGGATCCCGCCTGGCGCAATCTGTTCGAAAATCCAAAGACGGTGCAGTTCGTGCACCGCATGTTCGCCTATACGGTACTGGCGATAGCCCTATGGCACGCGCTGGCGACCACCAGGTCGGCACCCGGCAGCACCCACGCGCGCCGCGCCTGGCTGTTGTTCGTTCTGGTGCTGGGGCAGGCGGCCATCGGCGTCGCGACGCTGTTGATGATGGTGCCGCTGGATGTGGCGCTGACACACCAGGCTTTCGCGATGATCGTGCTGATCTTCGCAACCGCGCATTGGCGTGGCACCAAGGGCGCTTATCCGCTGGAAACCCAGGTGGTGGTCCGGTCCTAGGCTTGGCGCCGGTAGCCAGACCACGGCGCGAGCGAGCCGGAACCGCTACGCCCGGCCTCAGAAATTATGATCGCGAACAGTGCGGACGACTGAAACGACTGCCAGTTCGCGGCGCTCGTCCTCATCGCTGCCGTCTTCGGCATGCCAGGACGACGACAGGCAACCATATGCGATCGCGTGGTCGAGCAGACGGCGGGGATCCTGCCGCATCGTGCGCGAGAAGATCGTCACCATGGTGGAGATCCGGTCCGGGTCGACGCACAGCGCTTCCCGCTCGAGCGGGTTGAAGAACATGTTGGCGGCATCGAAGCCGGGATCGCCCAATATGCCCTTGGGATCGATCGCCAGCCAGCCGCGCGGCGACTGGATGATGTTGTCGTGGTGGATGTCGCCGTGAAGCGGGCGCACGTCCAGCGGGTCGGACAACAGGCGCTCGGCGATTTCGGCTCCCTCGACATAGATAGTTTTCTGTCCAGCGGCCCGATCTGCCTCGGCCTTGGCAAAAAGGCTGACAAAGCGATCCCGCAGCGGCTGCAGGTCACCGGGCAGGGCATGAGATGATGGAGCGTGCAGCCTTGCCATCACGTCGGCGGCGATTTCAGTGGCTGCTGTATCACCCACGTCGTCCAATACGGCGGTGAGATGGCGCTCGCCGGCATATTCGATCAGCATCATCTTGTCTTCGCTGTCGAACAGCCGGATGAGCCCTTCGCCACGCCGCCATGCCAGAAGATGGGCGCCGCGCAACTCGTCCTCGACGTCGTCGAAATCCTTCAGCGCCTTGACGATGGCCGGCATGCCATTGGTCTGGCTAACCTTCCAGATACGGCTTGAGAATGTTTCGGCAATCAGGGTGGGCTCGCTGACATTCCAGCGCGCCGGCAAGGCAGGCGGTTGCATGAGGATTTTTCCTGATGGATCGAGGCCGCGCCAATGGCGCGGCCAGGCTCTTGTACCGAAGTAAAGATCAGCCGTTGAGGCCGAGCATCAGATCGAGGTTCTGCACAGCCGCGCCCGAGGCTCCCTTGCCGAGGTTGTCGTAGACGGCGACGAGCAGCGCCTGGGCGCGGGCATCGTTGGCGAAGACGTAGAGCTTCATGCGATTGGTGTCGTTGTACTCTTCCGGGTTCAGTTCCGGCACGCGGTCGACCGCTTCATAGGGTGCCACCTCGACCACGCCGCCCTTGATGGCGGCGAAATGGTCGGCGATGGCCGCGTGCAGTTCCGCGCCGGTCGGGATGTGATGCAACTGTCCAAGTTGCAGCGGCACCACCGTGATCATGCCCTGCGCGAAATTGCCGACGGCCGGCTGCATCAATGCGTCGTGCTTGAGCTTCGCATAGGCCTTCAGTTCCGGCAGATGCTTGTGCTTCAGGGCCAGTGCGTAAGGTGTGAACTCCGAGGCGTTCTCGCCCTTGGCTTCATAATCTTCGATCATCGTGCGGCCGCCGCCCGAATAGCCCGAGATACCGTTGAAGGTCACCGGATAGTCGGCCGGCAGCAGGCCGGCCTCGACGAGTGGGCGCAGCGTAGCGATCGGGCCCTGCGGCCAGCAGCCGGGGTTGGCGACACGCTTCGCCGAGGCGATGCGCTGCGCTTGTTCCCTGTCCATTTCCGGGAAACCATATTCCCAGCCGGCCGCCACGCGGTAGGCGGTCGAGGCGTCAATGACCCGGGTCGTGTCGTTGGAGATCAACGACACGCTTTCCCTGGCGGCGTCATCGGGCAGGCAAAGGATGGCGACATCGGCGGCGTTGAGGAACTCGGCGCGGGCCGCGGTCTCCTTGCGGCGCTCAGCCGGAATGGAGATGATCTCGAGATCGCCGCGACCTGCCAGCCGGGTCCTGATCTGCAGGCCGGTGGTGCCGTGTTCGCCGTCGATGAAGATTTTCGGTTTCATTGCCTGTCTGGTCCGATGTTTTGTGGCCGGGACGTCAGATGTCCTGGCCGGTATGCGCTTGGTTGTTGTTGTCTTCGGCTCTCGCCTTCTTCTCAGCAAGCAGGCCGAGATAATGCATGGCGATGGTCGAGCCGGCGATCGCCGTTATATCGGCATGGTCGTAGGCTGGTGCAACCTCCACCACGTCGGCGCCGACCATGTCGATCTGGCCAAGCAGCCGCAGGGTCGACAGGATCTTGGAGGATGTCGGGCCGCCGGCTACCGGCGTGCCGGTCCCCGGAGCGAAGGCCGGGTCGAGGCAATCGATGTCGAAGGTGACGTAGGTCTTGCGGCCGCCGGTGCGTTCGACGATGGCGTAGGCGATGTCGGCGGCGCGCATCTCCTCGACTTCGTAGCCGTGCAGGATCTTGATGCCGAACGTGTCCGGTGCATGCGTGCGGATGCCGATCTGGATCGACCGGTCGGGGTCGATCAGGCCTTCCTTCACCGCGCGGCCGACGAAGGAGCCGTGGTCGATGCGCTTGCCGTCATCCGGCCAGGTGTCCTGATGCGCGTCGAACTGCACCAGCGCCAGTGGGCCATGTATGGCTGCATGCGCCTTCAGGATCGGATAGGTGACGAAGTGGTCGCCGCCGAGCGACAAAAGGAACGCGCCGCTTTTCAGGATCTTGGCGGCCTCGCGCTCGATGATGCCGGGCGTCTTCTGGTGATTACCCGAATCCAGCAGGCAATCGCCGTAGTCGACAACCGCGAGATGATCGAAGAACTCGCGCGCAAACGGATATTGCGGATCGTTGTCGAAGATGGCGGAGGCGCGGCGAATCGCCTGCGGCCCGAATCGCGCACCGGGGCGGTTGGTGACGGCGGCATCGAACGGAATACCCCAAACGACGGCATCGGCCCCCTTCACGTCCTTGGTGTATTTGCGGCGCATGAACGACAAAGCGCCAGCGTAGGTCGGCTCATAAGAGGGACCGGTTTTGCCGCGTGCGGTGAAAGCGTGGTCGATGTTCTTGTTCGACATCACGTGCTCCTACGGTTGATCGGGCAGCGACACATAACGGACCGGATCGCAACATGCCAGTCACGAGACCGGAATGGGCGTGGTCCATGGCACCCCAAGCCATTCCCGGGCGCACCCAAATCGCGCGAACCTCTCCGCCCGGTTCGTCGAAAGACTGGCGGTTCCCTGGACTTTCCATCATGGTTTCATTGCACAAACACGACAGCCTTCAGTCGTGAGTACCAACTGCCGCGGGCTGGCCTCATTCTAATCCGCCGCGTGTCTGCTTGATCTCGGTCAACACATCCCCACGTGGAAAGGGTGACGCTGAGGCGACAAATGGAGACTGCAATGTACAAGCATATTCTGATCCCCACCGACGGTTCGGACCTGGCCGGCAAGGGCGTGAAGCAGGGGCTTGCGCTGGCCAAGGCGCTTGGCGCGAAGGTGACCGCGGTTACGGCGACAGAGCCGTTCCCGATCTCCGGTCTTGCCATCGGCGCCGGCTGGGTTCCCTCCGAAGCCGACATGCAGGACTTCAACGCCGCCCAGAAGGAAGGTGCCGACAAGATCCTGGCGGCGGTGAAGGCCGAGGCCGCGAAGGTCGGTGTGGAAGTCGACCTCGTCCACGCGCCCGGCGAGCGCGCCGCCGAAGCTATTCTCGACGCTGCGACAACGCGCAAAGTCGATCTGATCGTCATCGCCTCGCATGGTCGGCGCGGTGTCGAGCGCGTGCTGCTCGGCAGCCAGACCGCCGAGGTGCTGGCGCATTCCTCCATCCCCGTGCTGGTGGTGAAGTAGGCCCCGGCCACCTTACCAATCGGTATAGTAGCGGCAATGTTCCTGTGATGTCGGCCCCTCAGGATCGCGACGCCTCAACAAAAGGAGTTGCCCCCATGAGGAAGTACATTGCCGCTGCCGCCGTTGTGTTCGCGCTTGCTGGTGTGAATGGCGCTATGGCCAAGGATCTGAAGGCCACGATCAAGAAGGTCGATGCCGCAACCAGCTCGATCACGCTCGACAACGGCCAGTCGGTGACGTTGCCGGCCGGCGTCAAGGCCGCCTCGCTGAAAGCTGGCGACAAGGTGCTGATCACCTATTCGACGGACGCCGCCGGCAAGGCGACGGTGCAGAGCATCAAGCCTTCGAAATAACCGAGAGGGCGCGCATTCCTTGCGCCTTCGAATGAGACTGCGGTGGTAGTTCGCCACCGATCGGCCGGGCCACAAGCCCGGCCTTTTTGCTGATGGGCATGTGTTCGCGACGCTCAAAGAAAAAGGCCCGCTTGTGGGCGGGCCTTGGTTACGCGACTTGCACTCGTACAGAAATCAGAACCGGTTTACGCGGAGCGTTCGCTTCGCACGGATGGCTTCAATGCAAGCCTGCGTCGATCAGGCGGCCTTCTTGTCGAAGGTGTAGAGCTTGCCGATTTCAGCCTGGACGGTCTTGGCGCCATCGACAACGGTGGTCTTGGCGGTCTCGGCAGCGCCGCGAATGCGCTCGATGTTGGCGGAAGCGTTCTCACGCACAAAGTCGGCCTGGATCTGGACGGCTTCGTTGAAGGACTGCGCACCGGCAACCTTCTCGACCGTGGTCAGCGCATGCTGGACATTGGCCAGCGTCGCGTCGAGCAGGCCGCGGGTGAAGTTGGCGTAACCAACGACGAAGGAGGTGGCGATCTTCTCGGCGCCGTCGTTCAGCTTGGCGACACCGCCGTGCACGCTCTCGGCGCGCTCCTTGGCGGTCGAAGCGCCGCGCTTGACGAAATCGCGGGCAGCAGCCGGAACTTCAAGCTTCGACTGGGCGGTTTCGAAGGCGGACTTGATCGAGGAAAAATAGGTGGACGAAGGGGCGGTGGTCTTGGCGGTCTTGGTCATGGCGATTCCATCCTCTTAAGGAGCTATGGGTTGCGCTCCGGTCAGGATCGACCCGGAGCATGGCGAGCATATAGGAGCAAATATTGTGCACTGCAACATAAAACTTTGGTGCGGTGCAAAATTTCGGGCAACCTGTTGTTGTGGAACGCGTAATTTTGAGCGCGGCTAAACGGTTTCGTCGCCTTTCGAGACCTTGCACTCGGTCGGTTGGCGACCGACATGCGGTGATGTGTTTATGCAAACACTGCGTATCGTATGCGTGGGGCTGCCAAGCTCGGGCAGGGGAATGCTAAGCTTGGGCAGGTTGGATGCAGGATAGACCGTCAATGTCGCAGCAGGATGCAGTCGCGAGCACGGGCTTCGTGGTAGGCGACAAGGATGCCGAGGTGAAACTCGCGGCGCTGAAGCGTACGAAGTTTGTCGCGGCCGCCGCCCTCGGCCTGTGCGTGGTCGTGTTCTTTGTCACGAAATCGCTGGAGGGCAGCCATCCCTGGCTCGCCTTCGTTGCTGCCTTTGCCGAGGCCGCCACCATTGGCGGTCTCGCCGACTGGTATGCGGTGGTGGCGCTGTTCAAGCGGCCGCTAGGCCTGCCCATCCCACACACGGCGATTATCCCGGAGAACCAGACCCGCATCGCCGACAATCTCGGTCGCTTCATCGAGGTCAATTTCCTGGCACCGGGGCCGGTGCGCGAGAAACTCAACGAGGTGGATTTCGCAGCCTTGGTGGCCGACTGGCTCGCACATGAGGAGCGTGCGGCGGGCCTGTCGCGCTTCGTCATGCGATTGGTGCCGCAGACGCTGGGTGCAATCGAACAATCCAGCCTGCGCGACTTCGTTGCCCAGCGCATGCTGGAACAGGTGGAAAAGGTGCAGGTGGCGCCACTGGCGGCTGAACTGCTCTCGGCGTTCACCGACGATCGCCGCCATCAGAAGCTGTTCGACGAGTTCACCAAGGTGGTCGGTCGTTTTCTCGCCGACGAACAGGCGCTGGCGGTGATGCGCGAGAAGATCCGCGAGGAATTGCCGTCGCTGTTCAACCTGTTCCGCGCGGATGCCTATCTGTTGAAGAAGATCGTCGCTTCGGCGGGCTCGCTGCTCGAGGAGGTGAGGGCGGATCCCGACCACCCGATGCGCGAGGAGTTCGATCGTTTCGTCAGGAAATTCATCGAGCGGCTGCGCACGTCAAAGGAATATGCCCGGCGCGCCGAGCAGATGAAGCAGGGGTTCCTCGCCAGGCCGGAAATCCGCGATCTGGCGCACGACATGTGGGAAAGCCTGCGTCGTTTCATCGAGCAGGACGCGGCGTCGGAAAATTCCATGATCCGCGCCCATCTCGCCAATATGTTCGTCGAGGTCGGGCGGCATCTCGCCAGCGACCCGCAGATCAGGGCCGATATGAACCAGGGCTTTGTGGTGGCGCTCGCCTCCTTCGTCGAAACCCAGAAGAGCAGCGTCTCCAAGTTCATCGCCGATCAGGTCAAACGCTGGGATCTCGGCCAGCTTACGCGGCTCATCGAGATGAACATCGGCCGCGACCTGCAATATATCCGCTTCAACGGCATGATCATCGGCGGCCTGGCCGGTCTTGCGCTCTATACGGTCGAGCGACTGTTTCTGATCAATTGACGGTTGTGCCCTGTTGTCTATTCTGACCCCTGCGGCGATCGAGCCGGCAACAAGGGAGGAGAAGACGATCATGGCCAAGCAGCCCGAAACCGAATCCTTCATGGACATGTTCAGCAAGCTCGGCCGCGACCTGAAAATGCCGAAGGTCGATGTCGAGACCATTCTCAGTCATCACCGCAAAAACCTTGAGGCGCTGGAGAAATCGGCCAGGGCAACCGCATCGGGCGCGTCGTCCGTCATGGCCAAGCAGCGCGAGGTGTTGCAGGATTCGCTGCGCGAAATCACCGAACTGGCGCAAAACTACCGTGCTCCCGGCAATCCGCAGGAATTCATAGCCAAGCAGGCGGACTTCGCCCGCAAGTCGTTCGAGACAGCGGTGAAAAATGCCGGCGAAGTGGCCGAGATCGTCAAAAAGTCCGGAACGGAATCGGTCGACATCCTGCGTGCCCGCATCAAGGATGCGATGGACGAGATCCGCGAGGGCTACGAGAAGAAGTAGGTGGCTACCGTCCGCTACTTTGCCGCTGACGTCGATGCTTCCATCGATTTTTACACGAAGCGACTGGGCTTCGTGTTGCGGCAGCAATTCGGCCCCAACATGGCGATCCTCGACCGGAGTGATCTGACGCTCTGGCTTGCGGGGCGCCATGCTTCCGCATCCCGGCCGATGCCGGATGGCACAGTGCCGGAACCGGGCGGCTGGAACAGGTTCGTCATCGAGGTGGAGAACCTGCCGGCCTTGGTGAAGGTTTTGGAAGGCGATGGCGTGCAGTTCCGGAACACGATGATCGAAGGTCCTGGCGGACGACAGGTTTTGTGCATGGACCCGTCCGGCAATGTGATCGAGCTGTTCGAAGCAACGCAGGGCTGATCTGGCTGAAATCGGTTATTTCTCGGGACTGTCAGCCGCTCTTGGTGGGGGAGAACATGAACGACATGCGAGCCACGGTCGCACCCGGCCGCCTGCGCCAGATGCAGATCTACGTCACCGGCGCTGGCGGCAAGCGGCCGGCTGTGCCGGTGGCTCACGACCTGCTGGAACAGGCTGCCGCCCGCAAGATGACGCCGCAAGCCGCCGCCTACATCATCGGCGGCGCCGGTGGCGAGGCGACGATGCGGGCCAATCGCGCCGCCTTTGAACGGCGCCAGATCGCGCCGCGCGTGCTGCGCGACGTTTCAAGTCGTGACCTCTCCGTCACCTTGTTCGGACGCTGGCATTCCGCGCCCATCCTGCTGGCACCCGTCGGCGTTTTGGAGATGGTGCATCCGGAGGCTGATCTTGCGGTGGCGCGCGCTGCGGCAGCTGAGGGCGTCGGCTACGTCTTCTCCAACCAGGCTTCGATGCCGATGGAGCGGGCGGCCGGGGCGATCGGCAATGCGTCGCGCTGGTTCCAGCTCTATTGGTCGAGCGATGATGATTTCGTGCGTTCGGTTGTCGGCCGGGCCGAGCGTTGCGGCTGCGAGGCGATCGTGGTCACACTCGACACGACCTTGCTTGGCTGGCGTCCGCGTGATCTCGACATGGCCTATCTGCCATTCCTGCGCGGGCTCGGTCTTGCTCAATATCTCAGCGATCCGGTTTTTCGCACCAAGATCCCGGCCAGTCCACCTGATACGGGCGTGAAGCCCGCTGGCCTGGACATCGTCTCGACGGCGCTCAGCCTGCGTCGGAAAGGCAAGGAATTTGGCCTGTCGATGCAGCAGATGCGCGCCGCCGTCGCGCATTTCACCGCCACCTATTCGCGTCCCGACCTCAATTGGTCCGACATCGCCCGGCTGCGCGGCATGACGAAACTGCCGATCCTGCTCAAGGGCATTCGCCATGCCGACGATGCGCGGCTGGCGCGGGAGCATGGTGTTGACGGCATCGTCGTTTCCAACCATGGCGGCCGGCAGGTGGACGGCGAGATTGCGACATTGGACGCGCTGCCGGCGGTTGTCGCCGCGGCGGGCGGGCTGCCGGTCCTGCTCGATTCGGGCATTCGTTCGGGCAGCGATGTCGCCAAGGCGCTGGCGCTTGGCGCTGCGGCGGTGCTGGTCGGCCGGCCTTATGTCTATGGCCTGGCGCTTGCCGGCGAGACGGGCGTGCGCGAGGTTATCCGCAACATCGTCGCCGAGTTCGACCTGACACTTGCATTGGCCGGGCTGACTAGGGCTAGCGACCTCGATACATCGCTGTTTGCCGGATAGGGCACGATCACCTCTCCTGTGGGTTTCGCCAATCGGCCCCTGCATCGCAGCCATCATGGTGCTAGACCTCGGCTCCATATGTCTGGAATTTCGCCGGGGTTTTGAATGAAGGTTGGCATCGAGATGGGGACGGCGTCGGGCGCGGCCGCCACGCTCGATCTTGAGGAATTGCTGGCCACGCGCCTTTTGGTGCAAGGCAATTCCGGGTCCGGAAAATCGCATCTGTTGCGTCGGCTGCTCGAACAGAGCGCGCCTTGGGTGCAGCAGGTCGTCATCGATCCCGAAGGCGATTTCGTCACACTTGCCGATCGGTTCGGCCATGTCGTGGTCGATGCGCAGCGCACCGAGGCCGAACTGACCGGCATTGCCGGCCGTATCCGCCAGCATCGCGCCTCGGTCGTGCTCAATCTGGAAGGGCTCGACGTCGAACAGCAGATGCGCGGCGCCGCCGCCTTCCTGAACGGCATGTTCGATGCCGAGCGCGACTACTGGTATCCAGTGCTGGTGGTGGTGGACGAGGCGCAGCTTTTCGCCCCGGCGGTGGCCGGCGAGGTCTCGGACGAGGCGCGCAAAATCTCGCTCGGCGCGATGACCAACCTGATGTGCCGCGGCCGAAAGCGCGGCCTCGCCGGGGTTATTGCCACGCAGCGCCTGGCCAAGCTCGCCAAGAACGTGGCGGCCGAGGCTTCCAATTTCCTGATGGGCCGCACCTTCCTCGACATCGACATGGCGCGTGCCGCCGACCTTCTCGGCATGGAACGGCGGCAGGCCGAGATGTTCCGCGACCTGGCGCGTGGACATTTCGTGGCTCTGGGGCCGGCGATGTCGCGTCGGCCGCTGCCGGTCGCCATCGGCGCGGTCGAAACCTCGGCGCGCTCCGTCAGCCCGAAACTGACGCCGCTGCCGGAAGCGATCGAGGATGTGCAGAGCCTGATCCTGACCCCCAGCCCGGAAGAATTGCGGCAGCCGCCGGCGCGCCGGCCACGTCCCGTGGCGCCGACGCCGACCGCCGACATTCTGGAGCAGTTGTCGCGGTCGCTGCCGGAACAGTCGGCAGCCCTGGAACCGGCGCCGACCCTGTTCGATCAGGCTGAGCGCGAGGTGCTCATCGCTGCAGTCCTGGCGGAGATCGTCGAGGATCCAGACGCGGCTTTTCGTGCCGATTCATTGCTCTATCAGGATTTTCTCGTGCGGTGCCGTATTCGCCGAGTGCCCGGCGAACCACTTGGCCTGCCCGCATTCCGGCGCCGGCTGGCTATTGCCAAGACCGGCATCGACGAAACGACCGCGGCAAGCGATGCCTGGCAGCAGGCACTGGCATTGTCCTCGGATGTCCCGGAAGATTTGCAGGCCGTGTTCCTGATCGTCGCCCAGGCGGCGGTGACCGGTTCGCCCTGTCCGTCGGACGCTGCGTTGGCACGTGCCTATGGCACGCAATCGGCACGGCGGGCGCGGCGGCTGTTGTCCTTCTTCGAGGAGCGCGGCCTTGCCGTGCTGCGCACCGATTTCCACGGCCGGCGTGTCGTCGCTTTCCCGGATCTCGGTTGTGAAACCGCGCCCGGCGATCCCAATCGCGTGGACGACGTGCCGGAACAACAGGCGGCCGAGTGAGCCGTCACGCAGAGCGGTATATGAAACGCTCTAGTTCCGCTTCGGATCGGGGAAGAACAGGCTCTTGAAGCCGCTTCGGTCGAATGGTTTCCATTCTCCCTGGGGCTGCGCCAGGCGATCGGCAATTGCGTAGACCGCCGCGGGGTGATGGCCGAGGCCGCAATGGCTCGCTTCCACCTCGATGCTCTCGGTGTGCGGGAGGTCGTTTTCCATGCAGGCTTGCCAGGCGCAGATACCATCGGTGCGGCTGTAGATCGCCGTTGTCGGCACCGGGGGCGATTCCGAAATGGCGCCACCCATATGGCCTTCGCGATCGTCGACCTTGTGGCCGGAGGTGAACTCGTAGAGCTTCCAGGCATTGGTGGCACGCGGGTCGCCGTTGAACGGGCTGCCGAGCGTGATCACCAGCCGCACCTCGTCGGGCAGCATCTTGGCGAGCTGGCGCGCATAGATGCCGCCGAGGCTCCAGCCGACGAGGCTGACCTTGCGGCCATGCTTGTCGGCCAGCGCCTTGAGGCGGTCGACCATCTTTCGCTCGACACCAGGCAGCGGGCCGTAGTTGCGGCCGAGGTCCCAGCCATAGGCGGCGTAGGCCTTCGATTTGAGGAAGCTGCGCAGCGCCACCGTCGAGCGGTCGCTGGTCACCAGCCCGGGCAGGACTAGGACCGGATGGCCGTCGCCGCGCGGCGCAAGCGCAGTGAGCAGGGGCAGCGAGGCGACGAAACCGCCGAGCTCCGGCAGCGCCCTGAGTTCCAGCGCGAACAGCAGTCGCGAAGGCGGTTTCAGCGTATCAGCGTGGGCCATGACGGCTCCTGTCGATTGATTCCAGCTGCACTCAACGCAGAATATGGGCCCTTTGTTCACAAAACTGCAACATTGCTCCCGGTTTCCGCAACGGTAGCAGGGTCAGTGTTTGATCGGTTTCGGCGGTGGAGGCGGCAGCTTTTCGACCCCTTCCTTCAATTCGGCCATGGCGGTGACCAGCAGGTCGCCGAGGTGGTCTGCGTCGGGCACGGCACGGCGGTCGGCTGTGATGCCGAAATCGAGCCGGTCCTGATAGCTCTGCACGGTGATGTTGAGAGCGATGCCGTGGACGGGGATCGAGACCGGGAACATCGCGAGCACCTTGGCGCCGGCGCAGAATACCGGAATGGGCGGACCGGGCACGTTGGAGATCGTCAGATTGGTGGTCGACGGCATGATGTCGGCAAGGCCGGTGCGGCCGTAGAGCTGGGCGAGGCCGGGAAACAGGATCGGCGCGCCAAGCAGCGTATAGTCCTTGGGCGAAACGTCCTTCACCGTGCCGGCCAAGGTCTTGGAATCGCCGCTGTTCTTGGCGATTGCCTTCAGTCGCTCCAGCGGCTCGGCAAGCTCGGTGGCGATCGGACAGAACATGCCGAAGACCCGGTTAGAGGCTTCCATGTCGCCGGGCTGGCGCAAGGAGATCGGCACGAAGGCGACCAGCGGTTTCGTCGGCAGCGCCTCGTGATCCTGGAGATAGGCGCGAAGCGCGCCGGCACTCACCGCCATCACCACATCGTTGATCTTGGTGCCGGTCGCCTTGGCGATGAATTTGGCGTCACCGAGCGACAAGGCCCTCGCGGCAAAGGCGCGCTGGGCGGTGACGGTCACGTTGAACGGTGTCTTCGGCGCCAGAATGTCGGGAATGCCGGGCAAGCCACCGCCTTTGCCTTCGCCACTCTTGGCTATGAGCAGATCGGTCATGGTGCCGAGCATCTGCGGCACTGCCTCCATCGCCTTCAGGTGCTGGCGCATCACGTTCTGCACGACGTCGTTGATGCCGAGGATCGCGCGTTCCTCGATCGTCGGCTTGCGCATCGCCGGTTTCGATTCCGGCGGCTTCACCTTCCGCGGCTGGGGCGAAAGGTCGTAAAGGGCGGCGGCGATCGCCATGCCGGCACCGCCATCAACGGCGGCGTGGTGTATCTTGGAATAGATGGCGACATTGCCGCCTTCGAGCCCGTCGATGACAGTGAATTGCCACAGCGGCCGCGAGCGGTCGAGCAGCGTCGAATGCAACTCGCCGACGAGATCCTCAAGCTGCTTCCAGCTGCCCGGCGCGGGCAAGGTGGCGCGGCGCAAATGGTAGGCAATGTCGATGTCGCCGGCATCGACCCATGCCGGATGATCGAGTTCCAGCACCGTGCGGGCGAGCCTCTTCTCGAAGATCGGCGCCAGATGCATGCGGGTCAGGAAGAATTCCTTGAAGTGGTCGTAGAACGTCCCGGACAGATCGGCCGGCGGCTCGTAGAGCGTCAGGCCGGCGACATGCATCGGCGTTTCCGGCGTCTCCATGTAGAGAAAGGTGGCATCGATGCCGCCGAGCTGCTTCATGCGTTCCCTCCCGGCCAGGTATTGGTCAAGAACCGCCCGGCCGCGCGGCCCCTTTTCCGCGATCATTTGCCGGATCGCAGGCAAAGGCAAGGTGACGCAAGGTACGGAGGCAAGTCTCCGACACCCCCAGCGCAATAACCCACGCTCCACAGCCTGTCATCTACTAGGCATGGCGGGAACTTGCATTCCGCAGGGTAATCGTCGTGAGCCGTCTAAGCCGCGGCACGCCGCTTCCCAAGCCCTTTTTGCCCGTCTAGATTGAAAGAAAAACGCGATCGAGGGGAGGAGCGCATGGACCGCATTTGGCTCAAGAGCTACCCAGCCGGCGTGCCGGCCGATGTAGACGTCAATCAATATCCGTCGGTTGTCGCGCTCTTCGAAGAGAGCTTCGCGAAATACCGGAACGACAAAGCCTATGTCTTCATGGACAAGGCGATCACTTTTGGCGACATCGACCGGCTCTCGCGCGACTTCGCCGCTTATTTGCAGGGCCTTGGCCTGAAGCGTGGCGACCGTGTCGCGGCCATGATGCCGAACGTTTTGCAATATCCGGTCACGGTTGCGGCGATCATGCGTGCCGGCTTCATCGTGGTGAACGTCAATCCGCTCTACACGCCACGCGAGCTTGAACACCAGCTCAACGATTCAGGTGCCAAGGCAATCATCCTCCTCGAAAATTTCGCTGCCACGCTGCAGCAGGTCATCAAGAACACCTCGATCCGGCATGTCATCCTCGCCAGCGTCGGCGATATGCTGGGCTTTCCCAAAGGCGCCATCGCCAATCTGGTGTTGCGCAAGGTGAAGAAGGCGGTGCCGTCCTTCTCGCTGCCGGGTGCCGTGCGCTTCAACGCGGCGCTGGCTGCCGGCAAGAGCAAGGCTTTCGAAAAACCGTCGATCAAGCCCGACGACGTGGCGGTGCTGCAATATACAGGCGGCACGACCGGCGTTTCCAAAGGCGCGGTCCTGCTGCATGGCACCATCATCGCCAATCTCCTGGCGTCGGAGGCCTGGACGCTGCCTGGCCTGAAACGCAAGCCGATCTCGGGCCAGCTCACCTTCATCTGTGCGCTGCCGCTCTATCACGTGTTTGCCTTCATCACCTGCGGGCTGCTCGCCATGCGCACGGGCGGCGTCAATGTTCTGATCCCCAATCCGCGCGACATTCCGGCGACGGTGAAGGAGCTCGCCAAATACAAATTCCATGTCATGCCGGGCGTGAATACGCTGTTCAACGCCTTGGCCAACAATCCCGATTTCGCCAAGGTCGATTTCTCGCAATTCAGGATCGCCAACGGTGGCGCCATGTCGGTGCAGGAGCCGGTCGCCAGGAAATGGCTCGCCATCACCGGTTGTCCGATCATCGAAGGCTACGGTCTGTCGGAAACATCCTCGGGCATTGCCTGCAACCCGACCGACAGCGACGCCTTCACCGGAACGATCGGCCTGCCATTGCCCAATGTCGAGATACGGCTCCTCGATGATGACGGCAATGATGTGCCGCATGGCCAGCCCGGCGAGATCGCCATCAAGGGGCCACAGGTCATGGCGGGCTATTGGCAGCGGCCCGACGAGACCGACAAGGTGATGACGCCGGACGGTTTCTTCAAATCGGGCGATGTCGGCGTCATGGACGACAAGGGTTTTGTTACCATCGTAGACCGCAAGAAGGACATGATCCTGGTTTCCGGCTTCAACGTCTATCCGAACGAGGTCGAAGCCGTCGCCGTGCAGCATCCAGGCGTGCTGGAGGCTGCTGTCGTGGGCGTGCCGGACAAGAATTCCGGCGAGGCGGTGATGATGTTCGTGGTCAAGAAGGATCAGGCGTTAACCAGGGAGGAACTGGCGGCGTTCTGTGTCAAGAACCTCACCGGCTACAAGAAACCGAAATACATCGAATTCCGCGATGACCTGCCACGCACCAATGTCGGCAAGATCCTGCGCCGCGAATTGCGTGATCAGGCTGTCAAGGAAATGGCGGTGTCGCGATGACGACAAGGGACGGGGCTTGCGTGAATTGACAGGGCGTTGCGTTCATGGTCGGACGGCGTAGCCGAAACAATCAGGGATGATGGGATGAGCAAGTCACCTCCGACCTACGAACAATTGCGGGCAATGACCGGGCAGGACCTGGGCTTTTCCGATTGGGTGGTGGTCGACCAGGCGCGCATTGACCAGTTTGCACGGTGCACCGAGGATCAGCAGTGGATCCATACCGACCCGGAGCGAGCCAAGAAGGAAAGCCCGTTCCGCACCACGATCGCGCATGGCTATCTCAGCCTGTCGCTGATCGGCGGCCTTAGCCAGCAGATGAATGTCGTTCCCGAAAACACCCAGGCCGTCTTCAACTATGGGCTGGACAAGGTGCGCTTTCTTGCGCCGATCCGGGCGGGTACGCGGGTCAGGCTGCGCGCGTCGCTGATCTCCGTGGAGGATAGGGGGCCTGGCCAATATCTGATGAAGTTCGCCAACACGATCGAGATCGAGGGCGAGGAGAAGCCGGCGCTGATGGCCGAGACTTTGGCCATGTTCTACGAGCGGCGGAGAAAAGCGGGAGGATAATTCATGGCGAAGGCGCCGGCGAAGGACAGCAGGGACGGCGACAAACGCGACGGCGACGACAGGGCGAGGGACGCGCGGCCGCTTGCCGAGCAGATCGCCGATGAGGCGGCCGAGAATACGCTGGCACTCAATCCGCTTGTCGGCCTGCGTACGCAGGACATCGCTGCCGCCGCCGGCTCGGTCATGAAGGCGCTGGCCAGCCATCCCCAGGCACTCGCCGAGCAGTGGCTCGCCTTTGCCAGCGAGTTCGGCAAGATCGTCACCGGTCAATCGGAAATCGCAGCCGACCCCAAGGACCGCCGTTTCGCCGATCCCGCTTGGAAGACGAGCGGACTGCACAAGGCGGTCATGCAATCCTATGTGGCCTGGAGCAAATCGGTCACTGAACTGGTTGCCAAGACCGAACTGCCGGAGAAGGATGCGGCGCGGGCGCGGCTGATCACCTCCATATTCGTCGACACCATGGCGCCGTCCAACAATCCGGCGCTCAATCCCACCGCGGTCAAGGCGCTGGTCGACAGCGGCGGCAAAAGCGCGCTGAACGGACTGAAGAACTTCCTCGACGACATGACCAGGAATGGCGGGTTGCCGTCCTCGGTCGATGCCTCGAAGTTCAAGGTGGGCGAGAACCTCGCCAACAGCCCCGGCACGGTGGTGTTCCGCAACGACGTGCTGGAACTGGTCCACTACACGGCGACGACCGACAAGGTCTACCGGCGGCCGCTGCTCGTCGTGCCGCCGCAGATCAACAAATATTATTCGGTCGATCTTTCACCCGACAAGAGCATGATCAAGTTTCTGCTCAGTCACGGCATCCAGCCCTATTGCGTGTCGTGGCGCAATCCGACGCCGGAACAGCGCGACTGGGGCCTCGATACCTATATTGCGGCACTGGACGAAGCCTGCGACGCGGCGCGCGACATCACCGGTTCCGACACCGTCAACATCATGGGCTCGTGTTCGGGCGGTATCACGCTGTCGACCTATGTCGCCTGGCTGGCTGCGCAGAAAAAGCAGAAGATCAACGCCGTCATTCTCGCCGTCTGCGTGCTCAACACCCAGGCCGAGACGGATTCCGACTTTGCCGCGCTGGTGACGCCGGAAACGATCATGGCGGCCAAGCAGATGTCGAAGGCGAGGGGCATCCTCGACGGCCACGAGATGGCCAAGATGTTCGCCTGGATGCGACCCAACGACCTGATCTGGAACTACTGGGTCAACAACTACCTGCTCGGAAACGCGCCGCCGGCCTTCGACGTGCTCTACTGGAACGCCGATACGACACGCCTGCCGGCCCGGCTGCACGGCGATTTCCTCGACCTGATCTTCACCAACCCGTTCATGAACCCCGGCAAGATGTCGATCCACGGCGTCCCTATCGACATGGGCAAAGCCAAACACGAGACCTATGTGATCGGCGGCACCACCGACCACATCACGCCCTGGAAAGCGGTCTACCAGACGGCGCGTCTCTATGGCGAGGACACCACCTTCATCCTGTCCAATTCCGGGCATCTGCAGAGCCTGCTCAACCCGCCCGGCAATCCGAAGGCCTGGTATGTGAAGGGCAAGACCAAGGAGAAGGATGCCGATGCCTGGACTGCCACGGCGGCCAAGCACGAAGGCAGCTGGTGGCTGGATTGGGCGACCTATCTGAAGGAACGCTCCGACGCCGAAATCGATGCGCCGGCCAGGCCCGGCAATGCCAAATACAAACCGCTCGGCGCAGCACCGGGAACCTATGTGTTCGAGCTGTGACGGCCGGACGCCATCGCAAGGAAGCATCGAAATAAACGGGGTTTGACTGAATGGCGATGGCGGCGAACAAGGCCAAGGCGGATGGCGCGATGGACATCAAGATGTTCGATGTCGACGGGCAATTGTTGCGCGTCGGCATCCGGCATGGTGCGTCCGAGCGGCCGCCGCTCCTGATGTTCAACGGCATCGGCGCCAATCTGGAACTGGCGGCTCCCTTCATGGCCGCGCTGGAAGACACCACGGGCATCATCTTCGACGTGCCGGGTGTCGGCGGTTCGCCCAACCCGATCTTTCCCTATAGACCGTCGACGCTGGCCAGGCTCGCCAAGCGGCTTGGCGAAATCCTCGGCCATGATCGTCTCGACATTTCCGGTGTGTCATGGGGCGGCGGGCTCGCCCAGCAATTCGCCTTCCAGTACCCGTCGGTGTGCCGCAAGCTCATCCTTGCCGCAACCGCGCCTGGCATCACCATGGTTCCCGGCGCGCCCACCGTGCTTTCCAAGATGGCAAGCCCGCGCCGCTACACCGACCCCGGCTATATGCGGTCCATCGCGGCCGAAATCTATGGCGGGGATTTCCGCAAGGACCCAACGCTGATCAACCGCCATGCCGGAGCCATGAAGGGCGCCTCGCAATATGGCTACTTTCTCCAGCTCTTCGCCATGAGCGGCTGGACCAGCCTGCCATGGCTCTGGATGCTGCGCCAGCCGACGCTGATCATGGCTGGTACCGACGATCCGCTGGTGCCGGTGATCAACGCCAGGGTGCTGCACACCATGATCGCCCGCTCACGCCTGGAACTGCTCGACGATGGCCATCTGTTCCTGGTGACCAAGCCGAAGCCGTCGGCGCAGATGATCGAGGCTTTCCTGCGGGAATAAGCGTGGCCTGAGCGAGGGCTTGCCACGCTCTGCTCACGCGTGGGTTCAGAAGCGCGTCACCACGCCGATGCCGATACCTTCGAAATTGCCCATCGCCATCAGCGCTGCCGGGGCTTCGTCGAGGCTCAGGGTCTTGCCGATCAGAAGGTCCGGCTTCAGTTTGCCGGCCCTGATCATCTCCATCATCGCGCCGTAACGAAACGCCTGCATGCCGTGGCTGCCGCGAATTTCCAGTTCGTAGGCGATCACCTTGGCCATTGGTATCGCCGCCTTGGCATGGTCGCCCAGCATCAGCCCGACCTGCACGTGCCGGCCGCGGCGACGCAGGTTGGAAATCGAGTTGTAGGAAGTGGTCGGATGGCCGAGCGCGTCCATCGACATATGCGCGCCGCCATTGGTGATCTCCTTGACGGCCTTGACCACGTTTGGCGTCTGCGCTGCGTTGACGGTAGCGGCCGCACCGAGCTTTCGGGCGAAATCCAGCTTTTCGTCGGTCAGGTCGATGGCCACCACATTGGCGCCCATGGCGCTGGCGATCATGATCGCCGAAAGGCCGACGCCGCCGCAACCATGCACGGCAACCCATTCGCCGGGCGTCACGCGGCCCTGGTCGACCACGGCGCGAAACGAGGTGACGAAGCGGCAGCCGAGGCTGGCGGCGGTGGCGAAATCCATCTCCTCAGGCAACGTCACGAGATTGGTGTCGGCGCGGTCGATGGCGACATATTCGGCGTAAGAGCCCCAGGCGGTGAAACCCGGCTGGAACTGGTGTTCGCAGACCTGGTGATTGCCGGAGGCGCATTCGAAGCAGCGGCCGCAAGCCGCCACGAACGGCACGGTGACACGCGCGCCGGCCTTCCAGTTCCGCACTTGACGACCGACGGCTACCACGATGCCGGCAAGTTCGTGACCGGGCACATGTGGCAGGCGGATATCGGGATCATGCCCCATCCAGCCATGCCAGTCGCTGCGGCAGAGCCCGGTTGCCTCCACCTTGATGACAACGCCATCGGGCGAGGGAACAGGGTCCGGTACGGTCCGCACCGTTGGCGCTTCACCGAATTTTTCGAAGACAACGGCTTTCATCGGCTGGTCCTGTATCTGCGACCTGGAGGGGTTATTCGGCGTCGGGCTGGTTCTGTGGCGCTGCCTTCTGGAAGGCGGGCAACGCCATGCAGGCGGCGTTGATGCGGGAAATGATCGGATAGGGTTCCATATCGACGCCGAAACGGGCGTTGTTCGTCACCTGCGCAGCCAGGCAGATGTCGGCCAGCCCTGGCGTTTCGCCATGGCAGAAGGTGCCCGTCTGCGGCGACGTCGCCAGAATCTTTTCAAGGGGTTGGAAGCCCTCATTCACCCAATGCCGGAACCAGTTGGCGATATCTTCGTCACTGGCGCCGAAGACGCTGCGAAGGCTGGTCAGCACGCGCAGATTGTTTACGGGATGGATGTCGCAGGCGATCATCTGCGCGAGCATGCGCACGTGAGCGCGATCTGCCGCTTCCCGCGGCAGCAGCGGCGGCTCGGGGCTGATCTCGTCGAGATATTCGATGATCGCCAGCGATTGCGTGATGAGGGCGCCGTCGCTCCAGATCAAGGCGGGGACCAATCCCTGCGGGTTGACCGCCAGGTAGGCCGGTTCGAGGTGTTCGCCGTGGCGCAGGTGATGCGGCACGTAGCGGTAGTGAATGCCTTTCATTTCCAGCGCGATCCGCACCCGGTACGAGGTCGAGGAGCGGTAATAATTGTGCAGGATGATGTCGCTCATCGCGCTTGTCCTATCGTAAGTTCGATGGTGCCGATGCCCTCGACGCCACCGCTCAGGCGGTCACCGGAAACAATCTGTCCGACGCCCGCTGGCGTACCGGTGAAAATGAGGTCGCCGGGCCGAAGTTCCACTGCTTCGCTGCAAATGGCAATGATGTCGGCGACCGGCCAGATCAGTTCGGCGAGGTCGCCATCCTGTCTCACGGTTCCGTTGACGGACAACCAGATGCGGCCGCTTGCCGGATGCCCGGATTGCTTAGCCGGCACCAGAGGCCCGCAAGGCGCGGATTGATCGAAGGCTTTCGCCCAGTCCCAGGGGCGCGCTGCCTTCTTGGCTTCGTCCTGCAGGTCGCGCCGGGTCAGGTCGATGCCGACGCCATAGCCCCAGACATGGGAAAGCGCTTTGTTCACCGGGATCCGAAAGCCTGCTTCGCCTATCGCGACGACAAGCTCGATTTCGTGATGCAGATTCGCGGTCAGCGGCGGGTAGGGAATGGTGCTGCCCGAATCGACCACGGCATCGGCCGGCTTGGTGAAGAAGAAGGGCGGGTCGCGTTCGTCATTGCCCAGTTCGCGGGCATGCGCGGCGTAGTTGCGGCCGACGCAGAAAATGCGTCGAACCGGAAAACGTTCCGCGGATCCTGCAATGGCGACGGATGGGATCGGTGGCGCCGCCAGGGCCAATGCATTCATGCTGATTCCGCTCCTTTGCCAATGTCGGATGCCGCGCACCTTCGGTCGTTTTGAACGGAGGGGCAAGGCATTGCCGACAGGTTGCGCGGGCGAACCGTTCTTGACCTGATAGGCCACTGCTCGATGGGCTAGCGCCAAGGGGCGGCCGATGTACTATTGGCCAATGAACGGATCGTGCCGCCGGGCGTATGCTGAAAGGCGCGATGACGATCGACATCGAGGCAGTGCCACCATGAATGCAGTGAATGAAGTCGCAAGATTCCTGATCATCGACGATCATCCGCTGTTTCGCGAAGCACTGCACAGCGCCGTGCAGATGGCCTATCCGGAAGTCGACACCGTCGAGGCCCGATCCATCGGTGAAGCACTGGAATTGCTGGCGGGCGCCGGGCAGTTCGACCTTGCGCTGCTCGATCTGTCCATGCCCGACGTCCACGGCTTCGACGGACTTCTGCAATTGCGGACGCGTTATCCGCATCTGCCGGTGATGATCGTTTCCGGCCACGAGGATGCCCGCATCATTTCGGAGGCGCTGTCTTATGGCGCGGCTGGATTTGTTCCGAAATCCGCGCGCAAGGACGATCTTGCGGGAGCGATCCGCGCCGTGATGGAAGGTGCGATTTATGTGCCGGAGACCTATTCGGTGCATCAGCCCGATCCGGAAAGCACCGACAGGGCCGACATGGTGCAGCGGCTTTCGCGGCTGACGCCGCAGCAGTTGCGCGTGCTGCAGATGCTGCGCCAGGGCATGCTCAACAAGCAGATTGCCTATGAGCTGCAAGTCGGTGAAACGACGGTGAAGGCTCACGTGTCGGAGATCCTGCGCAAGCTCAACGTCTACAGCCGCACACAGGCGGTTATCGAGGTTTCGAAACTCGACAATGCCGAGTTGTTCAGGGATCAGCAGGGGTTCTGAAAAGGCAATCGGCAGTCGGGAATAGGCAGTCGTAGAAAAACGGCTCGTTGCCCGCTTGCATATGGCTCGCAAACTATATGATCCGACTGCCGACTGCCGACTGCCTAAGCCAGCAAATGCGCCAGCAGCGCCCGAAGTTGTGCCGGCTTCAGCGGCTTGCGCATCAGGTCGATGCCCGCTGCCCGGGCGGCCTTGACCACGCTTTCCGACGGGTCGGCGGTGACGATCAATGCCGGTACTGTGCGGCCGAGATAGTCGCGCACCTCGGCGACCGTCTCCGTGCCCAGGTCACCACCGTCCAGATGCTGGTCGGCGATAACGATGTCGGGCACCCAGTCGGTGTCGCCCAGAGCGTCGAGCGCTTCGTCGGTCGAGGCGGCCGGGCGCACGATGCATTGCCAGCGCTCCAGCAGCGACGTCATTGCCGCCAGCACGTCGGCGTCGTTTTCTACCAGCAACACCTTGGTGCCGAACAGGCCATAACCCTTTGGCGTTTCGCTTTCGCCGGCACCGGGTTCCGGCTGCGGGTTGGCTGAGACCGGTACATCGATATGAAAGATCGTGCCGCGCCCGACCCTGGAAGAGAAGGTGACGGGATGGCCGAGCGCGCCGGCCATGCGCCGCACGATTGCAAGGCCTAGGCCCAGCCCGCCGCCGGTCGGCTCGGTGCCGCCGCCGACCGTGCCGCGATGGAACTCCTCGAACACGGCCTCGCGCTGGTCTTCGGGAATGCCGTAGCCCGTGTCAGCCACATCGATGCGGAGTGTCTTACCGCGCTGCCGGGTGCCGACCAGCACGCCACCCTTATGGGTGTAACGCAAAGCGTTGGAGAGGATGTTCTGCAGGATGCGGCGCAGAAGCGTCCTGTCGGAGCGTACTGCGATCGCGACGGGGCGGAAACGCAACGTCAGTCCCTTCATCTCGGCGACTTGTTGGAAGTCGGAGCGCAGGGCGGAAAACAGCGTTTCAAGGCTGACGTCGGTTATCTCCGGCTCGACCACGCCTGCATCGAGTTTCGAAATGTCGAGCAGCGTATGCAGCAGATCTTCCATGGTCTGCAGCGAACGTTCCACTTGCCGGACCAGCTTCTTGCCTTCGGTGGAAGTCTGCAGTTCCGCGAGTGCCGAAATCGACAGATGGGCGGCGTTCAAAGGCTGCAATACGTCATGACTGGCGGCGGCGAGGAAGCGCGTCTTGGAAAGATTGGCGTATTCGGCATTCTCCTTGGCGGCGGAGAGGGCCAGGTTCGACTGTTCCAGCCGGCGCAGCGCGGCATGTAGTTCCTCGGTGCGCATGCGCACCCGGTTTTCCAGCGAGATCGCGGTCTGAAACAGCGAGAACGCATTGCCCTGCTGGTCCATCGATCGTTCGACGCGGCTGACCAGCGCGGCGTTGATCTTCTTCAGTCGCTCGATGTCCTGGATGTCGTTCAGCGGCATTCGAGTTCTACTCCGCCGCCTGGCGCTGTCCAAAGGCGATGCCGGTAAAGGTCTGGTTCAAATGCATCGACCGGTATTGTTCGCCGTAGGTGCCGAAACCGATCACCTTGTTGGCGCGGTAGAGTTCGGAAATATCACGGAAAACCTGGCGGTTGCGGGCATCGAGCCGACGCAGCACGCAATCGAAGCCGAGGATCATGTCGATGTTGCCAAGCTTGGCCTCGACCTCCTTCAGCGCGGCGCGCGTCGTCTCGACCATGCTCTTGGGCTGGGCGATCGACAGGACGATGCCGTCGTCGATGGCGCAGAAAAAAGAGAGCGAACCGTCGGGGTTCATCTTCTGGATCGACCGGCAATAATATTCGCCACCCACTTTCACGACCACGGGATGCGACGCGAACGAAAAGGGCGTCAGCGTATGCTGCACGATGCCGACCGAGGCGGCATATTCGGTTGCCGCGACATCGGCATTGAACTCGCGCACGATGCGATGATCGGGATCGGAAGCGGTCACAACCAGCTTCTCGTCGGTCGGGACAAAATTGTCGGTCTTGAAGACGTGGAAGGGGATGGTGGTGGCGATCAGGATGACGATGGCGCTGTCCGAGGCGACGCGCCCGTCGCGCATCAGCGTCGTGGTTTCGAATTTCAGGTCATCGCCGGCCGAACCGCCGATCAGCGGGATGTCGTCGAGAGCCCAGTGGATTGCGGAGGTGACCGCTTCCTCGGCGTAGGAGAGCCCGTCGATCAGGCAGAGCGCGAAGACGTTGTCGGCGCTGGCGTCGCCAGCTTTGGCATGCAGGGTACGTCGCAGCACTTCCACTTCGCCGGTGATGCCATCCATGGCCGAAGACGACAGGTTCTCGACCATGGCGCTGGCGACGGTAAAAGCGCTGGTGGGAAAGAGCATGGCCAGCATATGGCCTTCCTCGAGGCCGTCCGGCGTGATTTCGCCTGCCGTCGAACAGCCGGCGTAAGGCAGCTTCGGGGCGTGTTTTTTCAATGAGTTGGCAAGCGTCGTTGCATCAACCAGGCTGCGCGAGAAGAACAGCAACGCAAAGCCCGCGCCGATCGCCCTGGCTTCAGCCTCGACGGCGATGGCAAAAGCATCCGTGTCCGGTTCGCTCGTGGTGAGCGCCGAAAGCCCGCATGCATAGCTCGTCCGCGAACAGACCAGCCCATTTCCTCCCGATGCCCAAGGCGCTCCCCAACGCCGCCAATCATTGTTGCCGCAGGGGGCGATCTTTGGCAATGGCCGCGCGCTAAGCCCAACGACCGAAAGTACAATATACGGGATTCAGGGCCGGTTGCATTGTCGTGAAAGCGGGGGTGCTTCGGGCGTTTGAGGCACTTCGCGAGACAAGAACATCGGTCTGCCGGGGTGTCCGGAGGGAGCCGGCAGCCACACCGAGGTTGAATACCCAGGGAGGCTTCATGTCGGACATTTCGTTGACCGTGAACGGCAGGCAGGTTCACGCAACAGTCGAGGACCGCACGCTGCTGGTCCATTTTCTAAGGGAACATCAAGGGCTTACCGGAACACATGTCGGTTGCGACACCTCGCAGTGCGGCGCCTGCGTCGTCCATGTCGACGGCAAGGCGGTGAAGTCCTGCTCGATGCTGGTCGCCCAGGCTTCCGGTTCCACCGTCGTCACGATCGAGGGTCTCGCCAATGGCGCGGACCTACATCCTGTGCAGGCGGCCTTCAAGGAACACCATGGGTTGCAGTGCGGCTTCTGTACGCCCGGCATGATCATGACCGCGACCGACATGATCGCCCGCCATCCGGAAGGCCTGGATGAGGCCACGGTGAGGGCAGAGCTCGAGGGCAACATCTGCCGCTGCACCGGATATCACAACATCGTCAAGGCGATACTGGCCGCTTCTCAAGCGATGTCGAAGGCCAAGCCAAAGGCCAAGAAGGCGGCTTGAGCCGCGAAAAGTGAACACAGCCCGGCGGCCGCGACCAGAGTCAAAAAGTTTTGACGAAGCCGATCAAGCACTTGGCGGCAAGAGGCCGCCGATACCGGGTGAAACGAATTCACTTCAAGGTTCCGGAGGAGAATTTTGATGGGTATTGAAGGCATCGGCGCCCGCGTGGCGCGCAAGGAAGACAAACGTTTCATCACCGGCGCAGGCCGCTATGTCGATGACATGGTGGTGCCCGGGATGAAGCACGCGGTCTTCGTCAGAAGCCCATATGCGCATGCGCAGATCAAGAAGATCGATGCCAAGAAGGCGCTGGCCATGCCCGGTGTCATCGGCGTGCTGACGGGCAGGGAATTGAAGGCCGACGGCATCGGCAATCTGATCTGCGGCTGGATGATCCATTCCAAGGACGGCTCGCCGATGAAGATGGGGGCCTGGTCGCCGCTGGCGTTCGACAAGGTGCGTTATGTCGGCGACGCGGTGGCGATCGTCGTTGCCGACACAAAGGGCCAGGCGCGCGATGCCGCCGAGGCGGTGGACGTTTCCTACAAGGAACTGAAAGCTGTCGTCGACGCGGTGAAGGCGCTGGAGAAGGGCGCGCCGCAACTGCATCCGGAAGCCGACGGCAATCTGATCTTCGACTGGGAGATCGGCGACGCCAAGGCGACCGACGCGGCGATCAAGGCCGCGCACCACGTCACCCGCATGAAGATCGTCAACAACCGCCTCGTGCCCAACGCCATGGAACCACGCGCGGCGCTCGGGCTCTATGACAAGGCCGAGGACCACTACACCTGCTGGACGACGTCGCAGAACCCGCATGTGGCGCGGCTGGTGATGAGCGCTTTCTACAATGTGGCGCCGGAAAACAAGCTGCGTGTCATCGCGCCCGATGTGGGCGGCGGCTTCGGCTCGAAGATCTTCATCTATCCCGAGGAGATCGTCTGCCTGTGGGCGTCGAAGAAGACCGGTGTGCCGGTGAAATGGGTTGCCGACCGCACCGAAAGCTTCCTGACCGACGCGCATGGCCGCGACCATCATTCGACGGTCGAGATGGCCTTCGACAAGAACAACCGCATCACCGGGCTCAAGGTCGACACCATCGCCAATCTCGGCGCCTACATGTCGCTGTTCTCGTCGTCGGTGCCGACCTATCTCTACGCGACCCTGTTGTCGGGCCAGTACAACATCCCGGCAATCCACGCCAATGTGCGCACGGTCTACACCAACACCGCGCCGGTCGACGCCTATCGCGGCGCCGGGCGGCCGGAAGCGACCTATCTTCTGGAACGCACCATGGAGACGGCGGCACGGGAACTTGGCGTTTCGCCGGCCGAACTCAGGCGCAGCAACTTCATCACCCAGTTCCCGCACCAGACGCCGGTGATCATGTGTTACGACGCCGGCAATTACAGCGCCTCGCTGGATGCGGCGATGAAGGCGGCCGACTATACCGGTTTCGCCAAGCGGCGCGACAAGGCCAAGAAGGCGGGCAAGCTGCGCGGCATCGGCATGAGCGCCTATATCGAGGCCTGCGGCATCGCGCCGTCGGCGGCGGTCGGTTCGCTGGGTGCCGGCGTCGGCCTGTGGGAATCGGCCGAGGTGCGTGTCAACGCGGTCGGCACCATCGAGGTGATGACCGGTTCGCACAGCCATGGCCAGGGCCATGAGACGACCTTCGCGCAACTGGTCTCGGATCGTTTCGGCGTGCCGATTGACAGCATCAACATCGTCCATGGCGACACCGACAAGGTGCAGATGGGCATGGGCACCTATGGTTCGCGCTCCGGCGCGGTCGGCATGAGCGCCATCGTCAAGGCCCTGGACAAGGTGGAAGCCAAGGCGAGGAAAATCGCGGCTCACCTTCTGGAAGCCGACGAGGGCGACATCGTGGTTGAGAACGGCGAACTCAAGGTGGCCGGCACCGACAAGAAGGTGCCCTGGTTCCAGATGGCGCTTGCCGCCTACACGGCCCACAATCTGCCGGCCGGCATGGAGCCGGGCCTGAAGGAGGGCGCGTTCTACGATCCGTCCAACTTCACCTTCCCGGCGGGCTGCTACATCTGCGAGGTCGAGATCGATCCCGATACCGGCGAAACCCAGATCATCCAGTTCGTTGCGGCCGACGATTTCGGCAACATCATCAACCCGATGATCGTCGAAGGCCAGGTGCATGGCGGCATCGCCCAGGGCGTCGGCCAGGCGCTTCTGGAGGGCGCCTATTACGATCCGTCCGGCCAGCTGCTGACGGCAAGCTACATGGATTACACCATGCCGCGCGCCGGCGACCTGCCTTCGTTCAAGGTCTCGACCTCGAACACGCCATGCCCGGGCAATCCGCTCGGCATCAAGGGCTGCGGCGAGGCCGGCGCCATCGGTTCGCCGCCGGCGGTCATCAACGCCATCACCGACGCGCTCGGCATCATGGATTTCACCATGCCGGCGTCGCCCCAGAAGGTGTGGGCGGCGGCGCAGAAGCATTGAGGAGGCAGTAGGGAGTGGGCAATCGGCAGTCGGAACGACTTCAAACGACTGCCGACTGCCGATTGCCGACTGCCCTGTCGAAATCTCTCTGAGGAGAACGAGCCATGTACTCCGTCACCTACCATCGGGCCAATTCCATCGCGGATGCGGCCAAGCTTTTGAAGACCGGCGATGCCAAGCTCGTGTCCGGCGGCATGACGCTGATCCCGGCGATGAAGACCAGGCTGGCGGCGCCGTCGGACCTTGTCGACATCTCGAAGATCGCTACGTTGAAGGGCATCAAGGTGTCCGGCAAGACCGTCACCATCGGCGCGGCGACGACCCATTTCGAGGTTTCCACAGACGCCAAGCTGCAGAAGGCATGCCCGGCGCTGGCCGAGCTGGCGGCGATGATCGGCGACCCGGCCGTGCGCCATCGCGGCACCATCGGCGGCTCGATCGCCAACAACGACCCGGCCGCAGACTATCCGGCCGCCTTGCTGGCGCTTGGCGCCACCATCGTCACCAACAAGCGCGAGATCGCCGCCGACAAGTTCTTCAAGGGCCTGTTCGAGACGATCCTCAAGGATGGTGAGATCGTCACCGCCGTCTCCTTCACCGCTCCCGCCAAAGCCGCCTATCAGAAGTTCCGCAACCCGGCCTCGCGCTACGCCATCGTCGGTGTGTTCGTGGCCAAGAGCAAGGCGAACGGCAAGGACGAGGTGCGCGTGGCGGTGACCGGTGCCGGCGACAATGGTGTCTTCCGCGCCAAGGCGATCGAGGCGGCGCTCACCAAATCCTTCGACGCGGCAGCGGTGTCGGGCATCAAGCTGGCGTCGGACAATCTGATGACCGACATCCACGCCTCGGCCGACTATCGCGCCCATCTGATCGGCGTGCTGGCCAAGCGCGCGGTAGCCGCCGCCAACGCCTGACGACATCGGCATCGCCGGCAAAAGGGAAGGGGCCGCGAGGCCCCTTTCGTATTGTGGAATTCATAGGGTCACGAAGCGCTCCGTCGCGGCGACCAGAATATGCGACGCGCGGTCTTTCTGCTCAATCGGCGGTGCCTGTTGACAGCAACGGATTTTCCGCCTGGGTTTCCACCCTGTCGCGACCTTGCCGCTTGGCCCGGTAGAGCGCGGTGTCGGCGCGCGCGATCAACGCGCCCAAACCTTCGCCATGACGCGCCGAGGCAACGCCGAAACTCGCGGTGAGCTGGCGCGACGCCGGCAGCCCGTCGAAACGGGTTTGGCGAACGATGCCTCGCAGCCGCTGGGCAAAGGCATCGGCGCCGGCGGCATCGCAATTGGGCAGCAGAAAAGCGAACTCCTCGCCGCCGAGACGGCCGCAAATGTCCACCTGCCGCATCGCTCCCTGAAGCAGGTGCCCAAATGTCTTGAGAACAGCATCGCCGGCCGGATGCCCGAACGTATCGTTGATGTTCTTGAAGTGGTCGATGTCGACCAGGATGAGGCTTGTCGGCCAGGCGCGAGCGCTGTTCAGCAGTTCCTGCGCGCGCTCCTCGAAACCGCGCCGGTTCAGCACCCCGGTGAGGGAATCGACCGAGCGCTCGTGGCGCAGATCCGCCATCATGTCGCTGACGGTCACGGCAAATAGGGCAAGCGCCAGCATCACTCCCAGCACAGCCAGCGAAAACTGCAAGGCCAGCCAGAATGGCGAGGCGCCGAACGCAGTGGCCGACGGGGCGACCGTGCCAACGGTCAGCACCGTGCGCGGAAAGAAGTGGAGCGAAAAGGCGAGCGAGGTCCAGAACAGGATCTTTTCCGCGAACATTCCGACCCGGAGCCGGCGCAGGCGCCATGCGGTGGCAAGGCAGACCAGCCCGTAGCCGAAATTCATGATGTAGATGCGGACGATCAGCTGACGATCGACATAGAAGAAATAGGCGACGCCGCCGCAAATCAGGCCGAGGATGGCGAGGTACGAAATCGGACCGAGACGCTGGCCGGAGCGCCGCAGCAGCCCGTCATTGAGCAAAAGGACGCTCAATGTGTAGAGAAAGGCCGAGGTTACGGCGTTCGGGCCGTGACCGTCGGGTACGCCGAGGATCTGGGACAGGGTTCCCAGGCAGAACAACAGGCAGGCCGCGCAAAAGAACAGCAGATGGCCAAGCCGTCGGTCCCGTAGCCAGATCGCCACGAAACTCGCCGCGAAAACCAGCAGGATGGCGGGGCCGATGAGCACGAGGGGGTTGTTGGGGACGCGCATGGCGGTACGGCGGCTTTCGGCTTCCGTCGGCGGTCTGGATCGCGGCGCAGGCTTCGCACATAAGCCGATGGCCCGCAACGAGCGAAGACAAGTCAGGTTACCGCCCGGTCAACGCGGCGCGCGAAACGCCGCGTATTTTGTGTGTCGAAACCCCGCAACGGGTTTCCCCGCAGTCCCGACCGTTCGCATCATCTCCTGCGCGCCACGATGTAGGGGCAGATTTCGTTGCCCTTGGTCGCATGGCGTTCATTGACGAGAATGTCGAAGCCCGCGGCGGAGATAAGCTGGCTGAGTTCAGCTTCTTTGAAGACGTTGGCGTGAGGCGCCTTGCCGATCGCGCGCATGGCGGGCAACAAAACGAGGCGGATGAGCGGGTTCATGTCGCCGACGCAAGGCGTCTTGGTGATGAACAGCCCTTCGGCCCTGAGCAGGGCGTGGATGCGGCGCAGCGTGCCGGGCAGGTCGCGCACCAGATGGAGATAGTTGAAGCCCAGAACGGCATCGAACTGTTCGACCTCGGGCGTAAGCATCTCGGCGGTGGCGACGCGAAAGGACAGCGCCGGCCTGGGGTCGGCGGCGTGCTTTTCCTTGGCAATGGCGATCATTTCGGTGGAAATATCCGTCGCGAGATAGCTTTGTACGCCACCCGCGAGCTTGAGCGCCGTCGTTCCCGTGCCGCAACCCAGTTCCAGCACCCGGGCATGCGGTTCGAGCAGGGCGCGGGTGCGGTCCAGCGTGCGCTCATAGCCGGCCGGATCGGCAATCGCGGCGACCGCATATCGCCGCGAGGTTCGGTCCCAGAAATCGGCGTCGTTCGTTGTGCTCATGAAGGGCCCGTGCATGAATTGCGGTGCGGAACTGGCGTGAAAGACGGCGGTGTCAAAGCTTCACGGAACGGTTAGTCACCGCTGCCCTTGAATGGAGGCTGGCGCTGGCCATTTGTTGGCAGCAGAAGTCAGTATGGGCGCCCGCCGGACGGCAACGAACCCGTTCCAGTCTTGTTAGCGGGCTTTCGTATTTTCGCAATGCTGCATATAATATTGGCGTTGCTGGACGGAGTAGGACCGATGCAGCTAACCGACATGCAGCGCGAGACGCTGGGACTGATGAAACAGGCACTGACTTCTCACCGCCAGGCGGCCGAGAGGGATGGATTTGATATGCTCGCCTATCTTCTGGAAATGGCGATCATCGAAGCAGGCGACATTATGCAAAGGGGTGGCGACCTCAGCCGCGGGTCCGAATTGCTGGCTATTCTGGGGCAGGATCGTCGTCACCCCCAGTGAGCTGAACCGCTGTCCGATCCCGTCGAGGTGGATGGCCTCGACGGGATCGGATCGCTTTTCAATGCACGGGCAAGCGACGTCTAGGTCGCGTGCCCGGCCATTTTCCTGACATCGGCCGCCTGCAAGGGCTGGCCGCCGATCGCCCAGTCGCCGCCTTCCACCTCGTTGATCTTCACCCAGGTGACGCCGCGCAGCTTCTCGCCCTCCACCGACACCATCGCGTCGGTAACCTTGGCGATCATCGCCGACTTCTGTTCGGGCGTGAACACGCCCTTGATCACATGAATATCCACCAGTGGCATGAGTTGCTCCTCTCGGTTGTTTCTGCGAGAATCGCACATTCGACGGCAGCGACAAGTTCAGGAACTGAACCGGTGCTCAAGCAAGCGGAAGCCTCCGACAACCGCGACCGGATCAACATTCCCGGTGGCGAAGCCTCGCTCTACGGGCAGTTCTGCCCGATCGCCATGGCGGCCGAACTGCTGGCGACGCGGTGGACGCTGGTGGTGCTCGGCGAGATGCTGTCGGGCTCGACCCGGTTCAACGATATCCGGCGCGGCGTGCCGCGCATGTCCTCGGCGCTGCTCGCCAAGCGGCTGCGCGAATTGGTGGATGCCGGTGTTCTCGACCATGTCGATGGCGAATACACGCTCACCCGGTCGGGCCGCGACCTCGCGCCGATCATCCAGGGTATCGGGCGCTGGGCATTGCGCTGGGTCGATTCGGACTGCTCGCTGGCCAATCTCGATCCACGGCTGCTGATGTGGAACATGCGCCGCAACCTGCGACCCGACCCGATGCCGCGCAGGCGCGTCGTCGTCGAATTCGGCTTCAATAGCCTGCCCGCCGACGAAGGCCGTTATTGGCTGATCGTGGCGCCGGGCATGCCGGTCGATCTGTGCTCGATCGACCCGGCTTTCCAGATCGACCTCCTGGTAACCGCCGATCTTCGCGCCATGACGTCGGCATGGATGGGAATGAGCAGTTTCGACGACGAGTTGCGCGCCGGCCGCATCGAGCTGGACGGCGACGCCGGGCTTGCCGCGAGTTTTACCCGCTGGATCGGCCAGAGCGGTCTGGCCAGCGCCGTCGAGCGAGCCTAGATCTCGATTTCGGTTCCGAGCTGCACGACCTGTGGCGCCGGGATGCGGAAATAAGCGGCGGAGCGCTCGGCATTGCGCTGGAGCATGGCGTAGAGCACCTCGCGCCAGAAGGCCATGCCGGCGACCTTACGCGAAGGAATGACCGTTTCGCTGCCGATGTAGAAGGAGACTTCGCCAAGGTCGACCGGCGCGATCAGGCCGCGCGACAGGCCGAGGCGCAGGCCACGCAGCACATCCGGCTCTTCCATGAAGCCATAGCGCAGGATGACACGCTCGAAATCGGGGCGCAGCGGGACAACGGTGACACGATCTTCATCCTTGATGCGCGGGGTCTCGGCACCTTGCACGGTGACGAGCATGACGCGCGTGGGGATGGCGCGGGTGTGGCGCAAGAAGATGCTCAAGGAAAGCGGGATGCCGCTGGCGGCGGAGGAGAGGAACGCCGCCGTTCCTGGCAAGCGTACCGGTTTCCGTTCTTCCATCGCGGCGAAGAAGGCGCTTTCCTCGGCGCGCAGATGCCGGCGGGCCTGTTCGGCAAGCATCTGGCCGCGCCGCCAGGTGAGCATCAGCATGGCGACCAGGATTGCCAGCAAGAGAGGATACCAGCCGCCCTCGAACAGCTTGATGGAGTTGGCGGCGACAAAGATCAGGTCGACGATGAAGAAGGCGCCATTGACCAGGATGACGAGGAAGAGGTTGTAACCCCAGTGACGGGCGACCAGCGCCGCCAACAGGGTGGTGATGGCCATCAGCAGCGAGACGGCGATGCCATAGGCGCCGGCCAGCGCGTCGGAGGAGCGGAAACCGAGCACGGCGGTGATGGTGGCGGCGCAAAGCAGCCAGTTGACCAGCGGCACATAGATCTGGCCGAACTCGTCATTCGCGGTCTGCTTGACGGTGAGGCGCGGCAGGATGCCGAGCTGCATCGACTGGCGGGCCAGCGAGAAGGCGCCCGAGATGATCGCCTGGCTGGCGATGATGGTGGCGATCGTGGCGAACGCGATGGCCGGAAAATGCGCCCAGTCCGGAACCAGATTGTAGAAGGGGTTGTTGGCTGCCGCTGGATCGCTCAGCAACAGCGCGCCCTGGCCGAAATAGTTGAGCACCAGGGCGGGCAAGGCGACGGCGAACCAGGCGAGGCGAATGGCGTTGCGGCCGAAATGGCCCATGTCGGCATACATGGCCTCGCCGCCGGTGACGGCGAGGAAGGTGGCGCCGAGCACCGCGAAGGAGACCACCGGATTGGCGTGCAACAGGAAAGTGAGCGCGACGAAAGGATTGAGCGCCGTCAGGATCGCCGGCGCGCGCAGCACTTCGACCAGGCCAAGCAGGCCGATGGTGACGAACCAGGCGAGCATGACCGGGCCGAAGAAACGACCGATCGTGCCCGTGCCGAAACGCTGGGCAAGGAACAGCGCCAGCAAAATCACCACCGTCAGCGGCACCACGACAGGGGTGAGCGAGGGGGCGGCCACTTCCAGCCCCTCGATGGCGCTGAGCACGGAAATGGCAGGCGTGATGGCGCCGTCGCCATAAAGCAGCGCGGAACCGACCAGGCCGACGACCAGCAAGACCATCTGCTGGCGGCCGCGCCGGCGGGCGCTGCCCTCAAGGATGGCGAGCAGCGCTACGATGCCGCCTTCGCCCTTGTTGTCGGCGCGCAGGATCAGCACCGCGTATTTCAGCGAAACGACCAGGATCAGCGCCCAGAAGATCAGCGACACGACGCCGGTTACGATCCAGGGCTGGCTGGCACCGCCCGGACCGCTGGCATTGATGGCTTGTGAGAAAGCGTAGAGCGGGCTGGTGCCGATGTCGCCATAGACGACGCCCAGCGCGGCCAGCGACAAGGATGGCGAGAAAACCGCCGCGCGACCGTGTTTTTCCCTCGTCATCGGCCCGTCCGCTGATGCGCACCACGATAGGGTGGAGGATGGCAGATTGCGCAGGCTCGTCAAGGAGATGGCGGGGCAGATTGCGACGGATTGCCGTCGTTGCCCGCGCTATGTTCGGTTTTGATCCTTGAGCAGAGATTCGGCGAAGAGCGGATGGTCTTGCCGGCGTTTTCGCGCCGGCTGGTCGCCACGTCGCGCCGGCGTGGCCGCTTGACGGGGCGCGGGCGGCCGCTAGCGTCCCGGCATCAAGAAACCGGGAGGAAACACGATGTCCACCATCAGGGGTAAAGCGTGGCTTGTCGCCAGCGCATTCGCACTTGTCGCCGGCACGCCGGCAGCTTACGCCGACAGCCAGGCGCTGATCCTGCGCGGCGCGCGCGTGCTGACCATGGACCAGCAGAAGCCCGAGGTGCAGGCCGTGGCGATCGTTGACGGCCGCGTTGCCGCCGTGGGTTCGGCCGACGACATGGCACCATTCCTGAAAGGGGCGACGGTCTATGACCTGCCGGCGGAGGCACTGGTGCTGCCGGGCTTCCAGGATTCGCACAACCATCTGATCTGGAGCGCGACCGAATTGCAGGACATCGACCTCAGTGGCGTTGCCGATGAGGCCGGCTTGCGCGCCGCGATCGAAAAGGGCGTGGGCAAATTGCCGGAAAACGCCTGGATTCGCGCCAGCTTGTGGGACCCGACGACGCTGCCCAACGCGTCGGCCGCCGTTCTCGATGCCATCACCGGTCCGCGTCCGATTTTCGTTGCCGCCGCCGACAGCCATTCGGCCTGGGTGAACACCGCGGCCCTGAAGGCGGCCGGCATCACCGCCGAGACCAAGGCGCCGGAAGGCGGTCGCATCGAGGTGGATGCGCAAGGCCAGCCGACCGGTCTGCTGCGCGAAAGCGCCATGTCGCTGGTCAGCAGCCTGTTGCCGGAATATCCCGACAGCCAGGTCGATGCGGGCCTCGCCAAGGCGATGGCCGAGGCCGAAAGCTATGGCATAACCGCCATCATCGATCCCGCCGCCAAGGAATGGATGCTGCGCGGCTATCAGCGCGCCGACGCGGCCGGCAAGCTCAATCTGCGCGTGAAGGCGGCCGTGCAGATCGAGGCCAAGGAAGGCGCCGCGGCCGGTGTCGCCAAGGTGCTCGACTACAAGGCGCGCTATGCCTCGCCGCATCTCGAAGTCAACGCGGCCAAGCTTTTTGTCGATGGCGTCATCGAGACCGGTACCGCGGCGTTGATCGAGGCCTATGTCGGCAGCAATCAGGCCGGCGACCTTTTGTTCACGCCGCAGGCGATGAAGGAGATTGCCATCGCCGCCGACAAGGCCGGGCTGCAACTGCACGCGCACGCCATCGGCGACCGCGCGGTGCGCGCCACGCTCGATGCCTACGAGGCGGCGCGGGTCGCCAACGGCACCCGCGACAGCCGTCACCAGATCACCCATCTCGAGCTGATCGATCCCGCCGACATTCCGCGCTTCAAGGCGCTCGGCGTGCTCGCCAATATCCAGGCGCTTTGGGCTTATCCGGACCCCTATATCGTCAACCTGACCGAGCCGAAGATCGGGCCGGAGCGGTCGCAACAGCTTTATCCATTCGGCGCGCTGAAGCAGGCAGGCGCTTTGCTGGTCGGTTCGAGCGACTGGAGCGTATCGTCGATGAATCCGCTCGAAGCCATCCAGATCGCCGTCACCCGGCAGGACATAGCCGACCCTAACGGCCGGGTGCTGACGCCGCAGCACCGTCTGGAGGTGATGGACATGATCAAGGCCTATACGGCGAATGGCGCTTATGCGGCCTTCGACGAGGCGCAATCCGGCACGCTGACGGTCGGCAAGCGCGCCGATATCGTGGTGCTGGGCCATGACGTGACCAAGATCCCCCCGACCCAGATCGCGGCGACGAAAGTGATGCTGACCCTGATCGAGGGAGACGCGGCCTATAAAGGCGAGGCTTTGCCCAAGCCGACGATGCCGTAACCAGCGGAGCTTGAACTCTTCGGGAGCGCGACCGGCTTAGGCCGGGTGCGGCTCCCGAGGCGAGTTCCTATTCTAATCGGCGAGTGTCTTGGCGTAGTAGCGCACGGCCTTCTTGCCGCCATGGATGACGGCGTCGCCGACCTCGCGAAACCCCAACGCGGCATGAAAAGCGTCGGAGGCGGGATTGGGCGGGTCGGCATTCACCTCGCAGGTGACGAGTTCGTGGCCGGCGGCCGCGGCGCGCGCGAACAGATCCTCGTAAAGCCGGCGCGCATGGCCGCGCCCGCGCGCGCTGGAGGCGACGACGACGCGGTCGACATAGACGAAGCGCGGATAGCGGTCGCGAAACCACAGAAAGTTCGGGCTGTCATAGGTGGCGTCCTGGTCGAAGGTCATCAGGAACGCCTCGAGCCTGCCGATGCGGCGTGCATGGAAAGACGCGTCGAGCAGAGCGGTGAGCCGTTCCGGTTCCAGCCAGGAGAGCTCGGCGGCGTGCTCGTTGTTGAGTTCCAGGACCGCCGGCTCGTCGGCGGCAACGACGGCCTCGATGGGGAGCGGTGCCGTCATGCGCGGGCGGCTGCGATGGTGGCGGCCACCAGCGCCTCGTCGGTGAAGGTGTTGCGGTATTCGCGGTCGAGATCGTCGCCGCCCATGCCGACATTCGGGTTGCGGTAGCGCATGGCGCTGGCCTCGTGCCTGAGCGAGGCGAAGTGCATTTCGGTCAGCCCGGTCTTCGCCCTGACCGCGCCGATATTGTCGGCGTCGAGCGCGCCGCAGCCCATGATGATGATGCGTCCACCCGCCTGCCTGACCAGCGCGGCCAGAAGATCGGCGCCCTCGATGGCGGTGTCGCGCTGGCCCGAGGTCAGGACGCGTCCGACCTTGCAGCGGACCAGGGCTTCCAGCGCCTCGGCTGCGTCGCGCGTCATGTCGAAGGCGCGGTGGCAGGTGACGGCGAGCGGGCCGGCTGCCTCGACGAGCGCGGCCATGCGGACCTCGTCGATGGCGCCATCGGCGGTCAGGCAGCCGACGACCACGCCGGCGACGCCGAGTTCGCGAAGCGCCGCGACGTCGGCCAGCATCGAACGATATTCGTCGTCGCTATAGAGAAAATCGCCGCCGCGTGGCCGCACGATGACGTGGAACGGAATTTTCGCCAGTTCCAGGCCCAGCCTTGCGGTGCCGAGGCTGGGCGTGATGCCGCCCTCGACAAGGCTGGCGCAGAGCTCGACGCGGTCGGCGCCGGCGCGCTCGGCGGCAAGCAGGCCGTCAATGCCTTCCACGCAGATTTCAATCACCGGGAGTTTTTTCGTCGGGTCGAGGCTGGCCAAGGTCGTTTCCAATTCGGGTTGAAGCGGGCGTTTTCGTTCGGGCGGAAGCTGGGGATGCCCTAGCACCGCATGGGATCAAGCGGAAGCGGGCAGGGCCGCCAAACAAGGCGGCCAGCGACCGTCCACGGGTCTTTCGGAGGGGGACGTTTTCCCGTCCCGGTCCCCGGTTCGGTGTTTTGTTCAGCATTTATTGTGGAGACAGCGAATGCCGCCGTACCCGCGCCACGGTGATCTTTCTATGGTCGCCGTTGCAAATCACCACGGGACCAAGATGCAGACAGAGCAGAAGATCGCAGCCGCAATCGCCACCGAGATCGGCGCGGCCACCGCCCAGGTCGTCGCCGCCGTCACACTTCTGGACGAAGGCGCGACGGTGCCGTTCATCGCCCGGTACCGCAAGGAGGTGACCGGCGGCCTCGACGACACGCAGCTGCGCAATCTTGCCGAACGGCTCGGCTATCTGCGCGAATTGGAAGCGCGCCGTGTCGCCATTTTTCAGGAGATCACCGGGCAGGGCAAGATGAGCGACGAGCTGGCGCTCAAGATCGCCGGCGCCGTCACCAAGGCCGAACTGGAAGACCTTTATCTGCCGTATCGGCCGAAGCGCCGCACCAAGGCCGAGATCGCGCGCGAGCGGGGGCTCGGGCCGCTCGCCGAGGCATTGTTGGCGGACCGTTCGCTCGATCCGCACAAGACGGCGGAAGCCTATGTGGCGGGCGAAGTGGCCGACGTGAAGGCCGCACTTGAAGGCGCGCGCGACATCATCGCCGAACAATTGGCCGAAGACGCAACGCTGATCGGCGCTTTGCGCGACTATATGAAGCTCAATGCCGTCGTCACCTCCGCGGTGCTGGACGGCAAGGCAGAGGCCGGCGCCAAGTTCTCCGACTATTTCGCCTATTCCGAAAAATGGTCGACCGTGCCGTCGCACCGGGCGCTCGCCATCCTGCGCGGCCGCAACGAGGACATTTTGTCCATCGCCATCGAAGTGGATGCCGATATCGCTTCGCCGAACAAGCCGGTGGAGCACAAGGTGGCGGCGACGCTGCGGATCGGCAGCGGCGCGGCCGACCAATGGCTGCGCGACGTTGCCGGCTGGACCTGGCGGGTCAAGCTTTCGCTGCAACTGTCGCTCGACCTGATGCGCGAATTGCGCGAGCGCTCCGAGGAAGAGGCGATCCGCGTCTTCTCGCGCAATCTCAAGGATTTGTTGCTCGCCGCTCCCGCCGGCTCGCGCCCGACGCTCGGCCTCGATCCGGGCATTCGCACCGGGGTCAAGGTGGCGGCGATCGACCAGACCGGCAAGCTGGTGGAGACGGCGACCATCTATCCGTTCCAGCCGAAGAACGACGTGCGCGGCGCCCAGGCCGAGCTGGCCAGGCTGATCGTCAAGCACAAGATCGAGCTGATCGCCATCGGCAACGGCACGGCCAGCCGCGAGACCGAGAGGCTGGTGGCCGAGCTTCTGGCCGACATGCCGGCACCGACGCCGACCAAGGTGATCGTCTCCGAGGCGGGCGCCTCGGTCTATTCGGCGTCGGAGACGGCGGCGGCCGAGTTCCCCGGTCTCGACGTGTCGCTGCGCGGCGCCGTCTCGATCGGGCGGCGCCTGCAGGATCCGCTGGCGGAGCTGGTCAAGGTCGAGCCGAAATCGATCGGCGTCGGCCAATACCAGCACGATGTCGACCAGTACCGGCTGGCCAAGGCGCTGGATGCGGTGGTGGAGGACGCGGTGAACGCCGTCGGCGTCGATCTCAACACCGCCTCGGTGCCGTTGCTGACGCGCGTTTCCGGCCTTGGCCAATCGATCGCCGAGGCGATCGTGGCGCGCCGCGACGCCGACGGTCCCTATGCCAGCCGCGCCGACCTGCTTTCGGTGCCGCGGCTCGGCGCGCGCACCTTCGAGCAGTGCGCCGGCTTCCTGCGCATCCGCGACGGTGCGGAGGCGCTCGACGCCTCGTCGATCCACCCGGAGGCCTATCCGGTGGCGCGCAAGATCGTGGCCAGCTGCGGCCGCGACATTCGCGCGCTGATGGGCGACAGCACCTCGCTGCGCAAGCTCGATCCAAAACTGTTCGTCGACGAACGGTTCGGCCTGCCGACGGTGAAGGACATCCTGCTCGAATTCGAGAAGCCGGGCCGCGACCCGCGCCCGGATTTCAAGACGGCGACCTTCGCCGACGGCGTCGACGACATCAAGGATTTGAAGCCCGGCATGCTTCTGGAGGGAACCGTCACCAATGTCGCCGCCTTCGGCGCCTTCGTCGATATCGGCGTGCACCAGGATGGGCTGGTGCACGTCTCGCAGCTTGCCGACCGCTTCGTGAAGGACGCGCATGAGGTGGTGAAGGCCGGCGACGTGGTGAAGGTGCGGGTCGTCGAGGTCGACGTGGCGCGCAAGCGCATCGGCCTGACCATGCGACGCGACGGTCAGGCACCGGAACGCTCGACACCGGCGGCGAAACCGGCACCCGGCGGCGGCAAGAACCACGCCAGCAAGCCGGACAATCGAGGCGGCCAGTCGCAACAGGGTTCGTTCGGCGCGGCGCTGTCGGAGGCGCTGCGCAAGCGCTGAGAAAACCGGCCTTTTACGACGGCTCCGGCGTTCGCCGGGTAGAGCGATCGCGGCACCAGGTTTGCACCGGCGTGGCGATTGGCCTATGTGAGCGGGCATCAACGGGCAGTCGTCGATACGTGAACACCAACGCAAAATCGGGCGGGCAGGGCGCCTATGGCGATCATCGCCTGTCCATCGCGCCGATGATGGACTGGATGGATACTTAAATAAATTCAGCTAGTTATGAGATGTTGTGTGCAAAAAGCGCACACGAAAGTTCTGCTTCTCTTCTTTTTTCGTTCCCACGAAGGAGCCGCCGACAGGCCTTTTCGGACGCTCTCCTGCCGACGATATTTGCCGCTCCTATGCGGAATGTTCGCCGGAATATCCGTGGACTTCATTGTCCGCTGCGGTGTCCAGTTTGCCTGGGGTTCTTGGAAGCTTTTCGAACTTTCTGGCTGGTGCCGCCAGCCGAATTATCCGGGCTAGTGGAGGAAATCAGGCTTGATTGACCTGCACACGGTCTAGCGATGTTAGAAGCAAGTTTGGCACCGCTCGACGGCAGAATGATTTCCGCTGACTGATTGTGCGGAGCCCTATCTTCCTAATAACGCTTCCAACGACTTGGCGCCGGAAGACTGAGTATCGAGTGTCTGGACCCTTAGCGGAAGGCGAAGTCAGTCGGCTTCGCGCAATTTGTGCGAGACGAGGGCAACGCCTATTTTCCATATCTAAGCGTCTAAGGGCAAATCGACTTCGTCAAGATCGCAAATAGCCCAAAACTGAACTCGGCGATGGAACCTGCAGGTAGGCCAAAAGCGTGATCGTTGGTTTTGACGGGTAGTGCCGCAAAGCACATTTTTGCCTTTCGGCGCGCACTGCCTGAAGGCTGTCGCGCCGAAAAGATGATGGAGGGGTGCGCACTCGAAGTGAAGGGTCTATTTAGAGGGGTGCAACCTTCCACGAAAGCACATGATATGCAGCCGACCAACCGGGGTTTGTCTGCGAAAAAAACACGATGGCTGGACCAACCTTGTTTCGATTTGTGATGTGGTCCGTGGCGGAGACGCTATATGCGTCCGAGAAATTCTGACCATCTCTAGAGAACGACCAAACGAAATTTGAGCCGTTGTAGGTCAATCTCGACCAAATCGGAGATGAAGGCGCTGGCAATCCCGTATCTGAAAAAGCACTATCGTTGGAGTAGCTATCGAACCCGGTTCCACCGGACATTTTCAAATAGTCAAATCTATATGCACTGTTTCCGTTGGCGCTTATGCCGAACGTGATGGTCCGGCTGTTCGCAACGTCCCTGACGGCTATCCCTGGTAAATTGTATGTGGACAATGGGCCTGAATACACTGTCAGCATTGTGGCTTGCCAATTCCCGGATGGCGCATCGACTTCTGCCATCATCGCACGGTTGTTCGCTACCGTGCTTGCCGTGAGTGCCATGCCTCTGGAGGTTGCGGTAATAGCTGCGCCTACTGGCGCAGTGGTCGATGTTGTTAGAGCAAAATTCGCCGCGATTGGCTTTGCCACTGCAGAATAATTCAACCAATCGACATCCCCGCCGCTACCACTCCCTGTGGTTGCAATCGTGATGCTTCCTGGGCCATTTAGGATCGCAATTCCTGGCCCCGCGGTAATAGCACCCGCTTGCGGGGGATGACCACTGGAGCCAATGAGAACCTGACCATCGGTCAATGGGGTAACTCCACCAAAACCACCGGTCCCGTTGTTGAATTGGATGGAATTTTGCTGCCCACCAGGTGCAATGTTGGTCACGCAGTTCCCAAGGGCATTGAAATTCGCCATCACTTGCGTGGCGTCAGCAACTTGTCCATTCGTCAATTGGTTCGGTAGAACGCATTGGCCGAATGCTGCCTTCGTAGCAACGAGGACCGTGCCAAAGGCAAGAGCGAAATTGATCTTCCTCATCGTCGCAAACTTCCTCGAATTGGATACTAATTTAGGCTGACAAGTGTCCAGGACAGAACTTGCTGCGATACGGGCCATGTAGGGTATACAGGTTCGGAGAAGAGAATCGCTGGTCCGACACGATCGACGTTTACGAGATAATCGTCCGCTGCCGCCGAGTAAGCGGTTACAAAGAACTGACCGTCGCGAGAGAAAGCCCACGACAGGGTCGTGCCGTCGTAGGTAAGGCGGGTCCAAAGTGGCTCGGATGGCGCGGGCAATCCGATGTCCTGAAAAGTGGCTGCCGTGCCAAGGAGGCGATCCAGTCCTGATCCGCCAGAGGACCTTAGATAACTGAAGCGATAGTCGTTTTGTCCCAGCGCTCCAATTCCAAACTCAACTGCGCGATTGTTGACGGAGTCCCTGACCGCAATTGCAGGAACACTGGAGTTTGATGCTGCCCCCGTATAGGCGGTGAGCATTGTTGCCTGCCACTTTCCGCTCGGGGCGGGAGTTTCGGCCATCATCGCTGTGTTGGCGGCCCCTCCCGTCGCAGTCATTGCAAACCCACGCACAGTGGCCGTAATCCCAGCACCGCTTGGAGGCGTTGTCGATGTGCGGAGGGAAAAAGCGGCGACTGACGGCCGGACGACGGCAGCTGAATTGAGCCAGTCAACAGCGGTTTCGTTGCCGCCGCTGGGAGCTGCAATGATGATTCCGCTCGGCGAAGATTGGATGTTTATTCCAGTTCCGGCTGTAAGGGTCGAGTTCATTGGGAGGGCGCCTGTCGACCCGATCAATAATTGCCCATCGGACAGTGTATTGGTTCCTCCAAAGCCGCCAGAAGAGTCTCGTACCTGAACAGAATTGGCAGAGCCGGCAGGAGAGTTTTTGACAATACAGTTGGAGACCGCGGAGAAGTTATTGTTCACCGGGGTTGCGTCTACGGGCTGGCCATTGATGATCGCGCTCGGCATCGGGCAATCCGCAAAGGCAGAAGATGTTGAAATAACAAAGCCGCCTAATAGCGCGACCGCAGGTACAAAACGCAAAATGACTTGCATCTGTCACCTCAATTCGGATGGATAGCGCGAGTAGCTACAATTAATTTGAAGATGTCAAGTATCAAAATTGAAGATTGTCGGATCATGGCAATGGTAAGAATAAAAGTTTATTGAATACAAAATTTAAATAACCAAAACAATTGGACTAATAAATTTTCTATGCTGGATTAACTAATTCAATTTACGAAACTACTCACCGTTGTTAGACGTTGAGCGTCTTCAATGATGAATTGGCATTCAATCCTGACTGGCTAACCCGTATTGGCTAAGCTTTTCTGGGGTGGATATTCGCTGGCGCATTTCGTTAAATTCGTTGGATTGGCAACCTTGTAGCATTTCAACCGGAGGCGGCGCATGAATGCACGCTTGAGAGTTCAATGCTTCTCATTGTCGGTTTTATTTATTTCTGCAGCCATGGGGTCGGCCGCTGCAGATCAATCTGGCGTTTCATTTAGCTACGATCCGGCCGGGCGCCTGGTGACAGGTTTTTACAATCAACTGCGGTGTCTGGTTTATGGTTATGACCCCGCCGGAAATCGAACGTCACAGGTTTTGGTCACCAAGGCTGCAGCACCTCCGGTGTGGGGTGTCGCGCAATGGAACGGTTTCTCCTGGACATCCGGGATGCTCAACCCTGTGTGGGGAGTGGGCAACTGGGGGTGCTTGAATTGGACAAGCAACTAAAGGGGCGCGGTAACCGCACTCTTTGACGACCACCCACGTTCCGTAGGCTGCGGCCGCGACATGTTCAATGTGGGTCTGTCTTATTTGCACATGAGGGTCGGAATGAGATTGATACGGCAATTCTTCGTCCTCGCTGCGTTGCTGGCGTCATTTGCCGCACAGAGTGCGGTTTTGGCGGCGCCGATCGTGTCACCCACTGAGACAGCCGCTGTGTCAAAGCCCAGTTCTTTGACCGAGGCGATGCGAGTTGCGCGTTTCGAGGAACCGCTCGTGGCGACTGAAGCCACCAGTTCTGCCGAAGATGCAGCCTTGCGGCATGCCTTGAATGCCTACAATCAGAGGACAGATCTGGCCAACTACGGCGATTTGGTCGCGTTCCTGGAATCCAACCCGCACTCCCGCTGGGCATCCGCGATTTGGGCCAACCTTGGGCTGTCTTACCTCCACGATGGCCACTTTTCGAAGGCGATCCACGCCTGGCAGTCTGCATGGGTCGCAGGAAAGAGTTCGAGGGAGCCGCGCGCCAGGGCATTGGTTGATCGAGCCGTTGGAGAGCTTGCACAGCTCTACGCAAACTTGGGCAAGACAGACGAGCTCGCAGCGCTGTTTCGCGACATCGGGGATCGTCCAATTGCAGGCTCCGCAACGGAGACAATTCAAAGTGCAAGCGAGCAACTGGCGCTTACCACGCGGGATCCGCGACACCTGTTCATCTGCGGTCCCCTTGCGCTGAAGCAGTTGCTGTTGGCTCGCAAGGTCAGCTTTGAGAAGGCTGATCCTCTGCAGTGGTATAAAGCCGGGCCCAACGGAACCAACTTGGCCGAAGTCGGTCGTCTCGCCGACGATGCCGGATTCGCGCATCGGCTGGTCATACGCAGGCCGGGTGAGCCAGTTCCCGTTCCGTCAATCGTGCATTGGAAAGTAGGGCATTTCGCAGCCATCGTTGGTGAGGCGAACGGAAGATACCACGTTAGGGATTCTGTGTTTTCCGGAACTGACCTCTGGGTGACCAAGGCTGCGCTGGATACCGAGGCAAGTGGATATTACCTTGTTCCGCAAGATTTGGACCCCGCCAAACAATGGCGGGATGTCGAACCCTTTGAAGCCGCTTCGGTTTGGGGGAAGGGGCCGACCAATGGTGACAGACCAGGTGGCAACAATGATCCAGATGCCAACGGCGGCGGTGGTGGCGGTGCTGGCGGTGGCGGTGGTGGCGGTGCTGGCGGCGGCGGTGCTGGTGGTGGCGGTGCTGGTGGTGGCGGAGGTGCTGGTGCTGGCGGACGTGGACCTAATGGCGGCTGTGGCCTGTGTTTCTATAACATCAAAGAAGCGAGTGTCGCGGTCACGATCACCGATCGGCCAGTGGGCTACAATCCACCAATTGGCCCGTCGGCGATGGTCGAGATCAGCTACAATCAACGGCAGGACAGCCAGCCCGCGAACTTTAACTTCTTCAACATCAGTCCAAAATGGTCGTTGAACTGGCTGAGCTATGTAACGGATGATCCGACGAATCCAGGCGCCAACGTCTCATCCTACCTGCGAGATGGGACCACGTTCTTCTATCTCGGCTACCAGGCTAGGAACGGAAGATTTGCTGCGCAGGATGGCGATGGATCCATCTTGGTACGCGCGTCTGGTTCTCCAATCACCTACCGCCATCTCATGCCTGACGGTAGCGTTGAAATCTATGCGCAGTCTGACGGGGCCGCTGCCTATCCTCGGCGAATTTTTCTGAGCAGGGTGATCGATCCGCAAGGCAACGCGGCCACTCTGAATTACGATGGCCAGTTCCGGCTTATTTCACTGACCGATGCTGTCGGGCGCTTAACCACATTTAGTTATGAGTTGGCGACATCCCCTTTGCTCATAACCAAGATCACGGATCCCTTTGGGCGCAGCGCTGTTCTGGCATATGACGGAAACGCGCGCCTGAAATCGATCACTGACACGATCGGCCTGACATCGAGTGTCAGCTATGATGACAACTCCCTCATCAACGCCCTGACGACTCCCTATGGCACCACAAAGTTCGCCTACACTGCCCCGGGATCAAGTGGCCCGCCTCGTTTCGTTGAAGTAACGGACCCGCTAGGCTACCACGAACGTGAAGAGTGGCTTGAGCCTGCGCCCATTCCCGAGAGCGATCCGGCGGCGACCGTGCCGCAAGGAATGCCGCTCGCCCCGCTCAATCAATACCTAAAGTATCGAAACAGCTTCCATTGGGACAAGGATGCCTACGTCGCGGCAGGATGCACCTCTGGCGGCGGCTGCGACTATACCAAGGCTAGAATCCGGCACTTCGTTCATATGCCGGACACCTCGATCAAAGGGACGGCGATCGAGAGTGTCAAATACCCCTCTGAAAATCGGATCTGGTATAACTATCCGGGTCAATCCCTCAGTGCTTACGGGGGAACTTTTGGCAAACCGATCGCGATCGGGCGGGTGTTGGATGACGGAACCAGCCAGGTCAGCCGCTATTCTTACGACACGGGTGGCTTTTTCAATCTCACCCAGGCGATCGATCCAATTGGGCGGACAACGAACTATACATACGCCAACCAGATTGACCTGACCTCTATCAGCCAGACGACTGAATTCGGCGTTCAGCAAACCATCGCGCAGTACGTTTACAACACCCGTCATCGTCCGGTGATCTATACGGACGCTTCCGGACAAATTACCACTTACACGTATAACAACGCAGGGCAGCTAACCTCGGCCACGAACCCTCTCGGCGAGAAGACGAGCTATCGATACAACGCGTCCAGCCGGCTGATCGAGGTTATCAACGCCAACAATGCGACCGCAGCGTTCTACACCTACGATAGCTTCGAGCGGATAAGGACATTCACGGACTCAGAAGGGTGGATCGCAACCTACGATTATGATGCCGCAGATCGCCTAACAAAGATTGCTTATCCTGATGGCACAAGCGATCAGTACGCCTACGACAAGCTCGATCTCGCATCTTATCGTGACCGTGAAGGCCGCCAGTGGACATATCGTTATGATGCCAATCGGCGATTGACATCGGTGACAGATCCGCTCGGCCAACGCGTGCTGTTTGGCTATAGTCGCATTGGCAATCTCTCGAGCCTCACCGATCCTAAGAACAACATCACACGTTGGTCCTACGATGTGGAGGGTCGGCTCAGCCAGAAGACCTATGCAGATAATGGTACGCTCACCTATACGTATGAAAATACAACGAGCCGCCTCAGGTCCACTCTCGACGCACTTGGGCAATCAAAACAGTACAGCTACACCGGCGACAATCAAATTGCAGCTATCAGCTATCTGAACGCCATACACTCAACACCAAATGTAGTACTCGCCTACGATCCGTATTTCCTGCGCCTGGCTTCAACGACGAGTAACGGCAGCACGACATCCTATGATTACTACCCAGTAGGTTCATTGGGCGCTTTGAATCTCAAGCAGGAGGGTGGGCCGCTAGCCGATAGCACGATCGAGTATGCCTATGACGCATTGAACCGGGTAGCCACGCGCACCGTCCAGGGGGCGGGTGCTGAGACGTTCGGGTATGATGTCCTTGGGAGGCTAACCTCTCACGCTAGTGACCTTGGTTCGTTTACTCTCGGCTATCTGGGTCAAACAGCCCAGATCACGTCGCGAAGGCTTGCAAGCAGTACACTGGCAACGAGTTGGAATTACCTGCCCAACTCTGGCGATCGACGGTTGTCTCAAATCAGCAATGTCGGTCTCTCGGTCGGCCAGTACTCGACATACGATTACGTCACCACTCCTGAGAATTTCGTAACCAAAGTAACCGAAACGAGTGACGTATCCCCCGCGTACTCTTCGGCAGGCGCACAAATCGCCGCCTACAACAATCTCAATCAGCTCACCAGTCTTTCGGGTCAGGCGCTGATCTGGGACGCTAACGGCAACCTTTTGTCTGACGGCCAACGAACCTATAGCTGGGATGCGGAAGATCGATTGATCGAGATCGCCTACCCCGATCAACCAGGCAAGGCTACGATATTCGCCTATGACGCACTTGGGCGCCGTACGACAATCACCAGTGCGCCAGCAGGCGGTGGCGCTTCTGTCGTCACCTCTTATATCTGGTGTGGCAGCGCCATCTGTCAGGCCCGAAACGCAGCCAATGCAGTGACCCGGCAGCACTATCCTGAAGGTGAATTTGTTCCCGGAGCCTCGGCCCAAACCTTCTATTATGGGATCGATCAAATTGGCTCGATACGGAGAGTGTTCAAAAATGCCTCCGACGCACCAGCTTACAGCTACGATCCCTATGGTGTTCCGCTGCAGGCCGCTGCACCACTCACTGAGTTCGGCTATGCAAAGATGTTCAGCAGTCCCGATAATGGGTTAGATCTTACCCTCTTTCGGGCATATAATCCGATTGTTGGACAGTGGCTTTCAAGGGATCCGATCGGAGAACTTATTAATCCGGCAGGAAATCTCTACGCCTATGTTGGTGGAAATCCTGTCAGTTTTATCGATCCACTTGGTTTGGCCGGCTCTGTTTGTCCCCCGGCCGTGCAAGATCTGGCTTCTAGGCTTGAAGCTGCGGGTGGTGGTGCTCCTCGGTTCCAACCGACGCCAAAGGGGGCTGCGCAGTTCCTATTTCCAAATGGGATGAAATTGCGATTTGATTTGTATCCTGGGCAGTATGGAGATCGCCCTCCAAATGACGGCCCGCATATTAATTTTGAAGCCCCTTGGTCGCCGGCTCATATAAACGTGCATATTGAGGTTATTAACCCGACAGCCCCACGATGATATATTGGTATGATCATGAAATATGATTTAAATTCTCTAGAAAGATCTGCCGCAGAAATGGTTTCTGTGGGGAGGCCGCAGGATGCAATTAAGATATATCTGTTTATGGCCGATGGTGATCCTTCGTTGGATGCTGGATATCTCGGAGAAAAATTGGGGCAATGCTACGAAATGCTGGGTGATCTACATGCTGCACGATATTGGTACGGCAGAGCTATAGAAGAAAACCCTGGCGTAAGATTGCATGCGGAAGAATCCCGCAAAAGGCTGGACCACTTAATCTTGGATGACGCGTTTCTAAAAAGAAGTGGCGGTCAATGAGACGCGGTACTGTTAGCACCAACGCAATATCGGATACCCGACGACCAGCCAGCGGCTCCGACGGGATGGGATCTGGGTGGAATGAGCTCGCAGTAGCTAACGATCTTGCGGCTGGGATCAGCGGGTTGTCACCACTTCGGCTGAGAACTACAATCCCTAAGCCCTAGAGTGTTAGAGGGACAGCGTATCCGCTTTGCAGTGCAAGCTGAGTTTCCGTAATTGTTGTTGAAACTGCTCGGCAGCTGGCAATTCATTGTCTCTGGCCTCATCTCCGTCACTTGATTGCAAACATAACACGTGCACTATCCCTGTTGGGGAGAGTGGGCTGTGGGTATTATCGTTTCAGAGTCGGATTCTATTCTGACGGTTGTTGTTGCGCCGCAATTCGAAGCCTTTGTTTTGAACGCCGCTGTCAAATTCCAAATTCAATTCCCCGAACTTGAAGTCCAGGTGGAACACGGAGCAGTCGCTATCTTATGCGGCGACCACTCAAAGGTCGCTGATCTTCGGCGTGCGTTCCTGCATACCCTCTATCGAGAGAAGATTTACACCGAGACGTTGCCCCTCAGGGCAAATTTGATTGCTGCTGTGACCTCGCGATGAACGTCTGGCCACTTAAGTTCCGCGAGCTCACAGACGGCAGAATTCTGTTTGCTGACGATGCCGGCGGCTTCTTCATGTCGAACGACAGCTTCCTCGGCCGTTATGCCAGCGACGCATTAAACGTTGGGGACCAGACGTTCCTGAGAGAGGGCGGCCATGCGTTCAATGACGAACTCGATCTATCCTGGATATCGTTTGCCTATCGGTGGTCGCAACGACAATCGAAACCACAGCAGCTCAACTACGTGATCTTGGTGCCGACACTCCGGTGCAACCTCGCGTGCGGTTACTGCCAAGTGTCCCGGGCTCCGGAAAAGGCACGCGGCTTTGATTGGACCGACGAAACCTTGGCCGCCGTCCTTGCTTTCCTGGGTTCCATCGAAAGCCCAGAGATCAAAATTGAATTCCAAGGTGGCGAGCCGCTGCTGCGCATCGACCTGCTCGAGATCGTACGCGACTTTTGCCGCGGCAAGTTTGCCCGCGCGCAGTTCGTGGTCTGCACCAACCTCCAGAACCTTGATGAACGAGCGTGGGCTTTCCTCGACGCGGATGACACCTTCATCAGCACTTCGCTCGACGGGGATGCGACAACCCACGAGCGTCAGCGGACGCGTGACAAGGACCGCACCGAGGCCTTCTTCGCAAATCTCGAAGCTGCCGTTGAACGTTATCCTGAGGGAAAAATCTCGGCTCTGCCGACGATTGACGTCTCTTCGCCGCCGAATCTCGAGGGACTTCTCGACAGCTACGAACGGTATGGGATCAAGTCCGTCTACCTGCGGCCGATAAATCATCAAGGATTCGCCCGAAAACTCGATCAAGGCGCGGACGCATTGGGGCGCTGGAACAAGCTCCACTCACAGTTCATCGACCGCCTGATCGACCGCAATCATCGTACCGGGCGCTTTATGGAGGAATACTATTTCAGCCAGTGCCTGAAACGGGTTCTTCGCTTCGGAGCCGACAACCATGTCGATATCCGCAATCCAGGGTTCTTCGCTTCGGACTATCTCGTCATCGATCATGATGGACGGTTCTATCCGACGGACGAGGCTCGCATGCTGTCAAGGATCGGCCGCATAGACCTCAGCATCGGGGATGTGATCACGGGCATCGATAGATCGAAGGTCGAGGTCCTGAATTCCGGTGCCTTCAATCACTTCGACCCGGACTGCATTCATTGCGCGTACCAGCCGTTCTGCGGTTCCGACGTAATCGATGACATCTCCCGGTATGGTCGTATCGACATGCCGCGTCATGACACCTGGTTCTGTGGCCGACACCTCGCGATTTTCGACAAGGTTTTTGAGGTGATCTACCGTCAGGACGACGCAGCTCGAGCCTCAGTTGCCGCCTGGCTGGGTATCGGGAGCTGGGACCCAAGCATGGTCACGGTGCATTCATGATACCGCTCCGCATCAAAGCCGAAACGCAAGCAACACAGCCATTTGTGATACGGCTCCGGTCGTTCGAAGGCACGGACAGCGTCGACGTACGCGCGAATACAAGTGCCTTCGATGTCAGTCTGGAAACTGCAGGGGCTGAAGCTGCCGAATATGTGGGCGAGGGCGGTTCTGTTCGAATTTTGGGTATCGATCCGTCGGAAGTCGATGGCGATGTGCTACTCGTCAATCCACGGCGTGGAACCGCGGATCGCCTGATCCGAAGCACATCTCCCCACAACACGTTCTTGGTAACGGAGCGCTGCGATCAGCTCTGTGTGATGTGCTCGCAACCGCCGAAGAAGCAGCATGTCGATCTGTTCGAGCATTTTGAAACCGCGGCAATGCTGGCTCCCGAGGGGGCTACGATCGGGATTTCGGGAGGTGAGCCTACGTTGTTCAAGGCCCAATTATTGGGGTTTTTGGCTCGCGTTATGCTGGCCCGAGAAGATCTGCGGTTCCATGTGCTTACGAATGGCCAGCATTTTGAGAGTGCTGACCGTGAAGTGATGCTTGCTCTGGACAGAAGTCGCGTGGTTTGGGGCGTGCCGCTCTATTCAGCCGATCCCACCATCCACGACGAGATCGTAGGCAAGGCCGGGGCTTTTGAGAAGCTTCAATCAGGCTTGGCATTCCTGGGTAGGGCTGGCGCTCAAATCGAGTTGCGTACGGTTCTCATGCAACCGAACGCCCAAGGTTTGCCCAGGCTTGCCAGGTATCTGACGACATCGGTGCCGTTCATCCAGACTTGGGCGATCATGCAGCTGGAAAACATCGGCTACGCGCGGCAAAACTGGAGCCGTCTGTTCTTTGACAGCTCGACTGGCTTTGAAACAGTGGCGCAGGCAATCGACATTGCCCGAAGCCGCAGCATCGATGTCCAGCTTTTCAATTTTCCGCTTTGCACGGTCCCTGGACCGTATCGGCATCTCGCGCCGTCAACGATTTCTGATTGGAAACGGGCATACATGGATGACTGCAAAAACTGCAGTCTTAGAGGCGACTGCGGCGGGTTCTTTGAATGGCACCCGCGCGAGCACGGCTATGCGAGCTTGGGTGGGGTCTGATGAAAAAACGCCTGTTTGCGATACCGTCACTGTTGGCCGCAGGCTTCATGCCCACAGAGGGGCAGGCCTTACCTTCAAAGCCGATGTTGACTGACGGAGGTAAGTCGCTGTCCTTGTTTGACATCTTCAAGATGGATCACGTGTACACATTGGCTGGTCACCGCAGCCATAGTTCACACAGGAGTCATAGCTCGCACAGTAGCCATCGTTCATCGACCGGTGGCTACTCCTACCGACCGTCAGTCTACAATAGCCCGTCGCCATCGTACGTAGCGCCATCGAGCCCGCTCTATTCGGCGCCGTCGACTACCCCGACTTATCAGCCGCCGGCGACCGCAACAGCGCCTGCTCCCCTTAAGACTCTTCCGGGCAACGCAAACAGGTTCAAGGAGATCGTACTTGAGGTGCAGTTCGCGATGCTGGCCTTCGGTTACTATAACGGCGAACTCAATGGTGTGATGGGACCCGAGATGAGGGCTGGGCTGCAGCGGATGCAGGGGGATTACGGTCTGAAGGTCACGGGGACGATCACGCCAGAGACATTAACTGCGCTGCGGATCGAGGCGCGGTAGCTTAAGCTCTGACGAGCTGTGGGCTCGAACTACTATCTGGCGTAGGCCAAGGCGCGTTTCGCGGCGGCACGCAAGCTGGCAGTGATCACGTATGCCATGTGAAGCGGCGGCACATTCTACGTTGGCGATCCGACTACAGGCAAAACCGACACCGCGCGGCGCGCGTACAGCAAGGCCCGCAAGCTTTTGAGTGCGTATCGATGAGCAGCGCGTCGGCAGCTGAAATGCATGGCGCAGGCACGCTGACAGGCGCCAACTGAGATAAGTAGATCCGCTGCGGCGGATGAAGACTGATGTAGACCAGGAACGCACGTTATCCTGCCTGCGGCCGCGCCGATCGACGGTAAGACCGTATATCCGCCTCCGTCGATGAGGTGGCTCGCCCTACGCTGCGCGTCCGAGGGTTGCTCGGAAATCTCTGTGCGGGTCGATTGGTTGCCCTTGAGTTACCGCCCTGGAAACCGCGATCGTGTAACGTGAAATGGATGTCAGCGCTGTTCCCGACGCCAGAACTATGAACGCTGAAGTCGCCCGAGAATATGGGCAATGTGGCGTCCAGCAATTCTATGCAGCCATGACTTGGTAGTCAGCGCCATGCAGACGAACAATACAATTCCGAAGCTCAGGCCTATCAAAACGAGCCCGGCAACGCCCGCCATGACGGTTACATCGCCTTGCAGATCGCGAAACAAGTCCTTCAACCCGGTCGCATGCCCAGTGCGAGCAAAAAGTACGGCGACGGTAGCGAAAACAGCAGCCACGAGCGCAGTAGCTAATCCAGCCTCAATAAGGTCGAGCGCTGACACCATCTTTTCTCTATCGGTCATTCTCGGTTCGCCAGGGCAAACGGCGCGGAGCGCTTAAGATATTCGTTTCAGGATTTAGCAGCGCTTCGGTTTTCGACTATAAGGTAATTAATACCCTCTTCACGCTCCAACGTATAGAACGCGTCTTCAAAATACCCATCTTCCTCGCGGAGAGCGATTGCAAAGTACTTATTCTCACCATCCATTAAAAATACTGTTTCATTGGTTATATTCTCGACAGGCATTCTAAAAAGAACATAGCCAACGATGGCGTCTTTTATAGGGTTTCCGAAGGAATCTTTGTAGCACAAAACATAACGAAGTGTGGGGATCGAACGAAGTTTAGATGGATCGTCGACCTCGGGTTCCAAATAGTGTCTTAAGATATGCGTTCTCGCACCATCGGAAATTTTTATGTTTTGTCTAATTTTCATGAGTCTGCCTCAAAAAAATGCCCCAGCCGTAGCCGAGGCACTCTTCAGCGTCCCGTTACCTACCACTTCCACCGATACCCTTCGGTGCTGGCGATGTTGGATCGCAATTGTGAGAACCGGCCATTGATACGGTAAATCCACCAACTGGTGTCGAGTAATGACAGTCCGTCCTAATTCCGGTCCCGTCAAACCCCTTTGTTACGCCGGCGAGCGTTCCGGAGTATCCGTAGGAGCCGCCAGATCGGCCGTGATGACCATGACCACCCCCATGCCCGCCGCCGCGCCGGCCGCCGGCGACCAAGTTCATCTCTTCAATTGTCAATTCACGCATATTGATCCTCATTTGCTTTGAATGCGAACAATTTCCTGCGCTTCTTTTCCGAGATTGGCTTGGTTCATAGACGCCAAGCGGATAATTCTAGCTCTTCTAAATTTACTTCGTCAATATCTCTTGTGGGAGATCGATCTCTTCATCATTTCTACTCGAAATCTCCACGATATGTCGACTAAAGATTTGATTGTGAGCGTGGGGTGAATTCGATAATATTACACAATCGTTTATTCAGCCGGCCGTTGATGCGCGCCTGACTTACATGTGATCTGGGGTGAAATTTGGATGAGCCCCTTTTTCGATTGGAGGCCGTTACCTCCCAAAAAGACGGTTGGTTGGGCCATACCATTTTGCTGCGCCCGCTTCGTGTTTCGATCACGGCCGCGCTAGGGGTTGCTGTCGTTCTTGCAATCAGCACCTACCTAATTTTTGGAGAATATACGCGCCGGGTACGCCTTGGTGGGGTTGTCATGCCTAACACCGGGATCGTACGGGTTTTTGCACCCAATGCCGGCCGTGTGATCTCGTTGAACGTTGCTGATGGCAGCGATGTTCGCCAAGGACAATCCCTCTATACGATCACCTCCGACAGCATGACGTCTCTGGGCGAAACACAAGCAGCGGCAGCCGTGCTGCTGCGCAAACAGCGGAGCGAACTGGAAGCCGAGATCATCCGCCAGCAAAAACTGGACAGTATCGAGAAAGCTGGGCTGGCGAAGGAAGAGCAAGGCCTGCTTCGAGAGATCGATCAAGTCCAGATCCAGATAAAGGTCACGGGCGATTACGCCGCCGTGTTGCGAACCATCTCCGAGAAATACGAGGAACTGGTTCGCCGGCACGTTGTCCTGCAGCGCGAGGCTTTTGCCCGGATGGAAAGCCGGATGCAAAAGGAACAGGAACGGGAGAACCTTCGGCGTGAAGCCATTCGCCTTGAGCAAAGATTGACGGAGGTGCGCACGAAGCTGGCGGGTTTTGATGCAAAGGCCGCATCTGTCATCGGCCAGTTGCGCAGACAGATCAGCGTCATCGAGCGCGATCTCGTCGAGGGTGAAGCGCGCAGGCAGATAGACGTCACCACGCCGAGAACCGGGAATGTGACTGCCATTCTTGTCCAATCCGGACAGTTCGTTGCCGCTGGAGCGCCGCTGTTGTCGATCCTGCCGAGCGAAGCCAAGCTCGAAGTCCATCTTTATGGATCAAGCAGTGTGATCGGTTTCATGCACGAAAATGCCAAGGTGATGCTGCGTTATGCGGCTTTCCCCTATCAGAAGTTCGGCCTTCACCCGGGAACGGTCGCGGGGTTCTCCCGTGTCAGCTTGCGCCCGAGCGACATCGATACGATTTTCCTGCCCGAAAGGGGAGCTTCGCCGACGAGCGATCCATCCGCAGGCCTCTACCGGGTCATCGTCAGACCGGAACAAGATCATGTCATCGCTTATGGAAAGGCAGAGCCTATCCGGCCAGGCATGGCGGTTGAGGCTGATGTGTTCCTTGACACCAGGCCCATCTATCAATGGCTGCTTGAACCGCTCTACAGCCTGCGTGGCGCCCTCTCCAGCCACGGGGACAGGCTGTGACGGTTCTGGAAAGGCTCGCTTTCGGTTTCAGGCCCCGCTTGCCGTTGATCCTGCAAACGGAGGCAGCTGAATGCGGTCTTGCTAGCCTGGCAATGATCGCGTCCCACCACGGGCATCAAATCGACATCAGCACCATGCGCCTCAGATTCAGCGCATCGCTGAAGGGCATGACGCTCTACAACATCGCTGATCTCGCCAGTGAGCTCTTTCTTTCGACGCGGGCCGTGCAAGTCGCGCTCGATGATCTTCGCGATTTAAAGACCCCTTGTGTCCTCCATTGGGATTTCAGCCACTTCGTTGTCCTGGACAAGGTCATCGGCAAAGGGGCCATCATTCATGATCCGGCCCGGGGCCGCCGTCATGTCACACGCAAGGAACTCAATCAGAGTTTTACCGGCGTTGCCCTCGAAGTCTGGCCTGCCCAATCCTTCTCGCCAAAAGTGGAGCAGAATCGGTTCCAGCTGGTGAGCTTGTTTCGGGGCGTCGTCGGTCTCAAGCGGGCTTTGGCGCAGATTTTCCTGCTTGCCCTTTGCCTCGAGGTCTTTGCCATTCTCTCGCCGCTTGGTCTGCAATTGATCATTGATCAGGCCATCGTCAGTGCCGACCTCGATCTAGTCACGGTGGTCACCGTAGGCTTGGCGCTGTTGGTCCTCTTGCAGACGGCTATCGGCTTTGTCCGCTCATGGGGGACAATGGTGCTGATGACCAGGTTTGCTATCCAATGGGATATAGGCCTGTTCTCTCATCTGATGCGCCTGCCTCTGTCATGGTTCGAGAAGCGTCATGTCGGTGACATCGTATCCCGTTTCGGTTCGATCCAGACGATCCAGCATACGCTGACAACGGATCTTGTCAGCTCCATCATGGACAGCCTGATGGTTGTGGGCATGCTGGCCATGATGTTTCTCTACAGCCCGCCCTTGGCTGTCATTTCCTTGATCACAACCGGGCTTTACGTGCTGGTCAGGGCTGTTTTCTACCGACCCTACCGTTCAGCCACCGAAGCGGAGCTCGTGCACCACGCGCGAGAAAATACCCATTTCATAGAGTCAATTCGGGGCGCAAACAGCGTCAAGGCCCTGGGCTTGGAGGAACGACGCCAAAGCACATGGCTAAACACCTTGGTCGACGCCGTCAATGCCGGCCTCAAAACGAACAAGCTCGATATGGTTTTCAATGGGATCAACGGTTTGCTGTTCGGCTTTGGGCGGGTTCTCATGCTCTGGCTGGGCAGTCGTGCAGTGATCCACGGCAACCTGACCGTCGGCATGCTCATGGCGTTCTCCTCCTATCAGGAGCAGTTTACCAGTCGCGTCACCGAACTGATCAACATGATTTTCAAGCTGCAAATGCTGTCGCTGCAAGGGGAACGGCTAGGCGACATCGCACTCGCCGAACCCGAAGCGCACAAAGGCATCGCACGGGTTGGAACTTCGATCGGCATCGTGGCGGGCCGCCTTGAGGCGCATGGGCTTCGTTTCCGCTATGGCGACGGCGAACCGGATGTGTTGGAGGGGATCAATCTTACGATTGCAGCGGGCGAAAGCGTCGCCATCACCAGTCCATCTGGCTGCGGAAAGAGCACATTGCTAAAAATCCTTGCGGGGTTGATTCAGCCCACGCAAGGGCGTGTCTGCCTGGATGGCTGTGACATTCGCGATATGGGACTATCCAACTATCGAAAAATCACAGGCTGCGTTCTTCAAGACGACCAATTGTTTACTGGAACGCTAATCGAAAACATAGCTGCTTTCGATCCCCATGCCGATCAAGAGTGGATCGAGGAGTGCGCGCGCCTGGCGGCAATCGATGGCGAAATCCGGATGATGCCCATGGGCTATGAATCGCTTGTCGGTGATATGGGCAGTGCGCTTTCCGGAGGACAGAAGCAGCGCTTGTTCCTTGCACGCGCGCTCTACCGCAAACCACGTATCCTGTTCCTGGACGAAGCAACATGCCATCTCGACGAGACCAACGAGTATCTCGTCAATCGAGCGCTCGCGGACCTTCGCATCACCCGGGTGATCGTGGCTCACCGGCCATCGACAATCGCTATGGCCGGCAGGGTGATCGCGATCGGCAACGGCCGGATTTCCAACCCATGAAGGCTCGGGGCAACCGTCACATCCCCTGGTCGAGCGGATCAGGGAATGGGGCAATCTAGCCGCGCCATTTGCCGGCGACGGTTCCTCTATGAGTTGCAGGAAAACGGGAACCGGAAGCCGATTTTGAACGCCACCTCGGAGGCGTTCCCTTCGCTACCACGCTTCGACGTGAACTACCCACCAGGATTGTCGCGCCTTGTTCTCGAAATGTCTCAAATTCACCGGAGATCCTCCATGCTACGAAGGAGCCCGACATGCCGCGCAAATGCACTACTCAATCTGGGTGCAGAGACCGGACGCTTACACGGCCGATAGAAACGGGAAGCACGATATCTTGCCTGTGGCCGGCACTGCCGGATCACGCACGAATGCCTGTGATGTTGCCCCGTGAATCCGATAGCGACATGTGCCGCGACGGTTCGAGCGCTGACAATAAGCAGCGCAGCTATCCCGTCGATGAGCCGGAAGAGTGCACGGCGTACCTGATCTCGACGACTGCGCAGAACCTCGCGCCCTGGCGTGTGATATCAAGCGATTTACTGCTATGAAGGAGAAATGGCGATGGCGAATACTGGCGCGAAATCCACCCCAAATAAGAGGGCAGGATAAAAGCGCGCACGGTGCGCTTCGGTCTGGCGGTTGTTTTTGCTCAGCTTTCTGCCGGGTTTTGCACGGTGCAGCGTATCCGTGCACCTTGCGCTTTCGTGTCAGTGCTTTGAAAAAACTAAACTTTCTACACGGTGCGAGGGCTGGGTCTGACGCTGGGGGTATCTTATTTCAACCGAAAGCCAACATCACGATGTTGCAGAGGCTGGTATACTGCATACCGATTGTTGTTTCCGTAAGACGTTTCGACGGGCAGGGGATGCAAGTCAGAAATGCGACAGTGAGGTGCTTCCTTTCCTGACTCAAAGCTAAGCCGGATCGGATGCGAGCCGTTAGGCTCCACGGATTACTCGACAAATGACACGAACGCTTCCTGTTTCCATCTCGATCGAGCGACCTGCCGGCGCTGATAATGCAGCGTTGATCGAAGAACGGATCGCCCATTCTCAGGTCAATTTGCCGCCCCAGAGTATCCATTCATTCAGCCTGTCACAGCTCGACAAGCCCGACATAACGTCCTGGACGGCAAGGATGGGCGCGGATCTTACAGGGCGCGGCGCGCTGAAACGTCACAGCGATGGCACCGGCGAGATCAAAAGTATGTTTGTACGGCCGGCTTGGCGAGAAAACGGAATATCCCGCAGGCTACTGACGGCAATTGAAGATGAGGCGCATAGGATCGGCCTCAAGTGTCTATTTCTGGAAACCGGCACAGATGCCTTGCAGCTCGAAAGCTCTATGAGAATTTCAGCTACGTCTATTGTAAGCTCTTTGGCCAATACGAGCCCGCCCCACTCTCAGACTTCATGACCAAGGCAATCGGCTAAGCCACCAATCCTGCTTCGAGCTCGGTAGCATCTACCCCGGCCGCAACGCAGGCTGGATCGTTCGTGCGATCTGTCTCTTGCGAGCTTGCAAGCTACGATGAGCCCCCGCGCTTGCGACCGCGCTTCTGGTCCGGTTTCCTGCCCAAGCCGAGCTTCTTGGCCAGTGCGGATCGCTGCTCCGCGTAACTTTCGGCCACCATCGGGTAATCTGCCGGGAGTAACCACTTTGCGCGATAGCCCTCGGGGGTCAAGCCCAGCGCGGTCAAATGCCGCTTCAAGGTCTTGTACTGTTTCCCATCTTCCAGGCTGATGATGAAGTCGCGCGTGACCGACTTCTTGATGGGAACCTTGGGCTTCAGCGGCTCAACGGTTGGTTCTTGTCGGCCATTAAGATTGCTCAAGCTCTGAAAGACGCTCGCGATTACGCTCGGAAGTTCAGATACCGGAACCGGGTTCTTTGTGACATATATGCTAACTATCTCGGCGGTAAGTTCGGTGAGAAATTCAACGGTGAGATGCTGGTCGGCCATTGTTTGTTTCCCCTTATCGATCGCCGAAATCTGCCAAGCCGATAAAGCTTGGTTTCGTAAGATGGGACACGATTGCGCCCTAAGAATTTGCCCGGTCCGAAAACGTTTGGCATCAGCTTTTGCGGCACGCGCCGACGATGCGTCATCGGAGTCAAGACCGATGGGGCAAGTCTTGACTACTCCGATCCCATCCAAGCTCAGCTTTGAGCATCGTTGACCTCAACCATGCGTGCGCGGATGGCCGATATGCGCGTTCAAAGCAGACCCCCGAACATCGCCCTCCTCACGGTCATGCACGAACGTGCAAGACCCGCAACTCACACCGGCATCTTTTTGCATACTCGCACCCGAGCTCCTACTCTACGCGGACGTACTGATCGCTCTGGCCGCAGATCTTCACTGCAACTGTGATGATCCGAGCGGGAATTTTCTGCTAACTTGATCGGGGAACTAGGGGGAGAATCAACGTGGCTTTTTTCGAAGGTGATCAGGTTTCCGCCCTCTCAATCGAGCGAATGGTTTTCCATCTTGTAGGGCCACGGCCAGAAGACATGGTGTGGCTGGAGGAGATCAATCCCGGTCGGTTCTCGGATTTCTTCATCGACCGCATCCGCTCCGTGAACAACGGATTGCCCTATGTGTTCTCGGACGCCTCCGCCACGCGTGAACGTCTGCGGCGCATCGCAACGGATTCCAAGCACTTCCAAACCGAAAGCGAGAAGCTCGCAGAAGATTTTCAGCGTCTCCATGGCGGCAGCGCTGCGGCCGGAGCGTTTCTGCTCTTTCAACTCGCTGCCGCCGGGGCGCAATTTTTCGCCCTCCTCAAATATGATGACGAAAAGGTGCTGACCTACGAGCTCGCGGAGGGAAGGGGCGGCCGTAAGAAGGTGAGCCTGGACGCACTTGAGCGGACCTTTGTCCAAAACCGGGATGCGCTTCAGAAGTCCGCGCTGGTCAAACTCACCGAGGCGGGCGGGGAATTGACGGTCCTCGATCGCCGCAACCAGCAAAACGTGGCGCGCTATTTCGAGAATTTCCTGGATGCCGTGCGTCAGTTCGATGACGCGGAGGCAACGCGCAAGATGGTCGATGTGACCCGGCAGGTCATCCGCGAAAACCGGGATCTCGTATCACCGCAGGTCTATCAGGAGGTGACGAAACGCACATTCGATGCCGCGTCCGCGGGTGGGCAGGTCGGCGTAGACGATCAGAAATCGTTTCTCGACACCGTGGTTGGCCAAGCCCTGCCGCCGGACCATCCGCTGGTGGCTAAGTTTCAGAGCGCGCTACGTAAGCAGCGACTGGATGGAACGCCAATCAAATTTGACGTCTCAAACGTCCGCCCGCCATCAACGCTGCGCTATCGTACTAAAAACGGGATTCAAATCCGGGTGCCTTCCGAGCTGAAGAAGGTCGTCACGGTCGAGGCGAACCGGATCATCATCAACGACCCGCTTGATGTCAGTTATGATGACACCGACACGCGTCTCTGACCTCATCGTCCGGACCGCGCAGCCGACCGATATCGACGAGCGGTCGGGTCTTGCGATCCTACATGCCGCCCTGTCCGATGCGGAAGTCCGCAGTGCCTGGCTTGATCTCCGCCGGTCGCCACCTCCTTTCATCGGCTCGATTGTCATCACGGATGTCGAGTCGGATGAACAGCTTGAGGATGACGCGCCGGTGTCGGATGCGAGATTTCGAGTCGTCTTGGAAACGGTCTCCGTCGAGGGTGAGCTCCGGCTGTTCCTTGGCAACTCCCTTCTCAACGCGGTTGACGCGATCGAAGACGTCAACTGTGTACAGATAGCGGACATGGCTGGAAACGGGACCTTCACGACATACCGGAGCCGGTTCCAGGTCTGGACCAACGAGCCGCCCGAACTCTACGCTCCATCTGAGGCGCTGCCTGATCCTCGCACCCTGTCAACCGATTTCACGCGGGTGCGTCTCGTGCCGGAAGATCTGCGTCCCTGGTTGCAGCGCAGTGGACCGAAAAAGTCCAGCACGGCATATGAAGCTTGGAAGGGGCTATCCGGCCCCCGTCTGCTCGCCGCGCTCGCCAATCGGGTCTCCGAGACCGATGTAGGTATCGCCTATCACTTCAGTGGGCCACCTTCGTGCATCATCACACCTTCGCCGACGCAAATAAGCACGGTCTTTGACCGTATGTTGGCAGGAGCCGGGTGGGTGTTCGCTGAGGGCCGCGACACGGATACCCGCCATCTGCTCCTCGCCAATGAACTGGCCCGGAGCCATAGGAAAAGTGCGCTTGCTGAATTTGGCGACGGAAGTCTTGACTCCGCGAAGGGTGCCTACGCCGCTTATGTGCAATCGAGCAGCCGCGAGACTCTGAAGGCATTGGCGGAGCTGCGCAAGACAGTTGTCGACGAAGCACAAAAGGCGAGCCAGAAGGCGCAGGATCTCGCAAGCAGCCTGTGGAAGGACGCGGCACTTGCCGCAGTCCCATTCGGCCTGAAGCTTCTCCCCGATGCCACGAAAGTCGGGAACCGCTACATCGCAGGCGCGATGGCGTTCGCCGCTATTTTGCTCCTTTCGTTCTCCTACGGGATCCAGCTGTTCATCAACCACAAATTCTTCAAGAATCAGGGCAACGCCCGCCGGGTCTGGAAACAGGCGCTGAATACAATTCTAACCCCGGCCGAAATCGAGGAGTTCAGCGAGCAGCCGGTCGCCAAGAGCATCGCTGACTATGGAACAGTGCGGCGCTGGGTTGGCTTCGTCTACGTGGGCCTAATCCTCGCGCTTGCGGTATTTGCCCTCTATAACTTCTGGCCTGACCTGTTCGCCGCCATACCAGGACCCGCAGCGCAACCCGAGCCTGGCCCTTGATTGGCAGAACGGTCACCTGGCGTTCGGCGCGGGCCTTGATCAGTATCTGCACGCCAGACCAGCTAATTGTGCGATCGGGTTCACGCACCTCTTGAAGTGGAGAACAACGGCGGTTTTGCGCCTTCGCTCCGGCCAGAAGGGCCGGTGGAGTCACTTTCCAAGAGCAGGCGCTCCCTCGAGGTGAGGTTCCCGACACGCGCTACTCGCCTGTGCAGGAAAGCAATTCGTCGAGTTGCTCAAGCTGCTCCGGCAATGCGGCCGCCGAGCCTTGCAGTGCTTCCTCAAGCGCCTCCTTGGACGGATAGACCTCGTGGAAATTCAGTAGCGTCTTCCCGCCCTGGTCCTCGAAGGTCACAGTCGTGATCGCGCCTTCTTCGCCCTCGTCGTTGGTCCAGACGATGCGCTCGTTCGGCACCACCTCGAGATATTTGCCGTGAAAGACCATGGTGTCCGAACCGCCGGCGCCGAATTCCAGCCGATATTTGCCGCCGGTGCGGACGTCCATATCGCACGATACGAGCAAAACGCCGGACACCGATCTTGGCACCCACCAGCGTTGGAATAGCTCCGGCTGGCTCCACGCCCTATAAACCGCGTTCGGCGACGCATCGAATGTTCGCGTCACGACGAGTTCGCAATCCCCTCTGCGCTCGACCGACGTGCGGTTCTGCGCACCACCTGCACTGTTAACTTGCTGATTCATCGCTTCCCTCCCGTTTCATTTCGCTGATGATTTCGTCCAATGCTTCGAACCGGGCCTCAAAGAGCTTGCGATGCGCCTCGATCCACTCGGCCTCCGCCGTGAGGCCGCGTTTCCCAAGTCTGCAGGTCCTCACCCGTCCGACCTTCTGCGTGACGACGAGCCCCGCCCGCTCAAGAACCTGGACGTGCTTCTTCATGCCGGTCAGCGTCATCTGGAACTTATCCGCGAGACTGGTGATCGACGCGTCCTCTCGCCCAAGCTGATCGATGATCCCGCGGCGTGTCGCATCGGACAGCGCCGCAAACGAGAGATCGAGGGGAGTACTTAAATACTGAACCATTCAGTTCAGTATTTAGCCTGCTCACACGGGAAGCGCAAGTATCCCGAACTTTCCATGCAGTAGACCGGTCATCCCAGATCATTCACCGCGGCGGCGGCGGCAAAAAATTGCCTGCTGCGAGGTCAAATGCGCCATCTAGGAGTCAATCGTTCCTGCGCCGAAGCATCGGCCATCTTTTCTCCATTCATGCGCCGCTCGACAAAAAGGCAGCGGAATGCTGGCCGACGCCGCAGCACGGTCAAGCCCGGCCCGCGCCGAACCGTGTAGGGCCTGACCGCGCCGCTTTGGTTGCGCCGGCCTAACACCTCCTCGCCCTCGATCGGAGAGTGACATTGAATGGACGCCATCATGGCCGAACCGCTCATCACTGAAGACCAACTCGCCCAACTTCTCGCCAATGACTCACGAAATTTTGCTGGTGAGAACATCGATCCGAAGCCCGTCGTCAAGCTTTTCACGCCTGACGCGGCCGTCACCTGGCTCATCACCGAGGCCGATCCCGCGGACTCGGATCATTTGTTCAACCTCTGCAATCTTGGTCTTGGCCAACCGGAACTCGGTTACATTAGCTTGGCCGAGATCCGATCCCTGCACGGCAGGCTTGGCCTCCCGGTCGAGCGCGACCTGTATTTCATGGCCCAATATCCGTTGAGCTGGTACGCGAAACAGGCAGGGCTTCGACCACCTAGATGGTCGACAACCTCTTCGTCCGGTCGCCGACGGCGGCGAAGGTCGACAAGCCAGTGAACGTCGTTACGGGCTCCAGGATCAAGCATATTCGGTTTGCGAACTGTCTGACGCAGGTGTTGGCCGAATCTCTCCAGACGCTCAAGCCGAGGAAAGGGATCGGTTGCGCCTCAAATCTGGGCCACAGAAGTAATTAAGCTGTTTCTGCGCGTGGCGGGACGCTGCCTTTTCGGCGCGTGACATGCTAGAGTTACACCATGGGCGTTTGCCGGCGCCGCTATACGCAATTCGCAAGTCGTTTAGCTAAACGTGTCGGACAAGAGAATGGCATTTTACGTCCCTCTGCCGGTGACGCTTCCGCGATGGCACATGATCATCGCGGTCGTCTTCGTGATGACGGCGACCGAGGCTATCGCCGGACCGATCGTTTCAGTTTGCCCGGCGCCACTTGCGCCGCGAAGGGCGCTGCCCTCCGACACCGTCTGCGTGGACCTGGCGAGCCGAAAGCGCATCGCAGCCGAAAACGCGCGCGCCCCGCTTCTGTGGGTGCCCGGACCATTCGGTCCAAAGACCTGCGCCAACGGTTATGTCTGGCGTGAGGCTATGGTGCAGGATCTGGTCTGCGTCACGCCCGACATCCGCAGCTTCGTCGCAAGTGAGCAGGCGAACCCGATGCTGGCGGTCGGACAATGATGCGCCGCCTCGCCGCGTTCTGCCTGTTCCTTGTATTGGCGCTGCCCGCGGCAGCACAGACCGCAGCCGACCTCGGCCCGGCAGCGACGACCGGTCAGGCGGCGCATGATGGCTTCGCCGAGCGCACGCAGCGCCTCCACCTCGTCATGGCGTGCGGCAATGAGTACGAGTTCGTGCAGGGATTCGTACTGGCGAGCCGGTTCGGCAAAAAGGGGTTTCCAGATGATCCGAACACACCAAACCTCAATGAATCCGACCTCGCCGCGTGGCCGCTAACCTTGGTTCTCGGCAAGGCGGCGGTGCTGGCGGACGCGTCGATCGCCCCAAACTCGACTGCGGCCGGTCGGCCCGTCTGCTACGGCGTGCTCGCCGAACCCACGGCGGTCATCGCAGCTTGGCGCCCACTCGCCCGCTGCCGTTCACCAGACGATCCGCCGTCCTATCTGGGTCAGCCAGACAGCCGCGGGCGCTGCCCGGAGGCACGAGCATTGCCCCGCAACGCCTCAGCCCAGGATGTCGTCAACCGCGTCTACAATGACTGGTTCGGGTTTCGTTTCGAGGACGACCAAGGCCCTTGCTCAAGCGTAGCCTACGTATTTGTTCCACCGGGTGACAGCCGCGTGCAGGTGGATATGACCCGCGCCTGCCTCGCCCGGCAGATACGCGCCGTGCTGCTCGACGACCGCCATGGGCCGTGGACCGAGGAGGGCGGCATCGTCAAGCCCGAAGTCCCCGGTACCGATGGCGTACCTTGCCTCTCTGAGTTCTCCGGCGCCGACGTGAAAGGCGACTGGGATATGGGAGTTCTCGAATATACCCGCATCGCGCATGTGCTCTACCGCGTCGGCGAGCGTGGCCACGGCGTCGGCTTTGACGTCGACGCCGCACTTGGGCGGCTCAACACGCGCTTCCTGTCTCTGCGATCCGCGCCCGGCAACGCAACGGCGCGTGAGCAATTCAACCTGGTCTTCAGCTGCGGCAACCAAAACAACCAGTATGGCAGCGCGATCGACACCGTGGAGGGAACTGGCAGCGACCCAGGCGTTGGACGTTACAACAACGACGGCGCGGAGGAACTCCACCCGTCGGGCTGGGACAGTTTCTGGCGCTTTCTCGCGGTGCTTCTCATCCTGATCGCGGCGGCGGCCGTGTCATTCGGTATCGGCGCCGCGATAGCAGCCGGAGCGATGGCAGCAGGCGCCGCAGCGGCAGCGGCAGCGGTGGTGGCGGCGGTTGTGACCATCATCATCTTCGGCTCGGTGCTGTGGGCGAGCATAGACGAGACAGAGAACCACCTGCTGATGCAGAACACCTCGCGTTATCTTAAAAACAAGCTGATGATGGCTGAACTCGCCCGCGCCGGAAACCGCGAGGCGTTCGACAAGATCTCCGACCTCAACGACGACGTGCGCGAATGGCTCCTGAAGCGCATGCAGCGGATCGCGAAAGAAGACTTCCTTGAATACAACGCGAAGCCATATGCGCGGCTCAGCCACTTCGCGCTGCTCAACCTCATCGATTATGCCTGCGACGTGCGATGGAACTATGACCTTGCCGGCCTGCAGCGGGGCGCCGACGCTCCGTGCGATGACAAGGACAAAGCGATCGTGACCGCAGCGGCGGCGGTGTTCGACTTGTCGGCGGCAAAGGCAGCGGTCGGCTCACTCGAAGGCCGAAGGCTAATCCCGTTCCGCCGCCGTGCCGAAGTGAACAAGCAATTCTATGACGGCCGCCCACTGACAGAACTCGTCCAGGGCGCCGACACAATGATTGGTGCCCTTCAGGTATGGACCGGCAACAACCGCTTCGCCCCGACCGGGATCGCGAAGCCGGAGACGTTTGGCCAACTCTCTTTCTACTCTACCTCGCGCTATCGCCCTGACCCGATGATCCTCGATATAGCCGTCGACAAGACGACACCGCGAGTGCAGCAATACCGCCACTTCGGTCGCGAAGCCTATGTCAGCGGTAATGGCTGGCTCCTCACCGCCGGCGGCAACGACGAAGGCCAGCCTGCTGGAACCAGCCTCATCTTCGGCATCAAAACATATCTGCTGTCTCCGGCCAACGACCGTGGAGTCGGTGTGCCGACGACGCTGATGACACGAGCGCGAACCGTCACCAACAGCGACGGAACGACACGCGAGCGCAACCGCGTCACTGACTTCCTCCGCTTTGACGGAACTGCAGAGCAATATGGTATGGAAGAAGACAAACCGCTGGTGACGTACTCGCACAACAACTGCATCGCAGGCGCCTTCGGCTGCGGGCTGCGGCCACGATTGCCAGCGGATTTCAGTCCGTCGTGCTGGACGACGATCGACCAGCATTTTTATGCCATCGATGGCCACGTCTGCCCTGCGCTGAAGGACCCGGACGACCGCGGCGACGTGTTCATCGCCCTTTATGACCACGACGGCATCGACGTCGACGGCTCGAGTTGGGGCTTCTTCGAGGTGGCCGAGCAGGATCGCTTCGGACGGTCGCTGGCCGCTTTCATCGCCGCAGTGAAAGCAAGGAATTCCGGTCGTGTCGCCGATTGGGAGAAGGCGTCGGCCAGCGACAAGGTCACCTACACGACGACGGATGACCGAACCCTCGAATTCGAGGCGGAGGACGAGGATTTCGGCGCAGACCGGCGCGCCTGTGGCATCGTCAATCACGAGAGCGACGCGCGCTTCACGATCAGCGCCGTGCCAGCGGCGCAGGCGGCGAATTGCCGGTCGGTCGGCCGGCGCATCTTCATCAACCTCGATGATGAAGAGAATCCGGTCCGCAAGGCCGAGGACGGGGCACAGCTCGATGATCTGTTCTAGCCGCCTCGCCACCCTCGTACTGGGTTTCATGCTCGTCACGGGCGGCGCGGCAGCGCAGGAACAGTTCGTCACCGTGTGCGGCCGCGACGATGCGCCGGGCGGGCTCAACCTCGCCACGGCGCTCGGCCAACCGGGATCGATCATGATCCGCTGCCCGGCCGGAGAAGACCACATCGCGGTCACCGCGACGCATGTTGTGCCATCCTCGCGCACGATCCGCTCCGAACAGCCTGTGACACTGTCCGGTCCCGGCAATGGGCCGATGTTCACCACGACGTGGTCGCTGTATCTGACCGGGCTGACGCTCACCAACAAGGCAGCAGCCGCGGGCACGATCGTCGCAGGCGACCACGCAACCGTCACGCTCGACAATGTGATGGTCGAGGACAGCCCATCGGCCTTTCTGGTGCGCACGCTACGCGCGAAGAACAGCCGCTTTCGCCGCAACGGCGACGCGCAAGCGGAAGCGACCGGCAGCGCCGTGGTCAACGCCGAGACCGTGGAGATGGCGGACTGCGAATTCATCGGCAACGGGGACCACCCGATCGCCGGCGGCGCGTGGCCGACGCCAGACCGGGTGGCGCTGTCGCGGCAGATCACAATCGATCGGTCGACCTTCGCCGGCAACCGCGCAAGCCTGCTGTTCACGGATGCGCGGGTCAAAATCCGTGCCAGCCGATTTGTCGAGAATGGCACCCGCCCGGAGGCGGCGCGCGATGCCTTCGGGGCGACCGGCGGCGCGCTGACCATCGTACGGTCCGATGTCGAGATCACCGACAGCGACTTTGTCGACAATGGCTCGTTTGGCCTCGGCGGCGCCATCCTTGCGCTCGGCTCGCGCGTCACGCTGACGAAATCGACCTTCGAACACAACACAGCGCGGATTGGCGGCGCCATTGCCGCATTCGGTCGGCCACCGCGCGAGAACATCTGGAGCGCCGACGAGTGGATCGATCTGCCGCGGCTTGTGATCTCTCGCGTAACTTTCGATGGCAATACCGCCGACCAGGCTGGCGGCGCACTGGCATTCGCGGGGCAGGTCATGGCCGACGGCGTGCTGCTACGCAACAATGTCGCCGGCCGCGTCGGTGGGGCGATGGCCGCCTTGGAGGCCGCGTCATTGCCCGAGCCGTGGCAGAACGTCTTTCAGGTTCTCGCCGACACGACCAACCCCATACCCAACGACCAGATGACGTTGACGCGGTCGATCATCGTCGACAATCACGCCGCAGATGACGGGGGCGCATTGGCGTTGGGCGGGGTCGACTCGGCAGTCGGCAACACAATTCTCGCGCGCAATACGGCAGCGGGCGCCGCCATCTCGGGCTCGCGCCTGCGCCTGGTCAATTCGGTTGTTGCCAACAACGCCGCCACCGGCCTTGCCGCGCCCACCGGTGCCGCCCTGGCGCTTGGAAACGTCGCGATATTTTCAAACACCGGGGGCAATTGTGTGCCCGGAGCCACGCCAACGGCGATCGGTCCCAACCTGCAGAGTCCAGACAATGCGTGCGGCGCGGCAGCCCAAGTCGCGGACCCGGGACTCGATAGCGGCTACGCGCCGGGCTTCTTCAGCGCCGCGCGTGGCGCCGGCGATTGGCGCCTCTGTATCACCGACCCGGTCGTTGGCGGCGTTGACCTCTACAGTCACACGCGCGCAGGTCGTGATGGGCGATGCGCGATCGGTGCTATCGAGCGCGATTTGACCGAGGTGTTTGCAGCGGGCATGGGCCTGGGAAAGCCGCATACGCTGCCGAGGTGGCTTTGGTGGTGCCTCGCGCTCTTCCTTCTGATCGTATTCCTGTTCGGCTTGTTGCGACGGTGCAAGCGCGCCAAACGGCGTCTGTTTTCACAACGCGCATAAAGCCGTGGAGATGGACCGAGATGGAGGCCTGGATTGTGGACATCGTCGTTGGATCAAGGGCGGGCCTTCAGCTAATTTCGCTCAACTCCCCGAGCGCAATGTCAAAAGACCAAGGGCTCTATTTCCACGCGACACCATCTCTGCACCATCACCGCGATATATGTCCGCCGTCAGGACCTTTGAGACAAATAGAGGGACTTCACGAAGGGAGGAGTTCTGGTTCATCGTAGCCGCAAGGAGCGAAGATGAAGCAGAAATCCGTGCCGACATAGGCACTGTCGGTCATGATGCGGGTCACGTGCCCGAAATGATGCTGGAGGGCATGAAGGCTGGGCGGTCGCGTTTGCCGACAAAGCGGGCGAAGGTCTTGCGGCCCTGATACGTGGTCAGGTGACAGGGCGAGCCGTCTCCTTGCGAGGCAGATCGATGAAGAGGGGCGAACCGCTCGTTCGAGCGATGATGAGGGAACTGGCAGTTATGACCTCCGGGGCACGGCGGTCGACGATGCCGCTGCCGGCAAGGGAGAGCCAGAGGGTTGATTTTCACTGCATGCCGATTCACAGCTCAGACAGTTAAATCGTCACTAGGTCCTAGGGTGAAGAAGTTTCTATCCTGCGATCACTTCTCGGTCGACGGCACACTAATCGAGGCCTGGGCGTCGACGAAGAGCATCGAGCCGAATAGCTCGGATGAGCCGCCGGCTGGCGGCGGCGGGCGCAACGCGGAAGCGAACTTTCATGATCAAAAGTGGTCGAAAGAGACGCATTTCGCGATCACCAATCCCGAGCCAAGCTCAACCGCAAAGGCAAGAAAGCCGACCTTTGTTTCATAGGGCATGGGCTGATGGAGAACCGCCCGTGGGCTTCTGGTCGATGCCTGCCTGACGCCGGCTGATGGTCAAATGAAAAAACCTGCTCCGGAGACCGGAGCAGGTTAAGAATTGGGAACCGTGAAGCTCCCGTCAGATCACTTGCAGTCGTTGAGAAGCTTCAGTGCCTTCTCTGCGTCGGCCTTGGTGGCGTAGCTTTTCTTACCGGCATCCGTCAGCTTGGTGCCGTCCGGCTTCTTGTCGACGATTTCGCACTTTTTGGTAGCGGCAGATTTGGCGACGTAGAACTCGGCAGCAGCAAAAGCCGGTATGCTGAATACAGCGACAGCTGCGGTCGCGAGAACAATCTTACGAAACATCTTCCATCTCCAATTGTTGAGAACAATCCCCCACGTCCATCTCCTGCTATGTCGATTTTGACGGAACGAAGGCGCTCAACTTACCGATTCGTAAGATTTGCATTTTGCTTACGCGGCGGCCGGCTGCGTTTCTCATCAACAATGGTTTGGAGCGCGGCCGCGCATTGGAGTGGATCTCGAGCGTCATCAATTGGCGGAGGTCCCTTTCTGGCCGCAAATCTGATTGAACGAACCCACTGACGCGGGATTGGCGAGTGAATTCGCTGGAACGACCTCCAGATGGGAAGATTTGGTTGCTGAGACGACCCCTGACCAAGAGACCATCCCAGGATGAAGCTATTGCGGTGGTAAGCTTATTGCGCAGGTCGACTTCGTGCTTTCCCTCGAGTTTCATCACGGATCAGGATTCTTGCATCGTTTCCTTTACCTCCCGCACATCGTCAGGTTGAAGTGTTCTAACGGCGTAACCGCTATTCGGAACCACAGCCGGGCTGAATACGAAAGCCATCTACACGGAACTCACCATGGCGCTCGTTGAATTCCTGCCAATCAAGCGATGGCCAGTTCCTCCCTTCGGCACGACAGGGCTATGGAGAGGCGATCGCTGAGGCTCTACCGCATGCCGATCAAGTCGCTGACCGTTGGCATCCGATGGAGAATTCCAGTCGAGCCGTTCTCGATGCTGTGGGGATATCGATGTGACAGATCAGGAGGGCAATCGGCAGCAGTGCCGCTGATCCAACGCTTCTGATCTATGCCGAACGGCTGCAATACGAGGGATACCTCCGTCGCCAGGAGACCAACGACGCCATCCTGTCACTATCGAAACGAGAGGCCCGATCAGGCAGATCGTGGGGCAGGCGGGCCATACCTGCGCCTGAAGCAGGTCTAGCTCGAGAGCTTCCAGGGCGTCATCACCGCCTGGGAGCGCGAGCACCTCTTCGGGAGGGTGTGATCATGGGCTTCAATTCCGGACTTGATATTGAGCGGTCCTACCACCGCTCTATATGCAAGTGCGCCAGAACGATCGCCTATGACAATGACCGGGTCGTGTCCACCAGTCAGAAGTGACCGCTCACGACGCGACCTTCGAAGATAACCGTCTTCGGCGTCACCTTGCTGACCTCAAGCGCCGGAGTGTGGAGCAGGTTGCGATCGAGGATCATGAAGTCGGCGGATTTCCCTTTTTGGAGGGTCCCGGCTTTGTCGTCGAGCCTTAGCTGATAGGCGGAGTTTCGAGTGTATCCAGCGACGAGATCCTGCAACTGCAGCATTTCCGATGCGGGCTTGCGAATGAGATCAGAAACCAGACCCTTCTCGATATCGCGTCGGGTGTGGGCGATCTGCATTCCGAAGAACGGGTCCGATCGGTCCCATTCCTGCTTGGAAACGGTGCCACTTCCATAGGTTATCCGACCGCCAAACGCGATGACCGGCTGAAACCGATATTCGTTGTCATGCCGTTCCTGTCCGAGATAAGGCTCATTGCCCTGGAAATACCCACCAGACCAGTGCGGGGTCCAGTTGAGCGTCACATCGAGATCAACGACGCGGGCAAAATCAGCGTCGTCGATGAGTTCGCAATGCGCGAAGGTCACGCGCTGCTTCCAGGCGGCTCCGACGGTCTTGCGGGCAATCTCCACTGCGTCCAGAGCGGTGCGAAACGCACGATCGCCGACCATGTGAAGGTGCATATCCATGTCGGCTTGGTTCAACTTGACCAGAACACCGGCAAGTTCCTCCTTCGTCATAGCAGGCTCGACAGACTTCGCTCCGTTTGAGAAGGGGGCCAGAAGTGAGCTCGTTCCTATCTCATTGGTGCCGTCGAGGAAGAATTTGACCGTATGAGCACCGACATGTGCGGTTCCATATTGGCTCCGCCATCGGCGTAGCGTCGTCATTGCCGTTTCGACATCACCTGGCTTCCCGATCCTGTAGGACGCTTCGAAACGCATATTGAGCGTTCCAGTCTTGTCCATCTCGGACACGGTCCTTACCGTGTCCTCGTCGCTGATGGCCTCCAACAACCCGGTGACGCCATGATCGCGCAGGTAAGCGAGCATTGGCCCCATGGTTTGCGGCGTGTTCTCGGTCGGTGGCGGGGAGGGGATCTTCGCGTACAGCTTGGGCAGGTAGACCGACCGGCTTTACCGCAATCTCAAGGTTGGGTGACGCTCGACGAGTTGAATATCGAAATCCATCTCGCCAAGGAAGGCATGGTGCTATCGCGGGATTCCCGCTCGTCGGAAAAGTTCATACATGGCATCAAAGTGTTGATGGCCAAGAACTACATCGACAACCTTTCCGAGGAAGCCCGCAAGGGACGGATGGAAAAGGCGGAGCAGGGAATCTGGCCATCCAAAGCGCCGCTTGGCTACATCAACTACGCCCAAGGGTGGCAAGAAGGTCATCGAACCTCATCCAGAACTAGCACCGGCGGTTACCAGGCTGTTCGAGCGCTATGCGACTGGACAGTATTTGCTCAAGGGACTCACTAACGCTACACACGCTGACGGGCTCATCTACCCGAAGAGCGGCAACTCGGTGCCGGTCAGCACGGTGCATTCCATCTTGCACAATCGGCTCTACACCGGAAGACGGGCGATAAGCTGGACAACGTCCTGCTTATCGCCCGTCGCTTTAAGCTACATTGTCATCATCGGTATCGCTGTCCTGTGAATCGTCATATGCGTCGTCGAGACGATCCATTTCGGCGTAATCGTTCTGCGTACCGGTGTTCTTGTCATCGCTGTAGTAGTTGTTAATGACCGTCTCGCTGGCACCAGTTTGCGGCGCGCTGCCGGTTCCGGCGCCCGGGCCGCCAAACAACGAATTACCGCCCATCATGTTCTTGATGCCCTCGAACATGAGTGCGCCTCCCGCCACGCCGGCTGCCGTGCTCAACGCGCCCTGCAGAAAGCCGCCGCCTTGGGCCTGTGGTTGCGGCGGTGCCGCCCAGCGCCCGGCCTGTGGCTGCTGCCCTTGTGGTGGATATCCGTCCTGGGGAGCTGTGCCGCTGCCCCAGGGTCCGCTGAAACGACCGGGAGACGGCTGGGACGACTGTGCACTTTGGGAGCTGCCGAAGATCGAACCCAGCAAGCCGCCAGACTGCGGTTGTGTGGGCGGCGCATTCTGCAAATCCTTCACCTGCGCTTCCAATGCCTGGATGCGCTCGTGACATGCGTTCAGGCCATGTTCCTGGACGATGACAGCCTGAGCCAGGAGATAAGGGGCCGAAGGCTGGCTTTTAATCTGGTTCAGAATGAAACGCTCGGCTTCGGGGTCACGTGGAGTATCAGCCGCCTGCCTTGTACGATCAAAGAGGTTACTGAGAAGGTTCTGTTCATCGGCATTCATTTTCAACCACCTCCTTTTTAGGCGAAATATGATCTCGATCCAGATTCATGGCATTTAAATGGCTTTACCAAAATGTAATCTTGCAGCTGCAGCTGCTCTACCGGATATTTATTTAGCCGGATAAATGGCTGTGGACAGCGGAAACGTCAAAACGTTGCCAGCCAGAACATCCGAAGTTTCGTTCCCTGGAACGAGTTCACAATCGGTTCGGCATAGTGCTGGAGAAGACAGTCCGGCGCAGTGCGATTTCGAAAGGCGGACGCCCCGGTTTTGACGTGGTCTTGAAGTTCAAGATGCTGGTGCTTCAGGCGTTGCATGGGCTTTCGTTGTAACAGACGGACTACCTTGTGCGGGACCGGCTGACCCGGCGCCGCGTGGGGCATGTTGAGCAGGTTGATGTCGACGAGCGGAAAATCCCCGCCGACATCACCGAACGCCGCATGGCCAGTGACGCCCCTGACCGGAGCAATGTTTTTGCCGTCCGCAACCTCCCCACTCAAAGCCTAGGCAAGCAGATCGGCAGCGGTGGTGCGAGCTGGCTCAACCAGGAGCTGGCGTCACCCAACTGGAGGCCGCTCGCAGAAGCTCGCTTCAGCCGAGGGGTTATGGAAGCGTTTGCGCGCCGCCGCCAAAACCTTGTCGATCAGGACCAAGCCACGCGGCTTGACGTTGGCAGCATCCGCACCCAAAGACCCATCGCCCGATTTGAGGTCACCGAGATCGCTGCGTCGGCCGCGCGCGAGCCGCCGAGCGTGGGCTGACCTATTCCCCCAGCAAGCCAGGCGAGTACGTCACTGGATGCCTTCCGCCGTTGCCTGGCTCGCTAGCGGGCACTTCGCGATGATGGGAGGTTGGCTCGGCTTTCAGTTCGTTCCTTGGCAGCCCGTTCTCGAAAAACAGATTGGCACACACTTCTCTGGCGTCATGTGCAAGGCCGGTGGCATCGAATGGACTCTCGGCAGGCAGCGCGGACTCGGATTGTAAGTCGATCCGCAACGGCGTATCCTTTTACTGCTGGTGAGAAATGGGATCAGAACGGCGTCTGGCCGCCAAGGCCAAACCGCTACGCAGGGGTGCTGATGCGTCCGCCTTGACCGTCTGCCACCGCCCCGGTCGAGTTTCTTCAAACAGACAATACGGATTGTGCGCGCAGTTGCGCTCCCATCCGGGAACAGAAGTGTGCGTCGCACGATGAGGCCAGCGATGGATGGTTTTTGTGAAATGAGTTGCTAGCGGTATATTTATCTTATTAGTGAGGTGAAGGATCATCGGCTTTCGGGATGACGGGCTGCAGGCATTCTTCGTAGACGATGTCCGCTCCCGCTGCACTGCGCCTGATTTTGAAGTTCGGTTGTTCTGCAAGCTCCAGATGATCGACGATGCTGTAACCGATCAGGACTGGTGCTTGCCGCCAAGCAACCATGTCGAAAAGCTGCGTGGCAATCTGGTTGTGAATTGGCAGCTGCGAACGAATACCGTTCTTCCACGCCAGCAGAGAGGTAGCTATGTCGGTTCCCTATTTCTCACTAAGCGGCATCGCCTATCCAGACGATTTGAAGCTACTAAAAGGCGTCTATGATGACATTTGCATCTGCGAAGGCATTCCATGCGGAAGCCAAATGGCAGAAGATTTGGCGATGGCCACAATGGATTTGTTTTCGCAGGGCGTGTTCGATGAAGCAGAAATTCGCGAGAGTTTGAGATTGTTCCTCAACCGGAAAACACATTGAACGAAAGGTAGTTTATCCGAAGTTGCCGACCGCCGTCGCGATCGACGCATTCTTCAATCTCTCCGCCCGCACGTTTCGGATTTTCTTCTCTTTGGGAGCCCAATCCCAGATAAGCTTTGTCGTCCAGGTTCGAGGCAAGACAACGCTGCTAATTTTGTTGCCACGCTCCAAATACGTCGATGAATCGATGTAACATCCTATTGTGTGTGCTGGTTGAGCAAAGTCTCCAACTCGTCAAGCTTCTCGTTGACCAGCCAACCGTAGTAGTTTTCAACCGGCAGCTTTTGCGCCTTGCGGCCTGCTGTTGCTCGCAATTCCGCTGCGCGGCGCCTGGGTTGACCGACATTGTATAGGGTGGCGGTGATGCCTGGGTTGCGTGAGATATCGTAGCCTTGTTCTGCATAGGCATCGATGGAATCCCGCACGATCGCGGCGATGTAGATGATCGATCGGTCGGGATCCATGATGTCGCGATAGATCGCCTGGGGTTTGTCAGTTGTCAGCTTGGGCAAGCCGCTGACCTTGTGAACCAGGTCGGTGACCTCCAAGGCGGTGAGAGGGCTGATCTGACCGAAGCCGAATGTCTGTCCCGCGTAAAAAGGCTGGAAGAACGCGCGCTGGAAGGTCACAGGCTCGTAGGCTACGCCGTCCACCGTTTTTCCGCGAAAGGCATCTTGCCATACCTGGTCGCGGCAGTTCCACAGCGCGGCGCTGCCTGTCTCGGCTTTACAGTGGGCGAATTCCGGACGGTCGAGGAAGGTCTGCAACGACACTCCCTTGTAGCGGAAGACGAAGTCCGCATTGGCATAGGCCAGCGCCTTCACATAGTAGGTCTGCGCGCTGCCGACCGCGCTCACATTGTAGGTGTGCTCACCTACCAATGCACCGACGATATGGATCGGATCGATATCATAGGCTTCTGCTGCCTTATGGATCTGCGCCATCAGGGTTTTTTCTCGCCCGAGCAGGGCGATGATCTGAGCGTATTTGGCCTCGTAAGTCGTGTTGAAGGCCCGTGTTCTCTGGGCAGACGCTGTGGGAATTGTGGGCTGAACGTGAGAGCGGTTGCCCGGTGGGACAACCACCATCTTGTCGGCTCGGGCAGATGCAATCCACGGATCCGCCGCTATGAAGATCGCAATAGCGGCCAAACCAACCATCTTCCAGGCACGCATATCGGTCCTCGCCTCAGCCGCTTCTTCCGCAACCAACCTTATCGACTTCATTCTGTCCATGCCAAGCGGAGGTGGCGCCGAAAACCGAACGATATCCAGTCGGTCATCTGGTGCGTGAATTTTGCCAGAATTGGAAGCCGCGTGTTCCAGCGTCGTACGGTCGCACTGCATCGATGTCCAAGGCGCGGGAACTGGATGCGGGCGGCTGTTCGTTCTGCTCAGGCACGAGGGTGAGGCTTCTCGAATTAACCGCGCCTATCGACTCTACCACGAAGGGGATCGTAGGAGCTGGCCACCGCCGGAAGGTCACAGGTTTGCATGTCGCCACGGCTCGCCCAAGGGCGCAGTTGATGTCCGTCTGAATACCGATGAACGAACGCCATTTGGCCGCAGCTGGACAATTCCTCGTCTACGACGCCAGCCGCGAAAGCCGGATCGCAAATTTTTGTTTTCGCTTGACTCTTTGAGTGGGGCAGCTGACAAGTGAAAAACATGACTTCTCCAGTAAGGTATTTGCGCGCCGCCGACAGACGATGCGTGGCAGGGGTTGTCTTGTCTTACAGCGCAAACAAGCATCGAGGACGCTAATGAACATGCAATCCATTACAGCGGCGCTTGCACTCGCTCTCCTGACCATGGGGTCCGGCTCGGTTCTGGCGAAAGAAATCCCGGTGGGCACACCTCACTCCGAGGCCGGCATGGAGATCGGCGCGGTCTATCTTCAGCCCATCGAGATGGAGCCGGAAGGGATGATGCGCCCGGCCAAGGATTCCGACGTGCACCTCGAGGCCGACATCAAAGCTGGAAAAGGCAACACGAACGGCTTTGCCGAGGGCGATTGGATGCCCTATCTCGTCGTCTCCTACGAGCTGACCCACGTCGACAATGGCAACACGCAGAAGGGCGATTTCATGCCCATGGTGGCCAATGACGGGCCGCACTATGGCGACAACGTGAAGCTCGATGGACCGGGTAAATATAAGCTGAAGCTGACCATTTCCCCGCCTTCAGCCAATATGCACGCGCATTTCGGCCGTCACGTCGACAAGGAGACCGGCGTCGGCGAGTGGTTCAAGCCATTCACCGTCGACTACGATTTTGTCTACGCCGGAACCGGCAAGAAAGGCGCGTACTGATCCGATGTCGGCGCGCGGGTGGATCATCGCAGCCCTGGCCGGACTGTGGATTGCATCAGCATCATCGGCCGCGCTGGCCGACGACCCGACCTTCAGGATCGAATTCAGGGACGGCGCCATCTCACCGCTTCGCCTAGAGGTGCCCGCCAGGATGCGCATTCGGATCGAGTTGGCAAACATGGGGGATATGCCGGCTGAGTTCGAGAGCCTGGAACTGCGCAAGGAAAAGGTCGTTGCGCCGCATTCCGAGGCTGTGATGGTCATTCGCACACTCGACCCCGGCGAATACCCCTTTTTCGACGATTTCCACCCCGGCGCGGCGCCAGCCGTTCTCGTTGCGAAGTAGCTCTGCCATGGGCACGCAAGATTTCAATGTCCTGTTCGTTATCTGGCGAGAGTGCATCGAGGCGCTGCTCGTCATCGGCATTCTCAATGCTTGGCTCGGGAAGCGCCCTGTCGCCGAACGCCGGTCGGGACGGTTATGGCTGTGGTCCGGGGTTGTCGTCGGTCTGGTGGGAGCCGTCGCGCTCGCGTTTCTACTTTTGACGGTAGGCGACGCATTGGGTGACGACTCGCAGGAGTATTTCCAGACAGCCATCGTTCTGCTCGCCGCCGCCCTTATCGTCCAGATGGTATTCTGGATGCGCAGGCATGGCCGCACGCTGAAATCCGAACTCCACGCCTCACTGAGCGAGGTCGCGGACCGGTCGAACTGGTTTGGCGTGTTCGCCCTGGCAACGCTGGCCGTGCTGCGCGAGGGCAGCGAGGCCGCGGTGTTCCTCTATGGGACCATGGCTGGCGTTTCCGCTTCGAATTTCGGAGCCGCGATCGCGGCCGTCCTAGGCATCGTCGCCGCGCTTGCCACCTATTGGCTGCTCCAGATCGGCGGCAAGATCCTGTCGTGGCGGACATTCTTCCGGGTGACCGAGGTGATGCTTCTGTTTCTGGCTGCATCCCTACTCCTCTCAGGCATCGACCATCTGATTTCGCTCGGCCTGTTGCCCTCGCTGTCGGGGCGACTATGGGATACCTCGCCGCTGCTACCGGACAGCGGCATGGCGGGTGGCGTCATTTCCGGCCTCACCGGTTACCGCGCCCGCCCTGTGATGATCGAACTGCTCGCCTTCGCGGCATACTGGACTTTGGTGATATGGTTGCTCAACCGACCCCGTGCAGCCCAGCCGGCTTGAGCCTTCGGTCGGGCAGCCACGCAAGAGCCGCTACAAAGCGCGCGGGGGAGTGGCTGCGTGACCATCAGAACGCGATCCGATGGCTTCAATGGATCATCGTTGTGGCCTATGTGCTGCTGTTGATAGTCCCGGTGCTTGCACCGATGCCGACACGGTTGTCGCACATATGGTCCGACGCTGTGCTGTTTGCCCAGTTCGCGTTCTGGGGCATCTGGTGGCCTTTCGTGCTGGTCAGCATGGTCCTGGTCGGCCGTTCGTGGTGCGGCCTGTTCTGCCCGGAAGGCGCACTGGCGGAAGCGGTCAGCCGTCACAGCCTAGCCCGAGCCATACCGCGCTGGATGAAGTGGAAAGGCTGGCCATTCGTCGCCTTCGCTTGCACGACCATCTACGGGCAAATGGTTAGCGTCTACCAATATCCGAAACCAGTCATCATTGTGCTGGGAGGGTCGACGCTCGCCGCCGTGACCGTCGGCTTCCTATACGGTCGCGACAAGCGAGTGTGGTGTCGCTATCTCTGCCCGGTCAATGGCGTCTTTGCGTTGCTGTCGAAGCTCGCGCCACTGCATTACCGCGTCGATAAGGCGAACTGGGTCGCATGGCGTCGTGTGCCTGGTGGGCCCACCCCCTTCGTCAACTGCGCGCCTCTTGTGCCGATCCGTACCATGCAGGGCGGATCGGCCTGTCACATGTGCGGACGCTGCGCCGGGTTCAAACAGGCGGTCGCACTGGAAATCCGCTCTCCATCGCACGAGATCGTCAATGTCGCCGGCGACGAGCCAAAGCCATGGGAAACGTTCCTGATCGTGTTCGGTCTGATGGGGCTGGCGGCCGGTGCATTCCAGTGGGCCTCCAGTCCTCTTTACGTGACGGCTCGGCAGCATATCGCCGAATGGCTGGTCGAGCATGCCGGCACCGCGCTCATCGAACCCCGCCTGCCTTGGTGGATCCTGACCAACTATCCTGACCAGAACGACATGATGACGCCTTTGGACGGCGCCCTCATGATTGCCTATGTGCTGGCGATCGCTTGCCTGACGACCATGGCCGTCGGCACGGCGCTAGCCTTTGCAACGCGCGCGCTCGGGGCGTTCCAGGCCGCCCCTCTCCATCACCTTGCGCAATGCCTGATCCCGATGGCGGGCTGTGGGGTGTTCCTCGGTCTGTCTATGACGACCGTGACGCTGCTGCGCCGCGAAGGCCTGTCGCTCGGCTTCGTTGACGCCGTGCGAGCCTGTCTCCTGCTCGGCTCCGCCCTATGGTGCCTTTGGCTGGCATGGAAGGTTTCCGCCCGCTATTCCCGCTCCATTGGGCGCAGGCTTGTCGCTATGGTCGGCATTGCCGCCGCCGTGCTGTTCGGCGCAGGTAACTGGTGGCTGCTGTTCTGGGTTTGGTGAGTCTGCTTAAGCTTCGAGACGAGGTAAAATTCGTCGCTCAGGCGCTGACAACTCCGGTTTCCTCGCGGAACCGTCGCCACGATTTCGCAAAACTGTCATCCGCAGCCGCTAGGGCTTGCCGGCATCACGGGGCTGGCGATGTCGGGCATCACAGGTCAATTTGCCGGGACGGCAGCCATCGAGCTGCGCGCGCTTGCGTTCTCCTATGGCGAAACAGCGATCCTACGCAATATCGGCCTCGACCTCGAGCGCGGCCGCACCCTGGCGCTGTTGGGGCCTTCGGGCTGTGGCAAGACCACGCTTCTGCGTCTACTCGCCGGGCTACTCGCCCCGACTATAGGGACGATCTCGATCGGCGGGCGGTTGATGGCCGATGCAAACGCCAGGCTGTTCGTGCCTCCGGAACGGCGCGGGCTCGGCATGGTGTTCCAAGACTATGCGCTCTGGCCGCATATGAGCGTGGCTGGCAATGTCGCCTTTCCGCTGGAGATGGCGGGCCTTGGTCGGGCCGAGATTGAGCACCGCGTCATGGCTGTGCTTGACCGTGTCGGTCTTGCCCCGCTAGCAGCGCGCGGACCGGGCGACCTGTCCGGCGGCCAGCAACAACGTGTTGCGATAGCTCGCGCTATCGTTGGCGAACCGGGGCTGCTGTTGTTCGACGAACCGCTGTCCAACCTCGACCGCGAGCTGCGTGAGGCACTTGCGGTCGATCTCGCCGCGCTTCTTTCCGATCTTGGTGTCAGCGCCGTCTATGTCACCCACGACCAGGGCGAGGCCTTCACCATCGCAGACCAGGTCGCCGTCATGCGGGGCGGTGCGATCATCCAGTGCGCCGAACCGCAGACGCTGGTCTCCGCCCCTGCCAGCGTCGAGGTAGCGGAATTCCTGAAGCTCGGCACGGTGGTCGAGGCCGAGCGACAGGCAGACGGTGCATGGCAACTTTGCGGCACCGGCATCCATTTGGCGCCAGGATCGGAAGGTCCGGCTGCAGCCGCCCGCGCGCGCATCATGCTGGGCCGCAAGGCGATCGATGTGCTTGCCCCGGAGGCGGCAGATGCAAACGGCCAAGTGGTACGCGCGCTGTTCCGCGGCGATTCCTATGCACTGTCGGTTGCGCTTGGCGAAGGGGCTGCGCGCGTCGTGGTCGAAACCGTCAGCGGATTGCGCCGCACCGTCGGCGAGAAGGTCGGGCTCGCCATCGAGCCCGGGGGACTTCGCTGGTTTCCGGCGAATTGACAAGGAAAGGAACGAACCTGATGCGCATTTCCCTTTTTGTGATGTCGACCTTGGCGGGCTTGGCGCTTTCTGCTTCGACAGCGCTGGCCGACATTACAGTCTACACGGCTGGCCCGGCCAAGCTGATCGAAGATCTCGCCGCTGGCTTCACCGCCAGCACCGGCGTGAAGGTCAATATCTTCCAGGCCACCACCGGCAAGGTCATGGCCCGTATCGAATCGGAGGCCGCCAATCCGGTCGTCGACGTGTTGATCTCAGCCTCCTGGGACACGGCCACCGACTTCGCCAAGCGCGGCTGGTTGGTGCCCTATACCAGCCCGAACGCAACCTCAGTGCCCGATTTCCTGAAGTCCGACACCGCGGTTGCCCAAGGGGTCTCAGCGCTCGCTATCGCCTGGAACCCCAAGAGCGGCACGCCGAAGCCGGCCGATTGGAGCGACCTTGCCAAGGCAGACTACAAGGATCTGGTCAACATCCCTGACCCGGCACAGTCCGGCTCGTCCTTCGAGCTGACTGCCGCGCTTGAGGCCGAGAGCGGCTGGAAACTGTTTGAGGCGCTGAAAGGCAATGGGGCTGCCGTTGCCGGCGCCAATGCAGAGGCTCTTAATCCCGTGCTGCAGGGTGCCAAGGCTGCTGTCTTCGGCGCCGTCGACTACATCTCGCTCGCCGGCCGCAAGAAGGGCGAATCGATCGAAGTCATCTTCCCGGCTTCCGGCACGGTGATCGCACCACGGCCGATGATGATCCTCAACTGGTCGAAGCAGCAAGACGACGCCAAGCGCTTCGTCGACTATGTTCTGTCCGATGAAGGCCAGACCAAGGTTGCCGCCATCGAGCTGATGCCGGCGCGCGCCGACATTAAAGCCGACCGACCGCTCGTCGGTGACCTCAAGGTGCTGAAGATCGACACCGACGCCGTCTACTCCAAGCGCAAGGACACGCTGGCCAAGTTCAACGCCATCTTCGCCAACTAGGTTAAGGCGATGGGGACGATGGAAGTGGCGCGGTCTGCCGAGGATGGCGGGGCGATCGCTTTCTCGTCCCCCGACCTCCCCGGGTCGAGGAAAGCGCGCAGGGGATTACGGTCGGGCGGTACCTCGCCGGCCATGTGGGTGGCCGCAGCCGGACTTGTCTTGGTCGTGGTGGTGCCCTTCACCTTCGTTATCCTGCAGGCCATTTTTCCGGAACTGGGGCGCGGCTCGCTCGCAGCGCCGTTCTCCGCATTGGCGCCGACCCTGTCCGATCCGGCCTTGCTGCGGCTGGCGCTGAACACGGTGGGGCTCGGCATCGCCGTAGCCGTATTCTCGTCGCTCATCGCGGTGCCGCTTGCCTTGTTCCGCGCCTGGTTCCTCGTGCCGGGCGCGGTGGTGTGGGACGCGCTGATGCTCGTGCCATTCATGATCCCGCCCTATATCGCTACGCTCGGCTGGATCATGACGTTGCAGCCACGCGGCTACCTGCAGCAGCTTACCGGTTTCAATCTCGCTGCCTTCCTGTTCTCCGTCCCTGGCATGGCCTTCGTCATGTCGCTAAATTGCTTTCCCGTCGTCTATTTCGCCATGACGCGAACGCTTGCCGCCGTTGGCGCGCGATATGCCGATGTCGGGCGCGTTTTCGGCGCCTCGCCCTGGCAGGCCTTCTGGCGCATCACATTGCCGCTTTCGCTCCCCGGTCTGGCGGCAAGCCTGCTGTTGGTCTTCGCCATGGCGATCGAGGAATATGGCACGCCGGCGGCGCTCGGCCACCGCATCGGTTTCACCGTGCTGGTGACGGAGATCGAGCTACGCGTCTCGGATTGGCCGGTCGACCTATCTGGCGCCTCTATTATAGCGCTGGTTTTGGTCCTGCTGTCGTTCTCGGCTTTCCTCGTGCAGCGGCGCCTATTGTCGGCCAGGAACTTCCAGACCGTGAGCGGCAAGCCGCAAGCCATAGTCAAGCGGCCGCTGGGCTTGCTCGCAGTGCCGGTGCTCGCGCTGTTTGCGCTGGTCGCCTTCATTGCTGCCGGCGCACCGCTTCTAGCCATCCTTGCCACCGCGCTGTCACGCACCATTTCCGGCGGCCTCGCGCCGGATAACCTGACGCTGCAGAATTTCACTAACATCTGGGAAGACGGCGCCGGCGCGCTCAAGGCTCTTTCGCTGTCCCTCTCGCTCGGCGTTGCCACGGCGTTGGTCACCGGCCTGCTCGGTGCGATTGCCTCATATATCGTGGTCAAGACGAAGGTGCGCGGCCGCTTTGTGCTCGATATGCTCACCGTCATCCCCAATGCACTTCCCGGCGTCGTCGTGGCGGTGGGGCTAATCCTTGCCTGGAACCAGCCGTGGCTACCCATCACGCCCTACAACACCTCGCTGATACTGCTGCTCGCCTATTGCTGCATCCTGCTGCCGCAACCGGTGCGTTACACCACTGCGGCTTTTCACCAGATCGCCGACAATCTCGAAGCTGCGGCGCGGGTAGCCGGCGCTTCGAGCGCGGTGGCATTCCGGCGTATCCTGCTGCCGCTGATCCTGCCCAATCTCGTCGCCTCGATGCTGTTCGTCTTCGCTGTTGCCACACGCGAACTGGTGGCCTCGCTGCTGGTGGCGCCGGTCGGCGTGCACACCGTGGCCAGCTTCATCTGGCGACAGTTCGAGCAGGGCTCGGTCGGCCTCGGCATGGCAATGGCCTTCGTCGCCATCATCCTCACCGCGCTGATCCCATTCCTGGTGCTTTCAGCCCTCCGGCGCTTCGCCATGCGCCAAGATGTGCTGTGAGCCGGGCCGAGAGTCGCCTCGAAGTCATCAAGATCGCGAAACGAACCGGCTCACCTCCGGCGGTATCGCCGAGGCTGGCCAGCGCTATCGATTCACCGCCAACCGGCATTATCGGCAGGTGTCCGGCTTCAAGCGCAGAAGGCTCCAATTTTTTTGCGTCGGAACCTGTTCCTTTTTTTGCAAAGGGCAAGCAGTTCGCCGAGAGCCGCTTCGTCGGGCGTCTCGCCTGTCACAATCCGGCGCAGGGCATCCCTTTTGCCAGAGCGGGCGATCGACCGACCAGTCTAGGATGGTTCCAGTACGGTTTTGTTGGTCTGCTTGTTCGCCCCATTGCCCCCAACCACGTGACCGTTTCCCTCAGTGTCCGTTCTAAAAAGAAGTAAGTGATTTCAGCGGATTGTGGTTCTGTCGGATTGCTGAGATTCGACGGAGATCATGATGCCCTGGACTGAAACCACTCGCCGCCCCTATGAACGGCGCTGCCCGCGCTACGCAAGCGACCTGACAGATGGGTAGTGTCTCAGTTTGAAATTTCTGGCAGCTTCGGCCGAATCTCGCCGATGGCATCAACGATGGCGTCGGCAGCTTCGCAGTCGAGCGCGATTTCTAACAGACCCGTTGTTGTCTTGATAGAGAGAATGCCGAGCGGACCCCTTTCATCCTCGATCGTACCGATGTGGATTTCGGTCGGCACGAAAGGCGGGGCCTTTTTCGTCGGGATCACTAGGTTACTCGCGTCACTGAGGCGACTTCGACAATCGCGCAACCCAGTGTCACATTCAAGCAACCTTAGGCGGCTACACGCTTTTTATAAGGGCCGCGCTTCCCCAGCTTCGGCGCGACGGCGTCCATATCGCAAACTTTCGCATGCTCACCCGAATGCTAGCAAGAGCCTGACAAGTGCAGGTCTTTCTGATTCAGACATTAACAGCATAACCAAGTGCGTCCTCAATTCGATTTGCGGCGAGGGCGCTAACTAAAAGTTCATGCCCCTCGTCGAAATTGGAGCTGCGGCCATGTATTCTGTTCCGCCTCGGGCAATAGGGACCCGCTCCGTTGGCGAGCGGGTCCTTGTCTTTGTAACGGTGCCTTTGAATCGGTAGCCGCAATGAACTGGGTGTTGGTGAGCGAGTCGGCTTGCGAGGCAAGCAAACGGCCCGCACTAACCGTGAAGCATCCAGTCCATTGGATGCCATGTGCATGCGCCCAGTAGTGAGTAGCGATTTTGGCGCTTCACGAATCGCGAGCACGACCACATTCGAGGCGACGTGCTCGAAACCGCATGCTCCGGTGCTCCTCGGTTACGTCGTCATCTGGGATGACCATTTTGCGCCAGAAGCCGTCGTGCACTCAAGGAGGCGAACCCCGGACTGAAGACCGTCAGCAGGCAGTCAGCGTTCTAAATTTAGGTATCTCTTCGCCGCTACAAGGTGAAGATAGTCAGAGCCATATTTGTCCGCTGATCGCCACACCTGGGCTGGCCTGCTTTTACTCCACCCCAATGGCCGGGTTTTGCTCCGCCGTTGACACTGGGATGATGGCGACGGAAAATCGTCAGCCTAAGTTAGGGCTGCCGCCGCCAACGTCGACTATTTTTCTAAACGCATTACGACGTCTGTCGGTTACTGAACCGCCGAGTTTTGACTGAGGTGGATAGATGTGCGCTCGCCTTATGACCAAATTCTGTCGCTGTGGAGAGCAAGATGAGTACACCGTCTCAGCAAATCCTGCGCATGGGCTTCGGGTTCGCGCTTTCGCAATCTTTGCGCGTCGTTGCCGAACTAGGCATCGCTGATCTTCTTGTCGGAGGCGACCGCTCGGCAGACGAGTTATCCCAAGCCACCCGAACGAATGCCGAGGCACTCTATCGCGTCATGCGTCTGCTGGCCAGCGAAGGCGTGTTTCGCGAAGTATCGCCGCGCTGCTTCGCGCAAACCGAACTGAGCGCGACGCTTTGCTCCGATCTGGCGTCTGGCCCGCGCGATTTCGTATTGATGATCAACAGCGAACCCTATCAGGCCTTCGCGCAGCTTCTCTATTCTGTTCAAACAGGTGAGCCTGCCTTCGAACAGGTCTTTGGAGCCCCGAGGTTCCAATGGCTCGGGTCCCACCCTGAGCAAGCAGCGCTCTTCCAACGTGCGATGATCGCGATGAGCCAAGGCACCAACGAAGCTGTGGCTGACGCCTATGATTTTAGCGCATCCCGCTGCGTTGTTGACGTCGGGGGAGGGCACGGGCAGCTCCTTTCGGCCATCCTGGCCCGTAACGCCACCTCACTGGAATTCTCTTTGATCTGCCCGCGGGGGTCGCTGCCGCACGAACGGGAACCGGAGGCGCATTGCCCCGTAGCGAGCTCGTCGAGGGTGACTTCTTTGAGAGTGTGCCTTCGGCGGATACCTATATCCTAAAAAAGGTCATCCACGATTGGGACGATGAACGCGCTGCCATAATCCTGAAAAACTGCCGAACGGCCATGACGGCAAATGGGAAAGTTCTCGTTGCCGAGACCATCATTCCCGCTGGTAACGATCCTCATCCCATCAAGGTGCTGGATGTGACGATGCTGACGGTTCCAGGTGGGCTTGAGCGGACAGAAGGCCAATTTGCAAAACTGCTATCGGTCGCTGGACTGCGCCTAGAGCGGGTAATCGCGACCAAGGCGCCAATTTCGATCCTTGAAGCTCGGGCCGCGTGAGCGGGTCGGGCCCTTGAAGGACCAGGACTGCTAGAAGCGGGCGATATGCTCGGTGCAATGAGTCTGGACGCCCTCCATTTCTGCGTCAATGCGGCGCTAGTCGCCCGTCACGCGATACCCCAGCGCTTTGGGTGTGAGATGTCGTCAAGACATCATCCGAGCGTCACGCCTCTGTCACGCTAACCCTTGATCTGTGCGCCCTTCGGGAAAGGGACGTAGTATGGCTCCTCAATCGCTTGAGTTGTCACGCATCAGCAAGAATTTCGGGCAAGGGGATGTGCTCAAGGGCATAGACCTTTCGATCCGGCCGGGAGAATTCATCTCGCTGGTCGGCATGTCCGGCTGCGGCAAATCCACATTGCTGCGCATCATTGCCGGGCTGGAGACGCCGGATCAGGGGCGCGTGCATATCGGCGGGCAGGATATGACTGACACCGATCCCGCGGCCAGAAATCTGGCCATGGTGTTTCAATCCTACGCGCTCTATCCGCACATGACGGCGCGGCGGAACATCGCCACGCCGCTGCGCATGCGCCGCCTGCCCTTCTGGGCGCGGCTGCCGCTTGCCGGGATGTTTGCGCCGCGTGCCGCACTCGCCGACATCGATGCGTCGGTCAAGCAAGCCGCCGAGACCTTACAGATAACGGAACTGCTCGACCGCAAACCCTCTCAGCTCTCGGGTGGCCAGCGGCAACGCGTGGCACTTGCACGCGCTCTGGTGCGCGAACCCGTGGCTTTCCTGATGGATGAGCCTCTCTCCAATCTCGACGCCAAGCTGCGCGCGCATATGCGTGACGAACTGGCGGCGCTGCATCGCCGCCTTGGCGCGACCTTCATCTATGTGACGCACGATCAGGTTGAGGCGATGAGCATGTCGAACCGCGTCGCGCTGATGTCGGAAGGGCGCATCGAGCAGCTTGGGACGCCCGACGAGCTCTACCAGCGGCCGCAGACACTGACCGTCGCCCGCTTCATCGGCATGCCCTCGATCAATCTGCTGCCGGTCGATGTCGCCGCCTCTGGCGCACTGACCTTGTTCGGACAGCCGCTCCGCATCACCACCAGGGATGAGGCAGGTCCGGCAACGCTGGCGATCCGCGCGGAAGACTTTCATCCTGCGAAAGACGGCCTGTCGGCGCGTGTCGTGCGCGTGGAACGCCATGGCGCGGATAGTTTCGTCACCTGCGACTTCGAGCTGGATCTGAACGTAACGATCATCATGCGCCAGAAGGCAGGCGAGAGCGGAGCCGCCAATGTCGGCGATGCGCTGCAGCTCGGCTTCACCGCAAATCGCGCACATCTGTTTGGCCGTGACGGCAAGCGCCGCGATCTCTCCGTGCGCGAGCGAGTGGCGGCATGAGCGCGGCGGTTGCAGACGTATCGCCTCAGACCAGTTCCCGGCAGTCGTCCACCGCCGAGCGGCGCATCGTGCGCAACGGCCTGCTGTTTGTCGCGCCGGCAACGCTGCTTCTGCTCGCAACCTATGTGCTGCCGATGATCTTCCTCGCCGGCTTTTCGTTGACCGACTATCGGCTTGGCGCGCTTTCGGCGCGGTTTGTCGGCATCGACAATTTTGTCAAGGCGTTTGGCGACGAAGTCTTCATGCGCTCTCTGAAGAACACTGTCGTCTATGCACTCATCGTCATTCCCTTCGGCCTGTTCCTGGCCCTTGGCGCGGCGCTGCTGGTCCATGGCCGCAAACGCAGCCGCACCTTCTGGGAAGCAGCCTACTTCCTGCCGGTGACCGCGACGCTGGTGGCGATGGCGACGGTGTGGCAGTTCCTTCTGCATCCCTCGCTCGGGCCGGTCAATGCGGCGATCAAATGGTTTGGTTTCGCACCCGTCGGTTTCCTGTCCGATCCAGCGCTGCTTATTCCAACCATGGCCATTATCGGTGTCTGGCAGATCCTCGGCTTCAACATGGTGCTGTTCTTGGCCGGGCTGACCGCGATCCCGAAGGATATGTACGAAGCGGCCCGCCTGGATGGCGCCAGAAGCCCGATCGACCGATTCCTGACAGTGACCTGGCCGATGCTCGGCCCGACGACGATGTTCGTCGTTGTCACCACCTCGATATCGGCCTTCAAGGTGTTCGAAACGGTGGCCGTGCTGACCAAGGGGCGGTTCCAATCGGAGACGTTGCTCTTCGATCTCTATCTCGAAGGCTTCGAATATTCGAACACCGGCTATGCCGCCGCACTGACCCTGATCTTCCTCGTCATCGTGCTCGTCATGTCGATCTGGCAGACGGTGCATATGGACCGCAAGGTGCATTACTGATGGCGAGACTACGCAAATTCCTGCCACATCTCGTGCTGGCGCTCGGCGCCTTCGTGATGCTCTTGCCCTTCTACTGGATGTTCCTGACGTCCATCCGCTCGTCGGCCGAGATCTTCGACGTCTCGCTCTGGCCGATTCCGAAACAGTTCGAAGCGGTCGCCAATTACACGCGCGCGACCTCGCAGCAGCCGATGGCGCGCTTCATGCTGAATGGCGTGATCGTGTGCCTGGGCATTCTGATCGTACAGGTGCTGACGGCCGTGCCGGCCGCCTACGCACTCGCCAAGCTGAGGTTTCCGGGACGGCGACTGCTTCTGCTGGCAGTCATCGGCGCGCTTTGCGTGCCCATTCAGGCACTGGCGCTACCGCTCTTTGTCGGGCTCGCCAAGGCGCAGCTGCTCAACACCTATTTCGCGATGATGATGCCGTTCTTCCTGTCGGTCTTCGCCATCTTCCTGTTTCACCAGTCATTCCGCAGTTATCCCGACGAAATCATCGAGGCGGCCCGGCTCGACGGCTATTCCGAAATGGAAATCTGCTGGGGGCTGGTGCTGCGCGGCTCACTGCCGTCGCTTGCTGCTTTCGCGGTCTTCTCCGTCGTGGCGCACTGGAACGACCTCTACTGGCCGATGATCGTTGTCACCGAGACCAATCTCGCACTGCCGCCGCTCGGTATGCTGTTCTTCGCCGATGTCGAATCCGGTGCGGACTATGGCGCGCTGATGGCGGGTGCGGCGATCATCACGGCGCCCATGGTTCTGTGCTTCCTGCTGGCACGCCGACATTTCATCGCCGGGATCACCATGACAGGCGTCAAATGATCCCTTCGACGACTTCTCCCCACCCAAAGGAACACCACAATGAAGATTACACGCCGCAGCGCATTGGGCGGCCTCGCCCTCGGACTGGCTGTCGTCTCGCTTCCTGGCATCGCCTTCGCGGCGGAAGAGGTGACGCTGAACGTTCTCTACAACCTGCCGGGCTTCACCAAGTTTCACCAGCCGCTGGCCGAAACCTTCATGAAGAACCACCCGAACATCAAGATCAACTTCCTCGCTCCGGCTCCCGGCTACAACGAAGGCCAGCAGCAGGTGCTGCGCTCGGCGGTGACGGGCAACCTGCCCGACGTCTATTTTTCCGGCTACAACCTGACCGCCGAACTGGTGAACACGCTTGCCCCGCGCAACCAGATCACCGACCTGAAGCCCTATATCGACGCAGAGGGCGGGCAGGCATTCCTCGACAGGAATTTCAGCCCGAAGCTGGCAGCGCTCGGTCGGGTCAATGGCATTCAGTACGGACTGCCTGTCAATGCCTCCTCGCCGATCATGTACATCAATGCCGATCTGGTGAAGAAGGCTGGTGGCGACCCTGACAGCATGCCCAAGACCTTCCCCGAACTGATCGAGCTGGCAAAGAAGATCCACGCACTCGACCCCAAGGTTTCGGGCATGGGTTACGACATCAATGGCTGGCCGGATGACTGGTTGTGGCAGGCGGCGATTTACCAGCAGGGCGGCAAGCTGGTGGACGAGACGACAAAGAAGGTCGCCTTCGACAACGAGATCGGCCTCAACGCGCTCAAGCTGTTCCGCCAGTTCGTGACTGATGGCGGTCAGAACCTGCTCGACTGGGACCAGTCACGCCAGCAATTCGGTGCAGGCCTCACCGGCTTCATCTTCTCGACGCCGGCCCACGTTCAGACGATCGAAGGTCTTGTCGGCGAGCGCTTCCCCCTGAAGACGACAACCTTCCCGCTCGATAACCCGCAGAACGGCGGCGTGCCGACCGGAGGCAATTCGGCGGTCATCCTGACGCAGGACAAGGCGCGGCAGGATGCAGCCTGGGAATATGTGAAGTTCGTCACCGGCCCAGAGGCGCAGAACGTCATCGTGCGCATCACCGGTTATCTGCCGACCAACAAGCTCGCTACCGGGTCTGACTATCTCGAGCCCTATTATGCCGCGCATCCGAATGTGAAGACGGCTTCGCTTCAGGCCGACCGCTCGCTGCCCTGGGCCGGTTATCCAGGCGGGGACTCGGTCCGCATCTGGCGCACCCAGCGCGACATCATCGGCGCCGTCATGCGCGGCGAGGTGACGCCGGAAGCCGGCCTGAAGCAGATTGTCGATCAGACCAACGCACTGATGCACTGATCATTCTCGATCGATGGCCTGCGGGGAGAAGCGTCCCCGCAGGCCCAGCTTCCGGACAACCATATGAAAATCATCCACCTGACCGACGCGCATCTGATGCCATCGGGCGTCATCGTCCATGGCGTCGACCCTGAACAGCAATTGCGCATAGCGGTGGCCGACATTGTCGTCAAACATACCGATGCCGACCTCTTGGTCATCACCGGCGACCTCTGCAATTTCGGCGACCCGGAAGCCTATGCGCTGCTGCGCGATATTCTTGCCGCGGTGCCCTTCGAGGTTCGCTTGCTGCTCGGCAATCATGACGCGCGCGCCGCCTTCATCGAGGCCTTCCCGCAGCATCCGCGCGACGACCATGGCTTCGTTCAATCCTGGCTCGACACCGATCACGGGCGACTGCTGTTTCTCGACAGCCATGAGCCCGGCTTGATCGGCGGGCGTTATGACGAGATGCGTCTCGCCTGGCTGCACGGAGCGCTTGGCAGCGCAGGCGACAAACCGGTGACGGTCTTCATCCACCATCCGCCGTTCGATTGCGGCATCGCCCATTTCAACCATATCGGGCTGCATGACGGCGGCGCGCTGATGGAGAGGTTCGCCGCACATGCGTCGGGTGTGCGCCACATTGTCTTCGGGCATATCCACGTGCCGATGATGGGGACGACCGCCACAGGCATTTCCTACAGTTCCGGCCAGTCGTGCTCGCATCGCTTCATCACGGATATCGGGACGCCCAATCCATGGTGGACGAAAGGATATCCCTGCTATCGGATCATCATGCTCGATGACCACGGCTTGCGGTCCTATAGCGTGGAGGTCGGCGAAGAGCCTACCGAACGAACACAACCCTGCGCCGGACCTTGAAACGGCCTGTCTGTAGCGACTCAAACGGCGGGACGGTCCAGTGCTCGGCGACAGGGGTGTACAATAGCCACTCACAGCCGCACACGCTGCCGCTCTTTGTATGAGCGTAGTCTCGGCGGATATAGCGTATTGTGGAGTATGGTTGGCGGTATTTGGCGCGCCGCACCGGGCGAAGATGAGAACTATGTCTACGCCATAGTCCTCTAGGGCCCTCCTTTCGTGAGAATCGAGACTTGCTGCTCCCGGTCGCGGCAACTCCCAAGTGTCGTCCCTACGAGGGGCACCGAACCGCGCTTTTCCCATTTTGTAACGGTCTTCGGGTTGATCCCTTAGCGCTTGGACAGCGCCCTCAGGCTCTCTTGACTATTTTGTATTGCTCGACGGTCTGTCGTTGTGGCGCAGTCGTGAAGAACCTGTCCCATAGCGCACCATAAAACCTCGGGATCAAACACCTAGCACTCTCGTTCCGTATCAGCGCGGCGCGCCTCGAGCCAGATGCTTTTGGCCCGGTCGTAGCATCCCCCGCACAGGAGCTTGACTTGGGCAAACTCGATAGCCTTATCGCTCCACTCGCCGCCTTCCGCCACGCGAATGCGCTCGCATTCCGTGCACCATGCGTCGGGTCGAGATGCGAGCTGATCCCTAGACCAATAGAAGCCAACGGCCCGCCGGGTGTCCAAGGAGTCAACAATATGGCGACATACGAATGTAGCCTCGCGCTCGCCATGCGCTTGGCATTGTACCTTTTCAGCCATAGATACCCCCGGCGACCTCGGATACCATACGCTCATCCACGACAACTTCAGCATGGACTGGGCTACGTGGCTGCAGCACGCTGGCCTGGACGATATCAATCCCAATAGCAGCGTGAGGTTCCACACCTCGACTGAACCGCCCCGGTTTTGTCGGAGGTTGTTTCGTTTGAGTTACGCCGCCATGGCTGGCTCTTCCGGCCTGGCATAGTGGCGTCCCTCGGCTTTGGCCGGCGGGATGTTGCGGATGGGCTCCAGCAGCCGGCGATTGTTGAACCAGTCTACCCATTCCAGCGTTGCGAACTCGACGGCCTCGAATGAGCGCCATGGCCCGCGTCGGTGGATCACCTCGGCCTTGTAGAGACCGTTGATGGTTTCGGCGAGAGCATTGTCGTAGCTGTCGCCGACGCTGCCCACAGAGGGCTCGACGCCAGCCTCCGCCAGGCGCTCGGTGTATCGAATGCTGATGTATTGGCTGCCTCTATCGCTATGATGCACGAGCCCGCCGCGATGGATCGACCGCCGATCATGGAGGGCCTGTTCCAGAGCGTCCAGGACGAAGCCCGTCCAGGTCGCGCCGTAGGTGAAGTCGGAGACCCAGAGCATGTGCGGCGCCGGGGCATGGAATTGGCGGTTGACCTGATCGAGAGGGCAAGGTGCGGCCTTGTCGCTCACCGTCGTGCGGAGCGGCTTGCCGCGAATGATGCCCTCAAGGCCCATGACCCTCATCAGGCGGGCAACGGTACAGCGGGCGACATCGAAGCCCTCGCGCCGCAACTACCGCCAGACCTTGCGAACGCCGTAGACGCGGAAGTTCGCCTCGAACACGCGTCGGACCTCATCCTTCAAAGCCTCATCCCGCTTCGCCCGAGCCGATAGCCCAGAGGGATCGACGCGCTTGGCGATATGGTCGTGGTAGGTCGACGGAGCGATTTGCAACACCTTGCAGATCGGCTCGACCCCATGCGCCTCGCGGTGATCGTCAATGAACGCGATCATCGCTCGAACCGGCGGTCGAGCTCCGCCTGGGCAAAATGCGCGCTCGCCTTGCGCAGGATCTCGTTGTCCTGCCGAAGCTCGCGGTTCTCGCGCTCCAAAGCCTTCAGCTTCGTCGCCACATCCGTAGGCACACCGGCACGCACACCGGTCGCGCTCGGCCTTCTTCACCCACTCATGCAGCGTCTGCGCCGTGCAGCCGATCTTGGCGGCGATTGACGAAACCGCCGCCCACCGCGAGGCATGCTCGCCTTCGTGATCTAGAACCAGCCGAACCGTGCGGGTTCGGACCTCGGGAGAGAACTTGTTGGTCGTCTTGCTTGTCATGGCTCCACCTTCTCAGGAGTTGAAGCCTCCGGCAAACCCGGCGCGGTTCAAAGCGTGGGCTTCCCCAACTGCCAAGTTCCTAGTGGGCATTTTCGATAGCGAGAGAACCAGGATCATGCTCGCGGGTGCGGCTGGCGCGTATTTTGGACTGCTTATTAAGCGGATCGCTCTCGCCAATCGGGCTTCGAGCCAATCTGGTTGATCGTCGAAAGCTTGCCTAACCCGCACATTGCAGCTATTCGGCCGCGCGCTTGTCCGTTGGCAAGCGCTCTCAGGCAACAAGCCCGCTCCGGTTCGCCGGGGCGGGCCTTTTGCGTTTGGGTGCTATCGAATGCGCTCGCAGCGCAGCGCGTCTGTACCGGCCTGATACCGCCGCAGATTGCCAATCCGCATATTCAGATGGCGCGGGCAAATACCGTTCGCCTTATACGGCTTGCACATAAGGCACCCGGCCCTAGCGCTTTTCGGCTTCTTCCGCTTGTGATGCATGTTGATCTCCGATCTTCACCGGTGCGCCCCGATCGCGCACGGTCGTGATGGGAGATCCGGTAGAATAGTCAGTCACAGGCAGCGCAATCTCGCCCGGGCTCCAGGCAAGAGCCTCCTCAAGTCCTTCGCGAATGCGGCTGTAGACCTCTTTCAACATAGCGAGAATATAGCCACCGGCAGCAGAAACGAAAACCCTGACCGGAGCCGGGGTCATAAACACAAATTAGGAGACTGACGCTCTCAGCCGCATCGTCATAACTCTAGACGACGGTGTGCCCGTGGAAGTCGGGCTCAGTGACGATTAGCCTTTTTCTGGTTTTCCGGCGCTATTTCCATTGCCGTTGTTCGCCCTACCTCGGATCAATGTCGCAGCTCCGCCAAGTACGCCGGTCCCCAGCAAAAGTCCTGCGAGTACATTGTTGCCGTGCATGCCCGCATACACCGCTGTCAAGATAAGAAGCACTAGCGCCGCGAATCCGAGATACATGGAATAATGGCTGGTCCGGATCGAACCTTTCACAATCGCCGATTCCATGGCTTGATTGTGTGACTGAGCTTTCTCAGCCATCGAGACGATACGTTCCGCCGAGCCCGGAAGTATCGCTTCATACTCACGCAAATGTCTCGGATGCGCTATCGGACCAGCAAATAATTCACTGGTCATCACGCGTGCGAGGCGCATAATTATTTCGGTTCGCTGGCCTTGAGGGACCAGCGAGCCGATCTCGCGATCTATTTCTTCTTTGATTGTCGCAGGAAGATTAGGCTGCTTTTCTTCGCTGCCTGCGGGGGGGCTGCTTGCCGGTTTTTTGCTCAATTAAGGCGCCCTGATCAGATGTCGCGTTCGACAACGCGCGGCCAACATCTGCCCACGCCTTCGCAACGCTGCCGTTGAACTGCGTAGGGCGGCGAATCTCAACTGGAGCAAAGAACCCAAAAGGCGCAGAAAACCCCCGCAGGAAGCCCTTCTTAAAGGCATCCGCTTTCATTGGATTTGCTGGTCCCTGTTTGCTCATACCCATAGATATGCCCCCCCAACGTGAAAAACAAATTAACGTTCTGTAAGGACTTTGCAACAATTCCGTCATCTGCCTATCTCGCTATCAGCGAGGAATCCGTTTCGCCTTCAGCCCCTCGGGCATCATTCCGTCCATCGTTTCTATGAACTGGGCGAAGGTATCGATTCCTGCCGCAGCCCTTAGCGACCTTGTCCTTTTTCAGAGTGTTGGTTCTTTACCCTTGCCTACCTCGCAGAGCATCGAGCCCCCACTGACCAGGGCCGGCGGCGGATATGAACAGGAAAACGAAGCAGAACAGTAGTAGGCGATCATCGAAAATGAGGGGCGGATAGTGCCCATAGACGACCGTAAAGAGTGCGTATTTTAGTGCGGTCACCAGAAACAAGAATGTCGCCACCAATCGCGTGAATAGCCCAACGAGAAGCAGCGCCCCACAGGCTAGTCCGACCCAGAACAAAATCGCTTCAATCGAGTCCGTCGCGCCAGTAAATACAACGGGAGGGTTCTCGCGAATCCGCTCCCATCCGTTAAATAGGACTATGTAGCCGCAAACCATTCTGAGGACGCTCAACAGCCGCGGTGCCCAGTATTCGCTGGTGAACGAGGATTTCATTTCCTGCCTCGCTGAATGAGTGCGCGTATCTCAGTTTGTCCCTGGCGCCGGCTCGTGAGGTTTTGCCCGTGTGCAAATGGGATCGCCCTTGTCAGGCCGGAGGCAGTCCCATTCTGGACCGAAGCCATGGTTCACTCTTGCTTGGAGCCGATGCAGTTCACTGGCGTAGTAGATCATTGCCGCGCTCAATCCGGCTGCGATGACTGAAGTAATGAGTACCGCTTTGGCATCGCCTTTTCTGAGCGGCGGAAAGTAGGGCCTTCGAAGTGGAGCCCTCATGGCTTCGGTAACCGCATTTGAGCGCACATGAAGGCAAGTTCGACCTCCTGCTCTGCATTTGATTCCTGGGTGCGGTCGTGGGCTGCCAACAGATTCACGAAGGCTAACTGGATTTCGTCACGGCTCCGGCCAGCGGCTATCATCTCTTCACTGAGGATCTGAAAACCCGGCTCAAGTGCTTCCTGGCAGTCTATCTGCCGGTCGAGGTAGGGCTCTTGGCGCGTAGGCGGATTGAACCACATGGTTGCAATCTAGCGCCAAACCTCGCGCAATCAAAGATCAGCCCTCGATCATGGTTTCTTCGGCGTATCGACTATGACCAGCATATTCGCCGGCAACCGGCGCTGTATGTGTTTCACGTCATCCCATGTTCCGGAAAGCCAAAGACCAACCTCATCCGGTGTCGTGCGATACGTGCGAAATGAACGTCGTTATGACAAACTCAAAATGCTGGAGGTAGGTGGCGACCGGCCGCCAGGGAAACTGATAGAGGCAATCGTTCGCCGGAACGGCTGCACGCCCAAGGAATCGATACCGGCCTACGACAAGTGTGATGCAATCTATGCCAATCTGCCAGCGGAGAAGCCGGCGCCGAAGTCGAACGCTTACGCTGAGGCCAAAGGCCACTCTTGATGATTGACGGAAACGCCTGGGGCTGACGCGATGTTGAAATCACCAATGAAAATCTCCGCCGCTGCTCGGGCGCAAATAGCGCTGGGCCTCGATCGTATTAAAGCGCGAACAGGCGTGGAGTGCATTCCCGCGGTTATGTGGGTTGATTCAGAACTCAACAACGGAATTGTCCCAAGCGGCGTCCTAATGGGAGCGTTCACCGAGGCGCAGCGAAACGAGATTGCGCACATCCTACGTAGCGATAATGGATACGAGTACGTTCTCTCCGTTGCGGAAGAGGACTTTGTCAGGTTCGTGGGTAAGACGCTGGACTACCGAGACGACAACTATGTTCTCGTTTAGTTGACTATTGGGGCTCTGATTTGCAGTTCACGCCCTTCGGGCCGTAGAAGCAGGGCCAGTTGGGGTCCGCGAGATGCTCGCCGGTTTGGCGTCCGTACCAGGCAACAGCAACAACGAGACCGGCCACCACGATCAAGATCAAAGCGACACCGGGAAGATCTGGCTTTCGCAACTCCAGCCACATCAATCCTCGTTTCCAAGGTGGCATGATCTTCCCACTCCGCGTGCCCTAGGGCGGCTAGCCCATTCAACCTGCTCGATCACAAAGAATCTGCGACCTGAAAGAAATCAAAACCTTTTCCCGCGTTGATCCCTTCGCGATACTTCTCATACGTGTAGCGGTTCTGAACTAATCCGTTCACGAAGCGTTTACAGGCGACAGGCGCGACATCGCGCAACGGAATCTTATGGCGCGCTGCGAAACGCTTCTGATTTTCCAAGGGCTCTGAGTTCGCATAGATGAGGCAGTCTGCAATGGTGCGCTTCAAAAAGGCAGGATCAGTTTGCATCTTGGCCTGATTTGCCACGAAGCTATGTCGTGACATTCCGCATCCAGTTACGCCCAAAGCAACGACAATCAAAGCTATCGCGCGGATCATGTATTCCCCCTGAGATCTTGCCGCGCTATTAGTCGATCCTCTGCCCAACAAGTTGCTAGAACAGCTCCAAAACCCACGCAACAGCCTTCCACAAGCCAACAGCGGCGCCCATCGCAAAGGCGATGGCGATGATCAAGCGAGCGTCGGGGCGGATCATTCGAGCAATGACCAAATCGACCCAGCGAGCCCGACGATCAGCGTCAGCCAGATCAGGCCGCCAATGACCATGGCGATGGTGAGTTTGGTGCTACGGCGGATCATGAAATCTCCATGAGACAACGCCATTGTTGGTTGCGGAAGGGGCGGCTATCGAAATGATAGCCGCACCGGCGGATCATGTGTTTGTGAAATTTCAAGCTGGGCTTCTCTAATCAGTTCCTGATCTTCCGTCGGGCGCGCTCGGCTACTACGAACCAACCTGGTGCTAAACCATTGGCCCATGTCAGTTCGGCTTCCGGATCGTGCTGCTCTTCAAGGGGTTCAGGCTCGAAATCAGCATCGCCGTCCAAATTATCGAGTAAGGTCAGAAGTCGCTCTATTTCCGCCTCTATGGCCGCCCGACCCGTTCTCATAGGTCGTCCTCCCAACGTACTGAGATTTTGCCACCAAGTTCTCTGATGGCCTTCACGATCCGGTTCATATCGATGCAACCGTGCGGTCCACCCCAGGCCTTTCGTTTGAAATACCCCTTGCCGTTCGCGATCACGTCAAGGTCTGGCATAGTGATGTTCTGGCGGAAGCACTCAGCCCGCAACTCATCCAGAAGTAGGTCACGTGTGGGTCGGTATGGCCGCCGCGCGCGTACGATTCCAATCTTCATTGCGCGGTGCTCTAGGCTGCCGCGTGATCTATCCGGAAACGCGGCTTTGAGTTCATCGGAAGTCGATGTTCGATACATCTTGCGAAGGCGAGATTGCTCATCGCCCGTCCAGAATTTGGCCGGAGAGGTCAGCTGCAAAACCTGGCAGCGGAACCGAATTGCGCACAGCGTTCGGCGCGGAAGGGCGATCTGCAGCGCCTCATAGTCTGGATGCAATTTTCGACATATGGCGTCTTCCGCTTCGGTCCAGAGCGCGTCTCCTGACCAATTTGCACCTCTGGCGTGGCACTGTGCGCGCATTCGAGAGGCGAGATTTGCATACTTGGAAGCACGAGCTAGCGACATTGGAATTCCTCCATTCGCCCCCGCGTGAAAAGGATGGCGAAATGAATCGCGATGTCGATTGGTCCGAAGCAGCAGACCGCACAATCCTTGCAATTAGTGGCCTGGGGAGAAAATAGCGGGGGTATCAATACTGAATCCGGGCGGCTGCTTAGTGCTAGTCAGACACGGAAAATCGGGCGTAAAGGTTAGGGATTTTGCGCTCAAAATACGTGAAAAATCGTTGCCCTAACCTTCCGCAAGTAATTGATAACCCTCGCTTGGCACTTCCGCCTGGGCAAAATAAGCGGAAACCTTGCGAAGGATCTCGTTGGCCTGACGGAGTTCGCGGTTCTCGCGCTCCAAAGCCTTGAGTTTCGTCGCCACATCCGTCAGCACGCCGACTCGAACGCGACTTTCGCGCTCGGCCTTCTTCACCCACTCATGCAGCGTTTGCACCGTGCAGCCGACCTTGGCCGCGATCGATGAGGCCGCCGCCCATCGCAAGGTGTGCTTGCCTTCGTGATCCAGCGCCATCCGAACCGCGCGGTTGCGAACCTCGGGGGAGAATTTGTTGGTCGTCTTGCTTGTCATGGCTCAACCTTCTCAGGAGTTGGAGCCTCCGATCAACCCGGCGCGGTTCAGTTGATTGATCTCGGTCCGATGCAATTGAAGGCGTTGGCTCTCCTCTTGCCTCAAAACGTATGAAAAGATTTGCTTTTTCAAAATCTTGACGTGTGCGCGCACATTGCCCCCTCAAACAAGGCAACGTGCGATGCATGCCAGCCCCAGAACAAACAACCGCTCGATCGACGCGCAATGCGCGCGCTTTTATCTTGCCACTGTATCGACGAGCTATTTTTGTTCTGTGCTAAATCTGCACGAAATGTCCGCTATCCTTCCACAGAGGATGGCGTACGTAAATCCCTGTAAGCTAGATGGCTCATGGAGATGGAAGATGTTTCGTAAGATTGTTCTCGCGACCGCAGCTGTCGCTGTATTCAGCATACCGGCTTTTGCTGCTGCCGAGTTCTACGTCGCCAAATCTGCCGCTACCAAAAAGTGCGAAATCGTCGACAAGAAGCCGGACGGCACCAAGCTGACGGATGCCGGTAAGAAAAGCTACGCCACCAAGGCCGACGCAGAGAAGGCACTGAAGCTTCTCAACGACTGCAAGTGATCTGACGGGAGCTTCACGGTTCCCAATTCTTAACCTGCTCCGGTCTCCGGAGCAGGTTTTTTCATTTGACCATCAGCCGGCGTCAGGCAGGCATCGACCAGAAGCCCACGGGCGGTTCTCCATCAGCCCATGCCCTATGAAACAAAGGTCGGCTTTCTTGCCTTTGCGGTTGAGCTTGGCTCGGGATTGGTGATCGCGAAATGCGTCTCTTTCGACCACTTTTGATCATGAAAGTTCGCTTCCGCGTTGCGCCCGCCGCCGCCAGCCGGCGGCTCATCCGAGCTATTCGGCTCGATGCTCTTCGTCGACGCCCAGGCCTCGATTAGTGTGCCGTCGACCGAGAAGTGATCGCAGGATAGAAGCTGGACGCTTCGATCAACATTTTGATTTAAGCGTTACGAGGCACTTCGGCATCCGAGCGCTGTTATGGCGCGCCGCACCGGGTGATGATGAGAACTACTTCTACGCAATAACCCTCTAACCCCCTCCTAAATGTAGTAACCGCTGGCTCCGGGCATAAAGACGTCGTGCGGATCGGTGCCCTAGCTCGGCGCAACTATGATTGCGCCTAGCCTCACTCTTGCGCATAATCTTGATTCTTGGGCCCATCCACGTCATTCTTGCGTCTAGATTCTACGCGCAGGAAGGGCCGCTTTGGCAAACCATGTCCCAGAGATAGCTCCGGCAGCAATCGAAGACGCCATGCGGCGCAGCCCCAATGGTCTGTTGGCGCCGGAGATTCTGCGCGCTCTGGAAACCCCCGTCCCGCCGCGCACTCTCCAATATCGCCTCAAACACCTCGTCACCCGGAATCGCCTAATCATGGACGGCGAAGGCCGGTGGGTGCGACACCGGATCCCCGATACGGCGATCGACGCGCCGTCGCGGGAAGACGCCGACGAACCTTTCATTCCGCTCTCTGAAGCAGGGACAGCGATCCGCGACTACGTCCGTCAGGCATTGGAGGCTCGCAAGCCGGTCAGCTACGATCGCAAACCTTCCCCGACCGCTCTCAGCGACGCCAAAAGAGGTTAAACCATCAAGTCAATAGGAGTTTCGCACACCGTGGGACAGGCCCGTGATTCGATGTCGGGCGCGAGTTAATGCGCTTGAGGTGTCCCGGCGGTTCTCGCGTCATGCTTTGGTAATCTTCGCATTCCTCCATTCGGCGGAGGTAGGGGTTAGGTAATGGAGGATGAGTTTGCCGCCGCGCTTGAGGCGTGCGCGACGATCGATGCGGTCAAAGCCTTGTTTAAGCGGCGCATCGCAGCCCACGGCTATACCGCCAGCGCATGCGGCGCTTTCCTCCCGGCCGACAAGGGCCCGGAGCCGCATTTCTTCTTCCAGGACTGGCCGCCGGACTGGCTCGAACTCTATGTCAACCGCAATTTCGTCGCCGCCGACTATGGGGTCGCCGAGGCGCGACGGCGCATCGCGCCATTCACCTGGCGGGAAGCGAAAGCCGAGCGCACCCTGTCGCGCGCCGAACAGGACATTTGGGATACGGTCGTCGAATGGGGCTGGACGGACGGGCTGTCGGTGCCGATCCACGGCCCGGGCGGTTATTTCGCGATCGTCACCATGGCTGGCAAGGAGCAACCCATGCCGCCCGCGCTGCGCGGCAAACTGCAACAGCTTGCTTTCCTGACGCATGAACGCTGCCGCGCTTTGACTGGTCTTGCGCCAGTGACCGATCCGCAGGCGACGCTCACCCATCGGGAGCTGGAATGCCTGCGCTGGGTGGCGGCCGGCAAAACGGATTTGCAGATCGCCCGCCTGCTCGGCGTATCGCAGACCACAGCGAGGACTCATATCGATCAGGCCCGCCGCAAGCTGGGCGCTAGGACGCGCTCGCAGGCGGTCGCGCGCCTGGTGCTAAGCGGACTGTCGTAATCCGCGAGGGAACGGGCGGGGATGTTTTTTGTCACTCCTCCTCGTGTTCGAGGAGAGACGCGGCGCTGAAAACCCGCGACTTTGAGCCGAGATTGTTTGCGAGTTTGATTTTTGGGAGCGTGCGTTGCGAAACATCGAGGAGGGCGAAGACTGTCCGGATCTAGTGGGAAAGCAGAGACGCTCGGGCCATGCGGGCGCCCGACGCCGTCCTGCTGGCAGCGTCGGCGCTCTGTTCGATGGCGGCGCTCGCTGACCCGCTGGCGGCTTCGGTCGCGAGAGCATGCCGCGCTCGCTTTGGCGCCTCGACGAGCCACGCCGGACAAGTCGGGCTCAGGATCGCTTTTTGAGGAGGGAGCACATTATGCGCATCGTTCTGAGGCAGGCGGAGAAGCCTGACTGGTCTCAGGATGCTAGCGGCTTTTCCTCGGCTTTCGAGGTCGGCGCATCGCTTGAACTCGCGGGCGTTGCGGACAAGTTCACCGTCGCCAAGTGGACGATCGTCGTCGACGCCGACGGTGATGCGCGACTCGAAGTAACCCTGAAGAGCACCCGCCGCTGGTTCACGTGGCTCGACGAGCGCGCCAGGACCAAGGATATTCTGTATCCGCTGGCGGGCTTCGCGATGTTCGCCGTCTTGATTTTGCCTTGCGCCGCACCGTTCTGGTTTTTCTCGCTAAACGCTGAATTGCGTATCGCATGGGGCGGCTATCTGATCGCCCATGCACTTTGGCCCATCATCATCGGCGTTATTCTGGCGGTGCAGATCGTCGCCGGCAGGGCCGAACGCCATGTCGGAAAAGCCCTTGGTTTTGGCATTAGCATGGCCGGCGTGCCGCTCGGCGTTGCCATCGCCCTTCTCTGGCGCTGGCTTTTCCTACCCGACACCGAGCCGGAATGGCCCGCCGGCTATGCGCGCCTGGCGCGTTCGTTCTGGGAGAGCACCGGCGCGATGTCCGCCGTCGCGCTGGCCTATGCGCCGCTTGCGACGGCCTTGATCAAATGGGATTGGGTGGCGGTGCTGACGTCCCTCTTGACCCGGAAGAAAGCCGCCTGATCCGTTCGCCTGTATGGCTGAGGCGCGCAGGCGACGCGCGAGGGGGCGAAACGTCGATCAACGCACGGATTTTTGCGCTCGCCTCCTCGTTTTCGAGGAGAGACATCCCTCTCGAAAATCGCGATTTTGATCCTCGTTTTATGGATTTGATTCCAGGGGGTGTAAATGTCGGCAAGGAGGGGGCGGGTAAACGGCCGTAAATGCCGATTGCTGAAGAACCGCCGACGACCGCGACCACATCATCATCCCTTAGTTACCGTAGTCGACTGCGCGTCTGTCGCCTTGGGTGACGTGCGTTGTTTCATGATCAAAGGGCGAGGCGATGGCTACCTGTTATTATTGTAATGGCTCCGCGCGCTGCGCCGGGTGCAGCGGATCCGGGGTTCAAGCCGACGGGCGTGTGTGCAACCTATGCGGCGGCAATGGCCGATGCCAGCATTGCACGAACGGCGTGATGCGCGCTGGAGAACGCGCGGTCGCCCCCAAGGGCGCAACCTGTGATCCTGCGCGGGCGGGCGCCATGCTGGCAGGCGCATCCTTGCTAGCGCTGAGCGCGCCACCATCCTCGGCGGATTGCTCTGGATGGCCGACAAGCTCCAAAGCGATGTGGGCAAACGGTCGCGGGCGCTCCGGCCCGCGAAGGGGAAGCAGGCGTTCTGGAATGATTGAGAGCGCGCCGCCTTTAAGTAGAGGTGATAATATTTTCAGGAGTATCGCCGCGCGCTTGGTGCATCGTCTAGAAAACGTACGGTTGTCTACGAGTTGGCGGAAACAGCCAAACTTCCAAAGCTCGATCCGGTATCTAGCGAGAACAACTGGTTGCACGATCACACGGGTAAGCCAAGGCTCATGTCACGTATCAAGTGTCGGTAGTGTCCCCCGAATTTTCCGCTCTTGGCAGTGGGGATCGCTTGCATTTGCCGAGAGCGAATCGCAGCTTTGGACGCTGAGGAAGCGCTCTGCCTCATATTTCAATACCAGGACGAATATGAAGGTTCCAGCAGATATTTCTTTCGAGACAATCCGACGGTTATTGGTCGCGACCATTGAGCGCGGGCGGCTGCTCTCGATCACCCTTCTGAACGGCATTTTTCGCTGTGCGCCGAGCACTTTGTTCCGTCGAGGCTTTTTGATCAGTACCGCACTATGCGGCGCGGCTTTGGGCGCGGACCCTGCGCGAGCAGCGAATTTTACGATCACGAACACAAACGACTCTGGCGCCGGATCGCTGCGTCAGGCGATCATCGACAGCAATGCAACGCCCGGCAGCAATACCATTGTGCTTCAGGCGGGTCTGATCGGGAATATTGCGCTCGCAAGCCCCCTGCCTGCGATCGTCGTTCCAGTCTCCATCAATCTGAAGAACAGCGCTCTCGACGGGATTGCGATTGGCGGAAATTTCGGTCTCAGTGTCGCAACGACAGGCGCCGTCACGCTCAGCAACGTTATAGGAGACTATCTCGGCAATACGACCGTTACGTCAGGGACAGTGAATTTCGGCGGGCTCGTTTCGGGCGATCCCTTGGTTGCGCCAAGGTCGTTGCTAGTGACCAATCCTGGCACCACCGTCAACATTGCGGCTGGAGGCGCGAGCGTCGCGAATCTGTCGGGTGCGGGTACTATCGTGAACCATGCTAATCCGTCCACGTCTTTTACTCTCTTTGGCGGCGATAGCGCGCCGCGAACGTTCGCCGGCACGATCTCAGGGTCGGGCAACTTTGTAATGTTCGGTGGAGGCCAAAATCTAACACTCAGCGGGGCGACGACGTATACGGGGGGTACCTTCTTACTTGGGGCATCAGGGGGGCCCTCATTCACGCTCATGCTGCAGACGGGCGCCGCCAACGTGCTGTCGCCTAATTCGCGCTTTACACTGAATGGAGACACCACGTTGAAGCTCAACGGCTTCAACCAGACGATCGCCTCGCTCGACAGTTTCACGTCCTTCGCATTCCTCCCTGGGGCGCTTCCGACCATAGATCTCGGCGCAGGTACGCTCACGATCGGCGGCGATAACCAGAATGGCACTTATTTCGGTTCGATCATCGGGACCGGCGGACTGACCAAGACCGGGAGCGGGACTCTGACGCTACAAACCTCAGGGAGTGGTTTCAGTTCCACGATCAACTATAGTGGCGCGACGCTGGTTTCCGCCGGCGTGTTGCAGGCCGCGAATGCGAACGCCTTCTCGGCTAATTCTGCCCATACGGTGAATGGCGCTGCAACGCTCGATCTCAATAATTTCAACCAGGCCATCGGTTCGCTCGCTGGCGCCGGCAATGTCACGTTAGGCGCCGGCACTCTGACGACAGGAGCCGATAACGCCTCGACCACGTTATCGGGTACCATCGGCGGCTCCGGCAGCATGACCAAGGTGGGGACGGGCGTTTTCCGTCTGACCGGGACCAATCTTTACACTGGCGCTACGACGATCAACGCTGGCACTCTCGTGGTCGATGGCTCCATCGCCACTTCGGCGCTGACCACGGTCAGTTCGGGCGGCATACTTGCCGGTAGCGGCACCGTCGGCTCGACCACGGTGAACGCCGGCGGTACGATCGCGCCGGGCAACTCGATTGGCACACTCAACGTCACCGGGAATGTCACATTCGCGCCTGGCTCGATTTACGAGGTTGAAGCCAACGCAGCAGGTCAAGCGGACAAGATCCTCGCCACGGGCACAGCAATGATCCAGGGCGGGACAGTCAAGGTGCTGGCCAGCGCCGGAAACTATGCGCCGGCGACCACCTACACCATCCTCACCGCCACTGGTGGGCGCAATGGCAACTTTGCCGGCGCCACCTCGAACTTCGCCTTCCTGACGCCGGTCCTCACTTACGATCCGAGCAATGTTTATCTGACGTTGAACCGCAACAGCACCGACTTCGCCACGATCGGCGGCACGCGCAATCAGCGTGCCGCGGGCGGTGGGGTAGAATCGCTGGGTTGGGGCCATCCGATCTATGCGGCCGTCCTGCAACTCGACGCGCCTACCGCCCGCCGCGCCTTCGATGCGGTTTCGGGCGAGATCTATGCCAGCGCCAAGACGGCGCTGATCGAGGACAGCCGCTTCGTGCGTGATGCCGCGACCGACCGCATCCGCTCGGCCTTCGCGGATGTTGCCGCATCCTCTCTACCGGTGATGGCCTATGGTCCCGGCGGCCCACAGGCTGTCGCCCCCACCGGCGACCGCCTGGCCGTCTGGGGCCAGGGCTTTGGCTCCTGGGGCCACACCAGCAGCGACGGCAATGCCGCACGCCTCGAGCGCTCGACCGGCGGTTTCCTGATCGGCGCCGACACACCGGTGTTCGAGACCTGGCGGCTCGGCCTCATCGCCGGCTATAGCCGCACCAGCTTCAATGTTCGGGACCGCCAGTCTTCCGGATCGAGCGACAACTATCACCTTGGCCTTTATGGCGGCACGCAATGGGGGGCTCTTGGTTTGCGCACCGGCCTTACCTACACATGGCACGATATCTCGACCAGCCGCTCCGCCATCTTCCCCGGCTTCGCGGATAGCCTGAAGGGCAAATACGATGCCGGCACCTTCCAGGCCTTCGGCGATCTCGGCTACCGCATCGACACGCCTGTCGCTTCGTTCGAACCCTTCGCTAATCTGGCTTATGTAAACCTCAACAACGGCGGCTTTGCCGAACAGGGCGGCGTGGCGGGGCTCCGCGCCAACGGCCAGACCATGGATACGACGTTCACCACGCTTGGCCTCAGGGCCTCGACTGGCTTTGCTCTCGCCGACATCAACCTGACCGCGCGCGGCTCGCTCGGCTGGCGGCACGCCTTCGGCGACACCACGCCTCTGTCAATGCAAGCCTTCTCCGCTGGCAACCCCTTCACGGTCGCCGGTGTGCCGATCGCAAGAGATGCCGCAATCATCGAGACTGGGCTTGATCTCAACCTTACACCCGCCGCGACCCTCGGCATATCCTACAGCGGCCAGTTCGCCCCCAGCGCCAGTGATCAATCGGTTCGCGCCAATCTCAGCGTGAGGTTCTGACCGATCATACAGCGAGGACGATTGCGGCCTTGAGGAACACAATCGATTGCGTCAAGAAACAGCGAAGTCGCCAGTTCACCAGCGCATCGTCCAATCCCGCCGCGATAGGTCGGGCTCAGGATCGCATTTTGAAGCGCGGCGACGCCATCCGCATCGTTCGCAGCGGGTGAGCATCGAGCGGCGCAGCATTTGTGAAGGCGCCTGCGCGCGATGCTTCGGCAGCGATCGCAACGTTCCGGTTCAAAGGAATAGGTTCAGCGATGGACGATGAATTCGCCGGCGCGCTTGCGGCCTGCGCGACGATCGATGCGGTCAAGGCGTTGTTCAAGCAGCGGATCGCTGTCCATGGCTATACTGCCAGCGCTTGCGGCGCCTTCCTGCCGACTGATATGGGACCGGAGACGCATTTCTTCTTCCAGGACTGGCCGCCTGACTGGATCGAGCTCTATGTTAGGCGCAATTTCCTCGCCGCCGATTACACCGTAGCCGAAGCCAGACGGCGCATCGCGCCCTTTACCTGGCTAGAGGCGAAGGCCGTGCGCACCTTGTCGCGCGCCGAACAGGATATTTGGGACACCGCTGGCGAATGGGGCTGGACGGACGGGCTGTCGGTTCCGATCCACGGACCGGGCGGCTATTTCGGGCTCGTCGCCATGGCGGGCAAGGAGCGACCCATGCCGCCCGCCCTGCGCGGCGAATTGCACCAGCTTGCCTTCCTCACGCATGAGCGATGCCGCGCCTTGACCAGACTAGCGCCGGTCATCAATCCGCGGGCTGCGCTCACCCATCGCGAATTGGAATGCATCCGATGGGTGGCGGCTGGAAAGACCGATTGGGAGATCGCCGATCTGCTCGGCGTGTCCCAGACCACGGTGAGGACCCATATCGATCAGGCCCGCCGTAAGTTCGGCGCCAGGACGCGCGCGCAGACCGTCGCTCGTCTGGTGCTGGAGGGACTTTCGTAACTTGTGACTGGAACAGCAACCGTCGCGGTGCTTCTTGCTGCATCTGGAAATGCGGTGATCAGGACATCCGTGTTCACGACTTTCAGGCTTTGCACTTCCTGCTCGATGTCTCTCGCCCGGCTCCCGCTGGCGCTCACGCCGGGCAGCGGGCTTAGGGCCAGCCCTCGGCGCACTTCGGAGTGGGCTTCCGCCCAGCTTCGGTCGCTGCGCTCCCTGCAGCCGGTTCCCCGCGAAGCCACCCCTCCGTTTGCACACCCGGTCTCGGCGACGGCCAGGGTTGCAGCGCAGCGCTGCGCTCCAACCCAAGCCCATAGGAGAAAGACCATGACCACCAACGCAAACACCGCTCCCGTCATCGACAATGGCGCGACGGTTTTCATCCCACTCAACAAGCTCAAGAAGCACCCGAAGAACGCCCGCAAGACCCCGCATAGCGAAGCGTCCATCGAGGCGAAGGCCGCGAGCATCGCCGCCAAGGGCATCCTGCAAAATCTGGTGGTGGAGCCCGAGCGTGACGCAGAGGGCGAGCCGACCGGCTTCTATCTCGTCACCATCGGTGAAGGCCGCAGGCTGGCGCAGTTGCTGCGCGTGAAGCGCAAGGAGATCAAGAAGACCGAACCAATCCGCTGCGTGATCGACACAGTAAACGATCCGGCCGAGATCAGCCTTGACGAAAACGTGTCGCGTGAAGACCTCTCGCCTGCGGATCAGTTCGAACGATTCCGCGAGCTTGCGGACAATCGCGGATGGGGCGCGGAGGAAATCGCCGCGCGCTTCGGCGTCACGGCGCATGTGGTGAAGCAGCGGCTTCGTCTCGGCGCGGTCAGCCCCAAGCTGATGCAGGTCTATCGCGACGGCGATTTGACCTTGGACCAGTTGATGGCCTTCGCGATTACCGAGGATCACGCACGGCAGGAGCAGGTTTACGAGAACCTGTCCCATAACCGCGAGCCGTGGATCATCCGCCGCGACCTCACCAAGACCAACGTCGCGGCAACGGATCGGCGCGCGATTTTTGTCGGTGCGCAAGCCTATGCCGAGGCAGGCGGCAACATCATCCGCGACCTGTTCACCGAGGATCGCGGCGGCTTCTACGAAGACGCCGCGCTGCTGGACCGGCTTGTCATCGACAAGCTGGAGCGGATCGCATCGCAGGTGCAGGAGGCGGAAGGCTGGAAGTGGGTTTCGGTCCATATCGATTATCCCCACGCTCACGGCCTGCGCCGCACCTATCCGCAGCCGGTGCAGCTTTCCGAGGATGACGCTGCCGCCTACGACGGCGCACAGAAGGAATATGATCGGCTGTCGTCGGAATATGAGAGCGCCGAAGAACTTCCTGACGATGTCGATCAGAAGTTCGGAGAGCTTGAGGCCGAGATCGAGCGCATCGACGCCCTGCGCCATGTCTATGACGCGCAAGAGATCGCGCGCAGCGGCGTCTTCGTCGTGCTCTCCCATGACGGAGAAACCCGCATCGAACGCGGCTTCATCCGTGCCGAGGACGAGAAGCCGGAGGAAGTCGACACCAGCGAAACCGTCAATGACGGCGTTCGCGTCAGCGGCGATGGCGAGATCATCGAGGACAGCGGACACGACGAGGGCGGGAACCTTGGTTCCGACCTTGAGCCGGAAGACGAGGAAGCGGAGGAAGACGGCAAGCCGCTCTCCGATCTGCTCATCCGCGACCTCACCGCTCACCGGACGCTTGGCCTTCGCCTCGCGCTTGGCGAGCAGCCGGACATGGCCCTGCTCGCCGTCACCCATGCGCTCGCCGCGCAGACCTTCTATCGCGGCGTGGACGCCACCTGCCTCGAAATCCGCCCGACCTCCGCGCATCTTGGCGGACACGCGGACGGCATCGAGGATACGGCAGCGGGCAAGGCGCTGGCGGATCGTCATGCGGCATGGGCGGCGGATATGCCGCGCGACGTGGCGGAGTTGTGGGGCTTCATTGCCTCGCTCGACCATGCCAGCGTCATGGCGCTGTTCGCGCATTGCGCCGCACTCACCGTCAACGCGGTGAAGCAGCCATGGGAGCGCAAGCCATGCGCCCATGAGACGGCGGACAGTCTGGCGACGGCGGTAGCCCTCGACATGACGGCGCATTGGACGCCCACGGTGCGGACCTATCTCGGTCGCGTCACCAAGGCGCATATCCTCGCCGCCGTGCGCGAAGCGGTCAGCAACGAGGCGGCGGACCGCATCGCCGCCATGAAGAAGCAGCCGATGGCGGAAGCTGCCGAGCAGCTCCTTGCCGCAACGGGCTGGCTTCCGCCGCTGATGCGGACCGTGCAGCCCGCATGGTTGACGGACGAGCAGCCGGACGCGCCGCGCGCTGACGCCGAGGACGCTCACGAAGCCAGCGAGCCCGAAGCCTTCGCCGTTGCGGCGGAGTGACGACCGGCCGGGATCGCGTCAGCGGTTCCGGCCTTCCTGCCTCTCGACTTCCAAAAAAAATGTGGTCGCGCGGGGATTGCCCCGCGCGACCGACCGATGACCGCCCGGCCATCGGCATCAGGAGGATGTTGCGATGATCACGCTTATGGTGATGGCGGTCGTGCTGATCGTCGGCCTCTGTGTTCTGGCCTACACGCTCGCCGTCTATGCGTTGCCCTTCCTGCTCACGGTGGAAGCGGCGCGTCTGGCCTACGCCTCCGGCTCCGGCCTGATCGGCGCGGGACTGGTCGGACTTGTGGCCGCTGTCGCCGCCTATGGGCTGCTGGTCGTGCTGTTCATCACGGTGCGCCCGCCGATCCTGCGCCTTGCGGTGGCGCTCGTCGTCGCCGCGCCCGCCGCCGTCGCTGGCTATGCGCTGGTCCACGGCATCACGCGCGAGGCCGTGCCGTCCGAGGTCTGGCGGCAAATCTTCTGCATCCTTGGCGGCGGCTTCGTTGGCGTGTCGGCGCTGGTGCGGCTTCTCGGAACTGTGCAATCGATCGATCAAAGCGCGTGAACTGCATGGCAACTGGCTCTATTGTCTTCGCGCTCCAACTATTTTCGAAATCCATAGAGAGATGCCGTGTTCAAGAGTGCGCTCAACCTGACTGATCCCGATCCCTATTTTGCCGGAACCGCAGGATTTGTAGGGAGCACGCTTCTGGACCTGCACAAGGACATGTGCGCGTTCGAGCTTCCGGAGGCCGTGCCCGAAAGCGTGCGACGGGCGCACAATGCGGTTCGACACGTCTATGTCTACGCCTATTTCTCCTATGATCTTCTGACCTTGGCAGCCAGCCAGACATTTCCCTGTTTGGAATTGGCCCTGCGAGAGCGCATCGGGCATCAATTTGCCGGCAGGGTCGATAAGAGCGGAAAGCCGCGTCCGGCGATGCTCGACGAACTGCTGCGGGTGGCCAAGGAACAGAACCTGATCCTTTCGAAGATCGAGCATCTGAGCCGAATGCGCAATATGTTTGCCCATGGCAGCGACACCGTTCTCAATCCACCGTTGTTTCTGATCCCGTTTGAGATCGTCACGAATATCATTCGAGAACTCTACACCCCTTGATAGCCGAGAACCTTCGACAGTCCCTTTGTCTCGGATGACGTTGCCCTTCGGGCCGCGTTCTTGGCTGCGCCGGAACCACGCCCATGGCGCGTTTCCGCCATTCGGCTTCGACCGCTAACGCAAAGAGGCGCTACGCCATTTCTCCGAAGCCCCGCAGGGGCGGCGCATCTCGCGTTTCGCCTTTGCATCACCGTGCAACGGGCTCATGCGTTGGGCCGTTTCCTCATCGTACTCGACAATGCGGGTTGAGCCGCATGGGAATGTCGGATCATTCAGCAGACAGCAGAAGCGCTCGGCATCAGGCGGGTGGCTCCCTTCCAGATTCGCCAATCATGGCGCCGCCGGCGGCGAGCGAAGATCGGAAGGGCGCGCGCGGTCTCGCCTCGGCAGAGATCGTCTCCTTGCATTGGCATCGAGGATCAGGGTGACGATGACGCGTCTCGATTCAGCCGCGCCGTGTCTGGGGCATGCACCGGCGTCGCCGTTGCCGTGTTCTTCCCGATTTTCCTGTCAGCCGCCCCTAAAGGCGTCCTCGATTGGTTTGGGTCTGACCGAGGACCGGCGACGCTGAAGCATCGCCTCGATCGTCTTCCCGCAACGGCCGTCACCAGCTTTTTTCCGCCGCGCGTGAGCGCGCTTTGCATCGCCAGGCAAAAAAGCCGTCTCCGGCCGTCTTCCACTTCGTTCCGCCCTCCGGGTGCAGGGCCGATCGTCCCCGGTCGCACGACCCGCATCGAGGACGCGATAGGCGCGGCCCGATCGAAAAAGGAACACGACAATGGCGACCATCGGCACCTTCACGAAGAACGACAACGGCACAGCCGGCTTCACCGGTTCGGTCAAGACCCTGACCCTCAACGTCAAGGCCAAGTTCGTCCCCACCGAGGGCGAGAGCGAGCGCGGCCCCGACTTCCGCATCATCGCCGGCAACAGCGTCGAGTTCGGCGCAGCCTGGAAGAAGACTGCCCGCGAGACGCAGCGCGAATATCTCTCGGTCAAGCTGGACGATCCGAGCTTCCCGGCGCCGATCTACGCCAGCCTGGTCGAGACCGAGGACGGCGAAGGCCACAGCCTCATCTGGTCCCGCCGCAGCGGCGACTGAGGCCGGAACCCCAAGAAGCCCCGCTCACCCGAGCGGGGCTTCGTCATGCTCATGGCCGCACGCCTTTCAGGAAATACCGTGATCAGGATGTCCGTGTTCACGGCTTTCAGGCTTGCACATCCTGATCGATGTCTCTCGCCCGGCTCCCGCTGGCGCTCACGCCAGGCCGCGTGCTTAGGGCCAGCCCTCGGCGCACTTCGGAGTGAGCTTCCGCCCAGCTTCGGTCGCTGCGCTCCAACCCAAGCCCATAGGAGAAAGACCATGTATCACCAGCTTGCAACCCGTTTCGGCCGCAACGCGCACCAGATCAGCGGGCGCGAGCCGCTCGATAACGAGGCGCTTTACCGCCACGTCCCATCGATCTTCGCGCGCGAGGCGCATGACAGCCGTTCGGAACGCTATATCTATGTTCCCACCATCGACATCGTGGAGGGATTGCGCCGCGAAGGATGGTTTCCGTTCTTCGCCGTCCAGTCCGTGCCACGCGACGGGAGCCGGCACGGCCACGCCAAGCACATGCTGCGCCTGCGCCGCGATGACGGCATCGGCAAGCCAGAAGCCGCCGAAGTCATCATCGTCAACAGCCATGACGGGACCAGCGCCTATCAGATGTTCGCGGGCATACTAAGATTCGTCTGCGCCAACAGCATGATTGCGGGCGAGCGGTTCGAGGAAGTCCGCGTGCCGCACAAGGGCAATATCCAGCATGACATCATCGAAGGCGTTTACACCGTCGCCGAGGATTTCCCGCGCCTGATCGACGCCAGCGAGACGATGAAGGAAACGCGCCTGTCGCAGGACGAGCAACGCGTCTTTGCTGAGGCGAGCCTTGTTGCCCGTTATGGCGAGGATGAAAGCCCCGTCCGTCCAGACCAGATCATCGCGCCGCGCCGCCGCGAGGATGTCGGGCAAAGCCTCTGGACCACCTTCAACGTCATTCAGGAAAACGTCATTCGTGGTGGATTGCATGGCCGCAAGCGCAACGCCGAGGGGCGCATCCGCCGCAGTCAGACCCGCGCCATCAATGGCATCGACCAGAATGTCAGCCTCAACCGCGCGCTGTGGACGCTGGCTGAGGGAATGCAGCGCTTGAAGACAGCATGAATGCAAAGCCGTAGAGCCGGGTCTCCGGCTCTACGGTTCCGCGTCTTTCAGGATGTCCGTGTCCGGCATTTTTGTGCCGATCCGGCTTTGCGGATCGGCGCGCGGCCGTGCCCGGAACACGGCCGCCGCTCGCCGGGCTTCGCCCGGCTCGCAAAAACATGCAGACAATGTTAAGAAGAAAATAACCAATATTGATCGCCACGCACGATCAACATATCCGCCTATGGCGGCTACAAACACGCTCCCTTGTCGATGAAACTCTCTGTCCGGGTGTTGGCTTGCATGACCCGGTGAATGAGAGGTTACGCTATGCTCAGCATCGATTGGCGCTCGCCGGCAGCGTATCAGCATGCCGAAGGCATTCCCGCCGCCGGCTTCGCCTGGGAATATCTCCGCCGCGATGATGATTATCATCGCGACTTCCAGAAGATTGAGCGTCTCAGGAAACCGGCCGCGCGTTCGCTGGCGGCATTTTCGAAACGCTGGGGGTTACGATTTCCCGTGTGATCCCGACACGCCGTCAGATCAGCAGTCACTGTTCTGGATACCAAGCCTGCAGCCACAAGCCGTTAGTCTCACTATAGTGCCGCAGGCGATCGACGCGGACGCCGTCACGCCGATCGCTCTGACGCAGCTCGACGGCCTTGATCTGCGCCAGTCCGATGACGGCTGGCACGGCGTCTGGCAGGCCGATGGTGTCACGCATCAGTTCTGGCTCGTCCATGCGCCTTCCGAGGTGGCGACGTTCTACGCCGTCATCTTGCCGTTGGACGCGCTTCTCGAACTGCGCGTGCATGCTGCACGACGGTTCTGGCGCGCGCTCAATGGCCGTGCGCCAGGCCCGGACTTCCGGGCGATGCCGGCGCAGCTTCGGCGGTTCCATATCCTCTCGCTGCGGGCGCTCGACGCGCGGCAGCGCGGCGAGAGCTACCGCACCATTGCCAAAGTTCTCCTCGGCTTTCGCGGCACGAAGGAGGATTGGGAAAACGACCCGCGCAAGAACCAGGCCCGCCGCCTTGTGGCCCACGGACTGAGCATGATGAAGGGCGGCTATCGCCTGCTGTTGCACTATCCGATCAAGCTGCGTCGCCGGTAGGCAAACGCCGCCAAATAGCGCGCGCCGCAAGGGGTGCCGCCAGCACCTTGGTGCAAATGCGGCACGCTCCGCGCCGCCGATCCTTCGCCATGGTTCGCCATCGCGCGCTGTCGCCACCGACAGCCGCACGCATGACGAACCAGAGGTGATCTTATGGCCGACCAGAAGGCGGACCTGCCGCCGCGCCTGTTGCGCACGCCCGATGCCGCGCGCTTTCTTGGAATCTCGCTCCGCACGCTGGAGAAGCATCGCACATACGGGACCGGTCCGGTCTATCGCAAGATCGGCGGCCGCGTCGTCTATGCGATCGAAGACCTGCAAGCCTGGTCCGCGATCGGCGCTCGCAAATCGACGCGCGACACGGATGTCGGCCGCGTGTTTCCGGCGCGTCGCCTGACGCCGACCGAGCGGGGCGAACGCTGAATGCCGCGCGACGATGACCATCGCCGCGAGCGTCAGCGCAAAGCCAGCGAGCGGACCAACCTCGATCCTTTCGTGGTGATCGGCGGCGACGCATCGCCCCGCGACCAGCGCGACCTGATGGAGCGGCCGTTCTTTTCGCTGGCGAAGACGCCGCGCACCCGACCGATCTTCTACCAGGCCGCCGATGTCGAGGTGCGGGTGTTCGGCATGCCCGAGCATGGCATGGCCACCATCTGGGACGCCGACGTTCTGATCTGGGCCGCTTCGCAGCTCGTCGAGGCCGCGAACCGCGGGCTCGCGACCTCGCGCTTCTTTCGCTTCACACCCTACCAGCTCCTGCGCGGTATCGGCCGCCCGACCGGCAACCGGCAATATCTGTTGCTGAAGGCCGCGCTGGCGCGCCTGCAATCGACCGTCATCGCCACAACCATCCGCAACGGCGCGCATTGGCGCCGCCGGCAATTCTCCTGGATCAACGAATGGGAGGAGATGACGACGCAGGCCGGCCGCGTTGAGGGCATGGAATTCGTGCTGCCCGAATGGTTCTACAATGGCGTCGTCGACCGCTCGCTGGTGCTTGCCATCGACCCGGCCTATTTCCGGCTGACCGGCGGCATCGAACGCTGGCTGTATCGCGTCGCGCGCAAGCATGCCGGCCGCCAGCACGACGGCTGGCTGTTCGAGATTGCGCATCTTCACGCCAAGTCCGGCAGTCTCGCGCGTGTCTCCGATTTCGCGCTCGACCTGCGCCGCATCGCGGCGCGTCAGCCATTGCCCGGCTACCGGCTTCAGATCGAACGGGATGACCACCGCGAACTGCTGCGCATCTGGCCCGACAAACAATCCACAGTGCCTGTTGAAAACCATGTGAATGGTATCGGTACATCAGGCGCACGCACTATCGGTACATCAGGCGCAAATCGCGCGGCGCACTCTATAGAAGAATCTAACAGAGAATCTAACTCTTCTTCTTTGACGCACGCGCACGCGATCCATGGTGCCGGTGCCACCCGCCGAGGTGCGCCATGATCGTCGCGCTCCTCAACCAAAAAGGCGGTGTCGGCAAGACGACGCTCGCGCTGCATCTCGCCGGTGCATGGGCCAGCAGAGGACACCGTGTCACCCTGATCGACGCCGATCCGCAAGGCTCGGCGCTCGACTGGTCGCAGCAGCGGAGCCGCGAGGGCCTGCCGCGCCTGTTCGGCGTCGTCGCCCTGGCGCGCGACACGCTGCATCGCGAAGCCCCCGAGCTGGCGCGTGACGCCGATCATGTCGTCATCGACGGTCCGCCGCGCATCGCCGGCCTCATGCGCTCGGCGCTGCTCGCCGTCGACCTGGTGCTGATCCCAGTGCAGCCGTCGCCGCTCGACGGCTGGGCCTCGGCCGAGATGCTGGCGCTTCTCAGCGAAGCGCGCATCTACCGGCCGCAGCTCGCAGCCCGTTTCGTGCTCAACCGCTGCGGCGCGCGCACCATCATCGCCCGCGAGACGGCCGAGACGCTGGCCGATCACGATCCCCCCGTGCTCGCCAGCACCATCGGCCAGCGTGTCGTCTTCGCCGACGCTGCGCAGTCCGGCCGGCTCGCTTCCGAGATCGATGATGACAGTCCGGCCGCACGCGAGATCGCCGCGCTTGCCGCCGAGATCGATCGGCTCCGAATCGCGAGGACCGCGCCATGACCGGGCGCGCCGGCAAGCGCGGCTTCGCCTCCCGCCCGGGCGACGCCGAGAGCTGGATCAAGGCTCCCGACGCGCAGTCCCTGCGCGCGGACGCCACTGCCACCTTCACCGCGCGGCTGACGATCGACATCACGCCGGAGCTGCGCGGCCGCATCAAGGTCGCGGCCTTCCGGCGCGGTGAGACCGTCACCGACATGCTGCGCGCGCTGCTCGCGCGCGAATTCCCACCCACCGAGGGAGAGACCTCATGACCGGCAATGCGGCCCGCCGCATGCGCGGCCGTCCGCTGCCGGACGGTTCCGCGCCCTCCACCACCTTGGTCGAGCTGACCTGGAGCCAAAAGAAAATCGAGAACTGGATCAGGTTCGGCCGCAAGAGCTACGAACAGATTCTCGACCGTCGCCGCATCATCGTCGGCTTCGCGCCCGACAGCATCTTCGCCTTCGTCCGCTGGGCCTCCAACGATTTCGGCACGATCATCTCGCGCATCGACATCGTGCGCGCGGTCGGCCGCGGCGAGCCGTTCCAGACGCTGCCTTTCGTGCGGCCCGGCGGCGACATCCTGCTGCGCCTTGATGGCTGGCCCAGGGTTGAGCGCGTGCTGCAGGCGATCGACGCGGTGGAGGCGCTCGGCCTCGATCCGGCGGACGTTGCGCCGGAGCATTGGCGGCATGTCCACAACCGGCTGAGCGTCGGAGAGGCGCCGCGCACCTACACGCCCGGGCAGCATGCGGCCTGGCTTCGCCGCCGCAGGATCGTGCCATGACGCGCGCCGGCCTCATCATCGCGACGGCTCTCGCGACCATGGGCGTCGGTTATCCCGGCCTCACGCCGATGCCGATCAAACTGATCTGGAACGCGTCGGCGAGCGCGCCGATCGGCTTCTACACGATCGACTTCGACGGCCCGTTCGAGGTGACCGATCTCGTTGCCGTCGACGCTCCCGAACCGCTCGCGACCTTCCTCGCCGATCGCGGCTATCTGCCGAAAGGCGTGCCGCTGATGAAGCGCGTGCTGGCGGTGTCCGGACAAACGGTTTGCCGGACCAACCTCACCATCACCGTCGATCGCGTCGAGGTCGGAACGGCGCTCGAACGCGATCGCGCCGGCCGCGATCTGCCGGTCTGGCAGGGCTGCCGTCGCATCCCGACCGGCGAGATCTTCCTCATGAACTGGCAGGTCCGCGACAGCCTCGACGGTCGCTATTTCGGCCCGACCTCCACGGACCATATCATCGGTCGCGCGGTCCCGCTGTGGACCGACGAGGACGGCGACGGCCACTTCATGTGGCGCGCGCCGACACACTGACTTCGCTTTCCCACCCCCAACCGCAGGAGGCTTACCATGCCGCAGATTGGTCAATTCACCGCCGAAAAATCGGGCTTCGTCGGGCGCGTCCATACGCTCACGCTCTACCGCGACCTCACCATCGTTCCGGCCGAACCTTCGGAGGCCGAGAACGCGCCCGACTACCGCGTCCATCACGGCGCAGAAGACGGACCGGAGATCGGCGCGGGCTGGAAACGCACCGGCGAGAAGGCAGGCAGCTATGTCTCGCTGCTCATCGACGATCCCACTTTGCCGCAGCCGATCCGCGCCAATCTGTTCCGCAATGGCGACGATGAATCCTCATGGTCGCTGCACTGGAACCGCCCGGCTAAGCGCGCCGAGCGGGACTGAAGACGATGCGCCATCCCGTCAGGATCGCGTTCAAAGCCGCCATCCCTTGGTTCGCGGAAAAGCCCTCTCATCCCTTCGTCCCGCTCGACGATCAGACGGCCGGCGCGCGCAGCGAAGGTCAAGGGCGGCCAACGGCCGGCGCTTGTCGCGCACCCTTGACCGCAGCGAGCACGCTGGCAGGCTGGGCTCGAAGCGGAGACAGCGCGGTCTCGCGCTATGCCGTTCTCCTGCTCGCCGGCGTTCTGGCCGTCGGCGCCTTGCCGGGCGCTGCGCCGGCCCAGGCGCGGCCGATCGAGCGTCCGGCGACGGCCGATGCCTATGCCGCTCCGATCGCGGAAGCGGCGCAGCGCTTCCGCATTCCGGCGGCCTGGATCAGGGCTGTCCTGCGCGCCGAGAGCGCGGGCGATGTGCGCGCGATCTCCTCGGCCGGCGCGATGGGCTTGATGCAGATCATGCCCGACACCTGGGCGAGGCTGCGCCTCCGTTATCGCCTCGGCAATGACCCCTATGACCCGCGCGACAACATTCTCGCGGGCGCCGCCTATCTGCGCGAGATGTTCGACCGCTACGGCGATGTCAGCGCGATGCTCGCCGCCTACAATGCCGGTCCCGGCCGCTACGACGGCCATCGCACGACCGGCCGGCCATTGCCTGCCGAGACCCGCGCCTATGTCGCCCAGCTTGCGCCGCTGATCGGCGGCGGCGAAGTCACCGCTCCGGTGGTCGTCGCTGCTGCCGACCCGCAGTCCTGGAGCCGTGCGCCGCTGTTCGTGGCGCGACCGGAGCGCACGCCGAGCGCTGATCCTGTGCCGCCCGGCGAGCACGTCGCCAAGATCTCGGCTGCACCATCGGTGCGCGACGTCTCTGCGATCACGCCGCAACCCGGCGGCCTTTTCGTTTCCCGCGTCAGCCCCGGAGAACCGCGATGAGGACCAAGGTCCAGTGGCTGAACGTGGTCGTTCCATTGTGCAGGTCGGCAGTGTGGGGTCAGGACCGAAGATCGGCAGGAGGGGCAGAACGGGCAGAGAGGCGGGAGGGCAAGATTAAAGCGGACGGCACCCCATGGGGCCGATCTGCCGGGCAAGCCCTTGTCTGCACACTGTTGGGGGTGGCACCCTCGAATGGAGGGCATGGTGCCGCCATCCGGCGGAACGCCAGCCTTTGCAAGGCTCTCGGCGGCACTCTAGCCGGAAATCCCACTCATCGGCAGGATCCGCGCCGATGAGCGACGACGAGAACCACTTCCGCCCACGGCCAGGCCGCATTCGATCGGATGCGCGCGGCGGCGCCAAGACCAAGAGCTTCTTCACCAAGGTCAAGAAGATCGCCCGCCAGCATGGCGGATCGCCATCGCGCGGGGCGCGTGCCGCTGCCACGGGCCGCGCCGCCAAGGATGGATCACGATCGGCATTGGCGAGCGGCCGGGGCGTGAAGCGCGGCCGCGGCGCGGCCTTCGTGCGCGCCCGCAACCTCTCGGATGGCTGGAGCCATCGCCAGCCCGGCAGCCGCCGCGTCATCGTCAAATCGCGCTCCGTCCGCGCCGCCGGCAAGAACGGCCGCGCGGCCGCCCATCTGCGCTACATTCAGCGCGACGGAACCTCGCGCGACGGCGAGCGCGGCCAGCTCTACTCGGCGACCGCGGATCGCGCCGACGGCGATGCCTTCCTCGATCGCGGCAAGGATGACCGCCACCAGTTCCGCTTGATCGTCTCGCCCGAGGATGCGGCCGACCTTGCGGACCTGACCGGCTACACGCGCGACCTGATGAGCCAGGTCGAAGCCGACCTCGGCACGAAGCTCGATTGGATCGCGGTCAATCACCTCAACACCGGCCATCCCCATGTCCATGTTATCGTCAACGGCCGCGACGAGCTGGGCGAGGATCTGGTCATCAACGGCGACTATATCGCCCACGGCGTCCGCGAACGCGCCAGCGCGCTCGTGACGCTCGAACTCGGTCCCGTCACCGAGATCGAGCAGCAGAGCAAGCTCTCCGCCGAAATCGGTCAGGACCGCTTCACCCGCATCGACCGCGCCATGATCGCAGAGGCGCGCCACGGCCTGGTCGATCTTCGTCCCGAGCCCGGCGATCCGCGCGGCATCGCCAGCCGGGCGCTTCGTCTGGCCCGGCTTGGCAAGCTGGAAAAGATGGGGCTTGCCACCGAGCATGCGCCGGGCGTCTGGGAGTTGAGTGACCGACTTGAGCCCACCCTGCGCGAGCTGGGCGAGCGCGGAGACATCATCCGCACCATGCAGAAGGTGCTTCGGGCGGAGGGACAGGAGCGCGATCCGGCCAGCTTCCAGATTCATGACGGCGCGGCAGGCGCGCCGATTGTCGGCCGCGTCATCGACAAGCATCTCGCCGACGAACTGGGCGAGAACATCACCCTGGTTGTCGACGGGATCGATGGCCGCGCGCACCATGTCTCCGGCTTCGATGCGGGTCGCGTCGAGGATGCGCGTATCGGCAGCATCGTTGAGATCGGTCCGGCCGATATGGCGGCCCGGCCTTCGGATCGCGCCATTGCCGTTATGACCAAGGACGGCGTCTATCAGCCGAGCCGCCATCTGGAGCAGGCCCGGTTCGACGGCCGCGTGCCCGGTGGCGACTACGAAGGCTTCGTCGATGCCCATGTCCGCCGGCTGGAGGCGTTGCGCCGCGCCGGCATCGTCGAGCGCATCGACGCCGACCGCTGGCGCATCCCCGAGGATTTCGAGAGCCGGGCAGCCGCCCATGACGCCGGCCGCAGTGTCCGCGTCAATATCCGCGTCCTCTCGGCCTTCGATCTGGAAAGCCAGATCGGGGCGGACGGCGCCACCTGGCTCGACCGCCGGCTGATCGCAGGCGAGGCGTCCGATCTGGCGCCGGCTGGCTTCGGACAGGCCGTCGCCCAGGCGATGGACCGCCGCCGCGAACATCTGATCGACCAGGGTGATGCCACCCGCCAGCCGACCGGCCGGGTGTTCTATCGCCGCAATCTGCTTGCCACGCTGCGCGAGCGTGAGGTCGCGCGCGCCGGCGCCGAGCTGGCGGTGTCAAAGCCCATGCCGTTCCGCGCCTCCGGAGACGGCGAGACCGTGAGCGGCACATTCACCGGCACCGTCCAGCTCGCGAGCGGCAGATTTGCCATCGTCGAGAAGAGCCATGAGTTCACCCTAGTCCCCTGGCGGCCGGTCATCGAGCGCCAGCGCGGCCGCGAGGTTATCGGCGTGGTCCAGGGCGGATCGGTATCCTGGCAGCTCGGGAAACAGCGGGAACTCGGGCTATGACCGCCATAATGCCCGACAATGTCATGACAAAGGAGGCCGAACATGCTATATAGTCGATCAGGAGGCGTCACCATGGCCAATGCAACCCGATCCGAGAAACTCGACCTGCGGCTGACGCCGGAGGCCAAGCGCGTGCTGAACGCCGCGGCCCAAGCCGAGCGACGGTCGGTCAGCGAGTTCGTGCTGGAAAGCGCGCTCATCCGTGCCCAAGAGACCTTGCCGGACCGCCAGCATTTCGGGCTGGACGCGGAGCGCTGGCAAGCCTTCCTCGCCGCGCTCGATGCACCGCCCCGTCCGTTGCCGAGGCTGAAGCGGCTCCTGAACGAGCCCGGCCTGTTCGAGCATCCCGGCGAATAGCCCCGTGGCGCTCCGTATCGAGAAGCTGCGGCGCGAGCATCGCGTCGAGGGGTTCGATTGCGGCAAGGAGCCGCTCAACCGCTTCCTGATCCGCTTCGCCCTGCAAAGCCAGCTTTCCAACAGCGCGCAGACCTATCTCGCCCTCTCGGACGATGAGGTGGTCGGCTATTACACCCTGACCTATGGCGACGTGGCCTATGACGATGCGCCCGGGCGGTTGCAGAAGGGCGTCGCCCGTCATCCGGTTCCCCTGATGATCCTCGCACGCCTCGCGGTGGCCAGCGCCTGGTCAGGCAAGGGGATCGGCTCCGGCCTGCTCAAGGATGCGCTCGGCCGCACGCTCGCCGCCGCCGAAATCGCGGGCCTGCGCGCTTTTGCCGTCCATGCCAAGGATGAGGAGGCGCGAGCCTTCTACGAACATTTCGATTTCATCGCGTCGCCCAGCGATCCGATGCACCTGTTTGTGCTCCTCAAGGACGTTCGCGCCCTGATCGGCCGCTAGCGGAGGGGTTGGGATTTTCGCCCGCCGGTTCGTTTGGGGGCCTCTGCGGTCGATTCGATCTCTTTCAGGATTTCGGCAGCCGAAACGCCCAGCGCCGCAGCAATATCGACGAACTCGATGACATCAATCCGTCGCTCATCGTTCTCATATTTGGCGACAAAGGATTGCGGCCTGCCGAGCGCTGCGGCAATTTCGGCCTGGGTCATACCTTTCGCCTTGCGTGCTTCGACGAGCAGGGACAGGAGACGCTGCTGTCGGGATGTGCGCAAGGACTTCTGCATTCGGAACGGCGCTCCATTGATGAAGGGAGGCCATTTCGGTAATCCTGATATGGGATTATCCCAGTTCAGGATTTTTGGTGCTGTTGGCCCTGAAGGGAGGGCGTTCGATGCGCGTCAGACCCAAGCTTGATCCCGATGTCGATGACGAGGCCCCGAGCGGCCCCGAGATCACGACTTATGACGAAGAGCATTATGTGACCTATCTGCGTTTGCTGGATGCGCAGACGGACGGAGCGGACTGGTCCGAGGTGGCGCGGATCGTGCTGCACCGCGATCCGGTCGCCGAGGAAGACCGCACAAGGGCCTGCTGGGAAAGCCATCTCGCCCGCGCGCAATGGATGACCAAGCAGGGCTACCGCCGCATTCTCCAGCAGGCCGTCGCGGAGGCGACGCAAGAGGCTCAGGGCAAGACACGGCACTAAGCGAACCATCCGATTTCTACGCCATGGTATCCGGCGGCACGCCGATATGTCTTTTCTGTTGAGTCTCGCGAAAACGCCTATTCTCTGATCGGCTCCATCTCTTTTGCCGATTGGAGCCTGTATGCGTGGAGGCCGAATACTCTGGGGTCAGATCGCCGTTGTCCTGACCGTTGTGCTGTTGACGACATGGGCGGCGACGCAATGGACCGCATGGCGGCTCGGCTTTCAGGCGCAGCTTGGCGCCCCATGGTTCAAACTGGCGGGCTGGCCGGTCTATTCTCCACCGGCTTTTTTCTGGTGGTGGTTTTCGTTCGACGCCTATGCGCCATCCATCTTCCTGGAGGGAGCGGCGATCGCCGTATCCGGCAGCTTCATCGCCATCGCCGTCGCCATCTTCATGTCGCTCATCCGGGCGCGCGAGGCGCGCAATGTGGCGACCTACGGCTCCGCCCGCTGGGCCGACGACCGGGAAATCCGCGCCGTCGGCCTGCTTGGTCCCGATGGCGTCGTGCTCGGCCGGCACATCCAGGATTATCTGCGCCATGACGGCCCCGAACATGTGCTGTGCTTCGCCCCGACGCGGAGTGGCAAGGGTGTCGGGCTCGTTGTGCCGACGCTGCTTACCTGGCCGGGAAGCTGCATCGTCCACGACATCAAGGGCGAGAACTGGACCCTGACCGCCGGCTTCCGCGCCAAGCATGGCCGCGTGCTGCTGTTCGATCCGACCAATGCACAATCGTCCGCCTACAATCCGTTGCTGGAAGTCCGGCGCGGCGAATGGGAGGTGCGCGACGTCCAGAACATCGCCGACATCCTGGTCGATCCCGAAGGCAGCCTCGACAAGCGCAACCATTGGGAGAAGACAAGCCACAGCCTGCTGGTCGGCGCGATCCTGCACGTCCTCTATGCCGAGCCCGACAAGACGCTGGCGGGCGTCGCCAACTTCCTCTCCGATCCGCGCCGGCCAGTCGAAGCGACGCTGCGCGCGATGATGTCGGCGCCGCATCTGGGCGAAGCGGGCGTCCATCCCGTCGTTGCTTCCGCCGCGCGCGAGCTGCTCAACAAATCAGAGAACGAGCGATCCGGCGTGCTGTCGACCGCCATGAGCTTCCTTGGCCTCTATCGCGATCCGGTCGTGGCGAAGGTGACGGCGCGCTGCGACTGGCGCATCGCCGATCTGGTCGGGGACCGGCGGCCGGTCACCCTCTACCTCGTCGTGCCGCCGTCCGACATCAACCGCACCAAGCCCCTGATCCGCCTGATCCTCAACCAGATCGGCCGGCGGCTCACCGAGGAATTGAAGGCGTCGAACAAACGCCATCGCCTGCTGCTCATGCTCGACGAGTTTCCCGCGCTCGGCCGATTGGACTTTTTTGAGTCCGCCTTGGCCTTCATGGCCGGCTACGGTCTCAAGAGTTTCCTGATCGCGCAGAGCCTCAACCAGATCGAGCGCGCCTATGGGTCGAACAATTCGATCCTCGACAATTGCCATGTGCGCGTCGCCTTCGCCGCCAATGACGAGCGCACCGCCAAGCGTGTGTCGGATTCGCTCGGCACCGCGACGGAGCTGCGCGATTCCACTAACTATGCCGGCCATCGGCTGGCGCCGTGGCTCGGGCACCTCATGGTGTCGCGCCAGGAGACGGCGCGGCCGCTCCTGACGCCCGGCGAGATCATGCAGCTTCCGCCCAGCGACGAGATCGTCATGGTGGCGGGCACGCCGCCGATCCGGGCGAAGAAGGCGCGCTATTTCGAGGATGCGCGCTTCAAGGAGCGCATCCTGCCGCCGCCCGATCTTATCGCGCCGCGAGCCGCAGCGACGATGACGGATGAATGGTCGGCGCGTGTGATCGCGCCATCGGCCGCAGCGGCGGCAACCACAACAAGCGACGGCGCCGATGGCGATCCGGCCAATGCCGGCATCCGCCGCGAGCCGGAATTGCCCGAGCATGAAGAGATCGTCCCGGCCGCGCGGCCGCCCGAGCAGGAGTTTGATCTTTTGGACGATGAGCCCGACGTGGACGCCGCCAAGGCGCGAGCGCTGCGCCAGCGTATTCGCATCGTCGCCCGGCAGGCGACGATGGACCCGGCCGACGGCATCGAATTGTAGGAGATGCCGGTGCAGGCCAAGACCCGCATGAACGTCTATTTCGACCCCGGCCTACTGAAGCAGGTCGAGGCGCTGGCGCTCCGGCGCAATGTCTCCAAATCCGCGGTGATCGAAGCAGCCGTCGCGTCCTTCCTCTCGGCCGACGCCTCCGAACGGCTCGAGGCCGTGTTCGCACGCCGCATGGACAAGCTCGGCCGCCAGATCGATGGGCTCGACGAGGATATCGCCATCCTGGGCGAGACCGTCTCGCTGTTCATCCGCTTTTGGCTCACTATCACGCCGCCATTGCCCGAAAGCGCGCAAGCCTCGGCGCGCGCGAAAGGAACGGAACGCTTCGAAGGCTTCATGCAATCGCTCGGTCGGCGATTGGCGACCGGCGACAGGTTCCTGAAAGAGCTTTCGCGCGATGTCGACTCGCTGCGCGACGGCGCAGACCATGCGCTCTTCAAGACAAACGGCGATCCAGGCTGAATATTCAACTCCGCCGATTGCCGCCTTTTCTTCGCCATGGCCGCACGCATCGAGATACTTGTTGAACCGACCCGATTTCCGGCTCTTTTAATCATCCCCGTCAGGGGACTGCATGCCGCGTCCCCGCCAGCACGGGGACAAGATGACGACCACGCACCAGCAATCCGAGGCGATCCAGCGGGGCGCGCGCATGCTGCGCACGGCGTTCGGACCTGCCATCGCTGGCTTCCTGGAAGACCCGTCCATTGTCGAAGTGATGCTGAATCCCGACGGGCGGCTCTGGATCGACCGTCTCTCCAGCGGGCTTGAGGATACCGGCCGTAAGCTGCCGGCAGCCGACGGCGAGCGCATCGTCCGCCTGGTCGCCCATCACGTCGGTGCCGAAGTCCATGCCGGCGCGCCGCGTGTCTCCGCCGAACTCCCCGAGACCGGGGAAAGGTTCGAGGGTCTTCTTCCGCCTGTGGTCGCGGCTCCAGCCTTCGCGATCCGCAAGCCCGCCGTCGCAGTGTTCACCCTCGACGACTATGTCGCAGCGGGCATCATGTCGACAGCGCAGGCCGAGACGTTACGCGAAGGCGTCGCTGCGCGCGCGAACATTCTGGTCGCCGGCGGTACGTCCACCGGCAAGACCACGCTGACCAACGCATTGCTCGCAGAGGTCGCGAAGACCGACGATCGCGTCGTCATCATCGAAGATACGCGCGAACTGCAATGCGCCGCGCCGAACCTCGTGGCGATGCGCACGAAAGACGGCGTCGCCTCTCTCTCCGATCTCGTTCGCTCTTCGCTGCGTCTTCGCCCCGATCGTATTCCGATCGGCGAGGTGCGCGGCGCCGAAGCCCTGGAACTGCTCAAGGCCTGGGGCACCGGCCATCCCGGCGGCGTCGGCACGATCCATGCCGGCAGCGCGATCGGTGCGCTGCGCCGAATGGAACAGCTCATCCAGGAGGCCGTCGTCACCGTCCCGCGCGCGCTGATCGCCGAGACGATCGACATCGTTGCCGTCCTCTCCGGCCGCGGCTCGGCGCGCCGGCTCTCCGAGCTCGCACGCGTCAAGGGCCTCGGCCTCGATGGCGATTACCGCGTCGCGCCGGCCGTCATCGAGGGCACCGGCGGCCCGACCTCGCTCACCCCAAGCCCTGAAGGAGAACGCCTGTGATCCAACGCCTGCGCTCAATGTGCCGGACTCAAGTCCGCCGCCGTCTCGCCATGACCGTGTCCGTCGCCACGCTGTCTGTGATGATGGCCGCGCCCGCCCATGCCTCCGGCTCGTCAATGCCGTGGGAGCAGCCGCTGCAACAGATCCTGCAGTCGATCGAAGGCCCGGTCGCCAAGATCATCGCGGTGATCATCATTATCGTCACCGGCCTGACGCTCGCCTTCGGCGACACATCAGGCGGCTTCCGCCGGCTGATCCAGATCGTCTTCGGCCTGTCGATCGCCTTCGCGGCGTCGAGCTTCTTCCTGTCGTTCTTCTCGTTCGGCGGCGGAGCGCTCGTCTGATGACGGGCGGTGTCGAACAGGGCGGCGATGTCCCAGGCTACACGGCTCCCGTTCACCGGGCGCTGACCGAGCCGATCCTGCTCGGCGGCGCGCCGCGCGCCATCGCCATCATGAACGGGACGCTCGCTGGCGCCGTTGGCCTCGGCCTTCGCCTCTGGTTGGTCGGCATCGCCATCTGGGCGATCGGCCATGTCGCGGCGGTGTGGGCCGCGAAGCGCGATCCGCTCTTCGTCGACGTGGTGCGCCGCCATCTGCGCGTCCCCGCGCACCTCTCGGTCTGACGGGGAGCGCGCCGATGATGAACCTCGCCGAATATCGTAACCGCAACAGCCGGCTCGCTGACTTCCTGCCCTGGGTCGCGCTGGTTGGCGCCGGCATCGTCCTCAACAAGGACGGCAGCTTTCAGCGCACCGCGCGGTTTCGCGGCCCCGACCTCGACAGCGCCGTCCCGGCCGAGCTGGTCGCCGTCGCCGGCCGCCTCAACAACGCCTTCCGTCGCCTCGGCTCCGGCTGGGCGATCTTCGTCGAAGCCCAACGCCACCCTTCGAACCTCTATCCCGACAGCCGCTTTCCCGACGCTGCCTCCGCGCTGGTCGATGCCGAGCGCAGGGCGGATTTCGAGGAGGCCGGCGCGCATTTCGAGTCGAGCTATTTCCTGACCTTCACCTATCTGCCGCCGGCGGAAGACGCCGCGCGCGCCGAATCCTGGCTCTATGAGGGACGGGAGAAGTCGGGCCTCGACCCCAACGAGGTGATCACCGGCTTTGCCGATCGCACCGATCGCATTCTGCGCTTGGTCGAAGCCTTCATGCCGGAATGCCGCTGGCTCGATGACGCGGAGACGCTCACCTATCTCCACGGCTGCGTCTCGACCAAACGGCACCGTGTCCGCGTGCCCGAGACGCCGATCTATCTCGACGCGCTTCTCGCCGACCAGCCGCTGACCGGCGGGCTCGAACCGCGCCTTGGCGCCTCGCATCTGCGCATCCTCACCGTCACAGGCTTTCCAACGGCGACGACGCCAGGCCTGCTCGACGAGCTGAACCGTCTCGCATTTCCGTATCGCTGGTCGACGCGCGCGATCCTGCTCGACAAGACCGACGCGACCAAGCTGCTGACCAAGATCCGGCGGCAATGGTTCGCCAAGCGCAAGTCGATCGCCGCGATCCTCAAGGAGGTGATGACCAACGAGGCATCCGTCCTCGTGGACACCGATGCCGCGAACAAGGCGGCTGATGCCGATCTCGCGCTCCAGGAACTCGGCGCTGACTATGCCGGCATGGCCTATATCACCGCGACGGTGACGGTGTGTGATGACGATCCGCGCATAGCCGACGAGAAGTTGCGGCTAGTCGAGAAGGTCATCCAGGGCCGCGACTTCACCGCGATGGCCGAGACCATCAACGCGGTGGACGCCTGGCTCGGATCACTGCCCGGCCACGTCTATGCGAACGTCCGCCAACCTCCGATCTCCACGCTCAATCTCGCCCACATGATCCCGCTGTCTGCGGTGTGGGCGGGCGAGGTGCGGGACGAGCATTTTGCAGCGCCCCCACTGCTCTTCGGCAAGACCGAAGGCTCGACCCCGTTCCGGCTTTCGCTTCATGTCGGCGACGTCGGCCACACGCTGATCGTCGGCCCGACCGGCGCAGGCAAGTCCGTGCTGCTGGCGCTGATGGCGCTCCAGTTCCGACGCTATGCCCGCGCCCAGGTCTTCGCCTTCGACTTCGGCGGCTCGATCCGGGCGGCGGCGCTCGGCATGGGCGGCGACTGGCACGATCTTGGTGGCGATCTCAGCGATGGCGCCGTCGACAGCGTCAGCCTTCAACCGCTCGCCCGCATTCACGACGTGCCCGAGCGCGCCTGGGCGGGTGACTGGATCGTGTCGATCCTGACTCGCGAGGGTGTCGCGATCACGCCCGAGGCGAAGGAGCACATCTGGACGGCGCTGACCTCGTTGGCGTCGGCGCCCATAGAGGAACGTACCATCACCGGCCTGGTCGTGCTGCTCCAGTCGAATGATCTCAAGCAGGCGCTCCGGCCCTATTGCGTCGGCGGTCCCTACGGCCGGTTGCTCGACGCCGAGCGCGAGCATCTCGGATCGGCCTTTGTTCAGGCGTTCGAGACCGAAGGGTTGATCGGCACCGACGCGGCGCCCGCGGTCCTTTCCTATCTCTTCCATCGCATCGAAGACCGGCTCGACGGCTCGCCGACCCTCCTCATCATCGATGAGGGCTGGCTGGCGCTGGACGATGACGGCTTCGCCGGCCAGCTCCGTGAGTGGCTGAAGACGCTGCGCAAGAAAAACGCCAGCGTCATCTTCGCCACGCAAAGCCTGTCGGACATCGACGGCTCGGCGATCGCGCCCGCCATCATCGAGAGCTGCCAGACCCGGCTTCTGCTGCCGAATGAGCGCGCGATCGAGCCGCAGATCACCGCGATCTACCGGCGCTTCGGCCTCAATGACCGCCAGATCGAGATCATCGCGCGGGCAATGCCGAAGCGCGACTATTACTGCCAGTCCCGTCGCGGCAATCGGCTGTTCGAACTCGGCTTGTCCGATGTGGCGCTCGCGCTCTGCGCCGCGTCGTCGAAGACCGACCAGGCGGCCATCGCCCGCATCGTCGCCGAACATGGACGCGACGGCTTCCTCGCCGCCTGGCTCGATCACCGTGAGGTCGGCTGGGCGGCTGACCTCATCCCCACGCTCATCAACAAGGAGACGTCCCAATGAAACTGCGCAATTCCCGCGCAGCGCGGTTCGCTGCCGCGCTGCTGATCGCTCCCGTCGCGCTCACGCCGATGCTGGCGACGCCAGCTCACGCGATCATCGTGTTCGATCCCTCGAACTATGCACAAAATGTGCTGACGGCAGCGCGATCGCTCCAGCAGATCACCAACCAGATCACCTCACTTCAGAACGAAGCGCAGATGCTGATCAACCAGGCGCGCAACCTTGCGAGCCTGCCGTACTCATCGCTCCAACAGCTTCAGCAGTCGGTTCAGCGGACGCAACAGCTCCTCCAGCAGGCCCAGAACATCGCCTATGACGTCCAGCAGATCGACCGGGCGTTCCAGCAGAAATACGGCAACGTCTCGATGTCGGCGACGGATCAGCAGCTCATCACCGATGCTCGCTCGCGCTGGCAGAACACGGTCGGCGGCCTGCAGGATGCCATGCGCGTGCAGGCCGGCGTCGTCGGCAACATCGACACCAACCGCGCCCAGATGTCGGCGCTGGTCGGCCAGAGCCAGGGCGCAACCGGCGCGCTTCAGGCGACGCAGGCCGGCAACCAGCTTCTCGCGCTTCAGGCCCAGCAGCTCGCCGATCTCACTGCCGTCGTCGCGGCCAACGGTCGGGCACAGGCATTGCAGTCGGCCGAGCAGGCCACCGCTGCCGAACAGGGTCGCGAGCAACGCCGACGCTTCCTGACGCCGGGCTCAGGCTACCAGCCCGGCAATGCGCGCATGTTCCCGAGCAGCGGCAACTGAGGCTGGCGTGATGGACGGCAAGACCCTCGCGCGCGTCGGCGCCATCGTCTTCGTCGCGGTCGCCATCACGGCGACCGCGATCGAGATGAACCGCAAGGACGTTTCGCCGGACGCCCTCGCGACGCAGGGCCGTCCCGTCGCCGCACAAGATCCTCTCGCCGCCGAATTGCTTCGCTGTTCCGAGATCGGCGAGGCTGGCACGAGCGATCCCGGCTGCCTGAAAGCATGGGCCGAGAACCGTCGCCGCTTCCTCGGGCAACCAGCCCAGACATCCTTACCGACACCGGTTGCGCCGACGACGTTGTTTCGGAGTGCGCCGGCGGATCTGGCTGATCCCGCCCGGCCGGAGATCCGCTGACATGGGCGGCACCGGCGTCATCGACCATTTCCTCGAGGTCTTCACACGCTACATCGACGGCGGATTCGGGCTGCTCGGCGGCGAGGTGGGCTTCATCGCCACCACGCTCATCGTCATCGACGTGACGCTCGCCGCGCTCTTCTGGTCGTGGGGCGCCGACGACGACATCATGGCGCGCCTCGTCAAGAAGACCCTCTTCGTCGGCGTCTTCGCCTACCTGATCTCCAACTGGAACAATCTCGCCCGTATCATCTTCGAGAGCTTCGCGGGTCTCGGCCTGAAAGCGTCGGGCACCGGCTTTGCCGTCAGCGATCTCATGCGCCCGGGCAAGGTGGCACAGACCGGCCTCGATGCCGGCCGCCCGCTGCTCGACTCCATCTCCAACCTGATGGGCTACTGGTCGTTCTTCGAGAACTTCATCCAGATCGCCTGCATGTTTTTCGCATGGGCGCTGGTGCTGCTGGCGTTCTTCATCCTCGCGATCCAGCTCTTTGTCACCCTGATCGAGTTCAAGCTGACGACGCTGGCCGGCTTCGTCCTCATTCCCTTCGGCCTGTTCGGCAAATCCGCCTTCATGGCCGAGCGCGTGCTGGGCAACGTCATCTCCTCCGGCATCAAGGTGCTGGTGCTCGCTGTCATCATCGGCATCGGATCGACGCTCTTTTCCGAATTTACCTCCGGGTTCGGAGGCAACACGCCATCAATCGACGACGCCATGGCGATCGTGCTCGCCGCGCTTTCGCTGCTCGGTCTCGGCATTTTCGGCCCCGGCATCGCCAACGGCCTGATTTCGGGTGGTCCGCAGCTCGGCGCCGGCGCGGCCATTGGCACTGGTCTTGCCGCCGGCGGCATGGTCGCCGCAGGTGCGGCCGCCGCCGGCGCAGTCGCCTCGGGTGGCGCTGCGCTAGCTGGCGGTGCTGCCGCCGCGGCTCGTGGAGGCGCAGCCCTCGCGGGCGGCGCCTCCACCGCCTACAGCCTCGGCGCGGCCGGACAATCGGGCGCATCGGGCGTCGCCTCTGGCCTGGGCAATGTTGCGAGCACCGGCGCGAGGGCGGCCGTCTCACCGTTGAAGCGCGCGGCCGGCCGCGCCGCCGACAGCCTGAAGCAGAGCTATCAGGCCGGTGGCCAGGCCGCGACGGAGATCGCCACGGGCGCACCCGGGGCAACGACGGCAACCGCTGCAGAGACCGCATCTCCGGGAGCCGCATCTTCCACCAGCGACGGCCCGCCAGCCTGGGCGAAGCGCATGAAACGCTCCCAGCAAATGTCCCACGGCGCCTCCGCGGCCGCCCACGCCGTGCGCAGCGGCGACAGCCATGGCGGCGGCTCCTCCGTCAACCTCTCCGAAAGCGACTGACAATGTTCAAACGACCATCCACCCACTACGGCAAATCCCCTCAGCCCGAGACGCCTTATCAGCGCGCCGCGCAGGTCTGGGACGACCGGATCGGCTCAGCCCGCGTCCAGGCTCGCAACTGGCGCTACATGGCCTTCGGCTCATTGGTACTCGCGGCCGGTCTTTCGGCGGCGCTGGTCTGGCAGTCCGCCAATGGCTCGATTGTGCCCTGGGTGGTGCAGGTCGATCGGCTCGGCCAGGCGCAGGCCGTCGCGCCGGCGACCGCCGACTATCAGCCGAACGATCCGCAGATCGCCTTCTATCTCGCGCGCTTCATCGAGCAGGTCCGCTCGATCCCGTCCGACGCCATCATCGTGCGGCAGAACTGGCTGCGCGCCTACGACTTCACGACCCAGGGCGGCGCGCTGGCGCTCAATGACTATGCGCGCGCCAACGACCCCTTCACCAAGGTCGGCAAGCAGCAAATCGCGATCGAGGTATCGTCGGTCATCCGCGCCTCGCCGTCGAGCTTCCGCATCGCTTGGATCGAGCGCCGCTATCAGGACGGCTCGCTGGCTTCCACCGAGCGCTGGTCCGCCATCCTCACCGTCGTTGTGCAGCCCCCGCGCGATGCCGACACGCTGCGGAAGAATCCCCTCGGAATCTACATCAACGCCATCAACTGGTCGAAGGAGCTTGGACAATGACACCAGCACTCCGCAAAGCCGCCCCCTGGAGTGCGGGGCGTCCGGCTTTCCTCAGCCGCGCCATGCCGGGTTTCCGTAAATCCGGCTTGCCGCTTCTCCTACTTTGCACATCGGCGCTCGCCGGCTGCGCCACCCATACGCCACCGCCCGAAATTTCCTATGACGATGCCGCGCCCGCCGTCATCGCCGCCGATCCGCCGAAACCCGTGCAGGTCGTAGAGTTGCCGAAACCGCTCCCGCTGCCCGGTCAGTTGAAGCCAGTCGGCAAGGACGGGAAGCCCGAGCCGGAGCCGGTCGATCCCGCCGCGCGCGTCAATCAGGCCAACGCCGCCGCACGCGTCCAACCCGTCCGCAACGGCTTCATCAACTCGATGCAGGTCTATCCCTTCGTCGATGGCGCGCTCTATCAGGTCTATGCCTCGCCGGGGCAGATCACCGACATCGCGCTTCAGCCCGGCGAGCAGCTCGTCGGCTCCGGTCCCGTCGCCGCCGGCGACACCGTGCGCTGGATCATCGGCGACACCGAGAGCGGCGTGGGCACCGCCAAGCAGATCCATATCCTCGTGAAGCCAACCCGCGCCGAGCTGATGACCAATCTCGTCATCAACACCGACAGGCGCACCTATCACATGGAGCTGCGCGCGACGCCCGCGACCTACATGGCGTCGGTGTCCTGGCAATATCCACAGGACCAGCTCATCGCGCTGCGCCGCCAGAACCAGCAGGCGGAGGCCGCGCAGCCGGTGTCGGGCGGCATTGATCTCGCCCGTGTCAATTTCCGCTACGAAGTGACAGGCGATCGTGCGCCATGGCGACCGCTACGCGCCTTCGATGACGGTCGCCAAGTGTTCATCGAATTTCCGCGCGGCATCGGTCAGGGCGAGATGCCACCGCTGTTCGTTGTCGGGCCGGAGGGCGACACATCCGAACTGGTGAACTACCGGGTACGCGGAAACTACATGATCGTCGACCGGCTGTTCGCCGCCGCCGAGCTGCGGTTCGGTGCGGGCAAAGACCAGAAGCGCGTCCGCATCTCCCGCACCGACGGGAGGCCGGCATCGTGAGCGACGAACGCGATCCCGAAAAGGAAGAAGGTCGGGCGCCGGGTTCGACGCCCCAGCCTCAGCCGGCCGACGATGATGACACCCGGCCGCTCACCGGCGAGCCGGCTGTGACGATGCGCCTGCGCGCCGAGCCGCCGCGTGTGACCCGCCTGTCCCGCAAGGTGCTGGCCGGTCTCGGTCTCGCTGCCAGCCTCGGTGTTGGCGGCGCGCTGATCTATGCGCTTCAGACCCGTCACCAGGGCCAGGGACAGGAACTGTATTCGACCGACAATCGCTCGACCCCGGACGGGCTCGCTGGCTTGCCGAAGGATTATTCCGGCGTCCCAAAGCTCGGCCCGCCGCTCCCCGGCGATCTCGGCCGCCCGATCCTGAATGCGCAGAATGGCGCTACAGTCCCGCCGATCAGCGCGCCAGCATCAGGCCCGGTGGGACCGACCCCCGAGGAGCAGCGCCGGGCGCAGGAGCTGGAGGCGGCGCGGACCGCACGGTTGTTCGCCTCGACCGAGACTCGGCCCGCCAGTGCTGGGGCCTCGGCACAGCCCACCGCGACCGCCACGCCGCCGGCCGATCTCGCCAGCCTCGGCCTCGCGCCGCAGCCAGCGACGCCATCCGCGCAGGATCGCCAGCTCGCCTTCCTCAACCAGGCGCCCGACAAGCGCACTGTCGCGCCGGATCGGGTGGCCGCGCCGGCGTCGAAGAACGTCCTGCAGGCCGGCGCCGTCATCGCCGCCGCGCTCATCACCGGCATCCGCTCCGATCTTCCCGGCCAGATCACCGCGCAGGTGACGGAAAACGTCTATGACAGTCCGACGGGCAAGATATTGCTTGTGCCCCAGGGCACGCGCGTCATCGGTCAATATGACAGCGGCGTCGGCTTCGGTCAGCGGCGCATACTCCTCGTCTGGAACCGGCTGATCTTCCCCAATGGCCGCTCCATCGTTCTGGAGCGTCAGCCTGGCGCCGACGGCGAGGGATACGCCGGCCTCGAGGATGGTGTCGATTATCATTGGGGCGAACTGTTCAAGGCCGCCGCGCTCTCCACCATCTTGAGCGTCGGCGCGCAGGCCGGTTCATCGGGCCAGGAGAGCGACATCGTTCGCGCTCTACGACGCGGGGCTTCGGACAGCATCAACCAGACGGGTCAGCAGATCGTTCAGCGCCAGCTCAACATCGCGCCGACCCTGACCATCCGGCCGGGCTTCCCGGTCCGCGTCATCGTCACGCGCGATCTCGTTCTCGAATCCTACGGAGGCTGACATGGCAAAATTGAAGCTTGGGCCGATCGTGGATGAGAAACCTGTAAAGGCGGCGGTGGAACTGCCTGCTTCTCTTCATCGGGATCTCACGGCCTATGCGGAAGCACTCGCCCGTGAGACTGGCCAGCCTGTCACAGACCCCATGAAGCTGATCGTGCCGATGCTGGAGCGATTCATCACGTCCGACCGGGGATTTGCAAAGGCGCGCCGCGCTTCGCGCTAGATCGTGGCCCGACTCCGGGCGAGATCCAGTAGGCCGCGAAGCGCTTTGCTGGAATTGTGCGGCGACCAAATGGCGCTGAACCTTAGCGGCTCCGGTTCGTCGCGCAGCGGCAAGAAAGTGACGCCAGGAAAGGCGGCTTGCGCTGTTGCTTCGCTGCAAAGGGTTATTCCGTAATCGCCCGCCACCATCGAGAGGAGCAAGCAGCGGTCGACGTTGCAGCGTTGCACGCGCGGTTGCAGGCCACGTTCTTCAAAGCGGCGCAAGACATGATCATGCACCTGTGGTCCGGTTCCGTTGTAGCGCACCAGAAATAAATCATCCTTCAGGTCGCACCAATGCAGCGCGTCGCCGCTGGCGCGGAGATCGCGTGTCGACACCGCGATGAACAGGGGTTCCGTCCAAAGCGCCCGGCAGTGGCAATCCGGGACGTCGGTGATCGCAGCGACGAATGCAACGTCCAGGCTGCCTTCGCGCACCCGCAGGATCGCGTCCTTGGCACGTCCGTCGAATAGCTCCAGTTCAACGCCCGGCCACTGCTGACGGTAACAATGGAGAAGATCGGCCAGGAATCCGGCGGCGATCGTCGTCGGCACGGCGAGCCGCACGCGGCCGAGTTCGCCGGTGCCAATCATCCCGGCTGTCTTCACCGCATAGGCAAGCTGGTCTATTCCATCGGCGACCTGCGCCAGAAAGAAGCGTCCAGCTTCGGTCGGCTGGACGCCACGATGCCGTCGCTCGAACAGACGGACGCCGAGCGTCTCTTCCAATGCACGGATGCGCTCGCTCACCGACGACTGGCTGACGCCGAGCGCGGTGGCCGCATGCCGGAAGTTCAAATGCTCGCCGACGGCGACAGCCTGGATCAACGAGGCGAGCGGGATGCGTGTGCCCAGAAGGCGGCACTGCCGGCAGTGCAGGGCGTCGGCTTCCTCCGACCACTTGCAGGGGCGACGCCTCACCATCGTGCTCCCAATGCGGCAGTGCGGTCACAATGGCGTCGGCATCGTTGGCGCCGCGGGCAAGGTTCGGTCCGTCCCAGCGCCCGTCGAGCAGGCAGGGCAGCACCAGCCGTCGCGTCGCCAGCGGCGGACATCCGACGATGCCGGCGGCCGTGGACGGCCTGCGCTGCGTCATCAGCACCTCTTGTCGGACTCACACCGGCGGCTACGGTCACCGAGCAACGGATAAAATCGATGGCGTGATCTCCGTCAGAACCGGTAGCGCAGGCTGGCGCCGAGCTAACGAGCAAGGCAAGCGCGCGGTGCAGGGACGGTTCGATGAGACGGTCCTGCAGTCTGGAACGATCGGTTGCGATCATGGAAGACCGATATTGTCTTCACTGTTCTCAGTCCGCTCTTTAGCGATCGGCCGCTCCAGTCTTTGTTCAGCCCCGTCTTCACCAGCATGCACGCTCCAAAGAATCAAATCCGCGAAAATCACAAACGAAAATCGCGAGTTTAGGACTGCATGTCTCTCCTCGAAAACGAGGAGAGATGACAAAAATCTTGCACGTTAATTGCAGTTTGGCGCGACAATGGCCTTGAAACTCAACGCAGCATTCTTCAGAAACTCGATGAGTTCCGTGTCTGGCGTAGAAATGGGTTGTTCTTTGGATTCTTGCTTCGCGCGATATTGCCATGATGAACCGATCGCGCGTCCGTCGTCATAAAGGCCGTCCCCAGCATCCCGTTCCCGGCACGCTGCCTGACGATCTCTATGACTATTACAGTGATGCGCCGGCGGCGCATCGCGACTCGCCGACCAGAAACACGACCAGAACCTGGCGCGTCGACGACGACTGGCCCGAGCGTGTGCCGGTCACAGAGGTCGAGGTTGACATCTTCGAGCGCTACTTCGGCGATGTGCTCGACCGACTGTTCGGCCCCATCGAGAACACGTCCCCGAACGCGGACTTGCCACCATTAACATCTGATGTTAACGATAGGTCGTGAGCGAGGATCACGACCCGACCCTCGACACGCTCTTCGAGCCGCCTTCGGGCAGGCGGTGGATGTGGTGTTGAAGGAGCGAGACATTTTATGAAGACGCTGCAGGTCGGAATCGCCGACTATGAAGAAATAAAGGCTCGCACCATGCGGATCGCACGCGGCGACGAAAAGCCCGCGCCGGACGATCCGAAGGTGTGGTTCACCTCCACCGAATCCTTCGCGCAAATTCTCTCCAGCGGAAACCGCGAGTTGCTGCGCGTTATCGACGAACAATCGCCCGGATCGCTGGAGGATCTGTCAAGAATTACTGGGCGAGCCAAGTCCAGTCTGTCTCGAACACTCAAAACGATGGCGAACTATGGCCTTGTCCGAATGGACCCCGGCGAAGGTCAGAAAGTTGTGCCCACGGTGCTGTATGACCGCGTGACCCTGGAGTTGCCGTTGATCGAGCGCCGCAAAATGAAGGGAGGCAGGCGATGAATATGCACAGTCCCGATGTCGCCCAGCGCGCCGCCCTCTACCTGCGCGTCTCCACCACGCGGCAGGCCGAACACGACGTATCGATCCCCGATCAGCGCAAACAGGGCGAAGCCTATTGCGCATCGCGCGGCTATCGGCTCATCGAAACCTTCGTGGAAGCCGGCGCCTCCGCCACCAACGACCGCCGCCCCGAATTCCAGCGTATGATCGAAGCGGGCACATCGAAGCCCGCACCCTTCGATGTCGTCGTGGTGCATTCCTTCAGCCGTTTCTTCCGCGACCACTTCGAGCTTGAGTTCTACGTCCGCAAGCTGGCGAAGAATGGCGTCAAGCTCGTCTCCATCACGCAGGAGATGGGCGACGATCCCATGCACGTCATGATGCGCCAGATCATGGCGCTGTTCGACGAGTATCAGTCCAAGGAGAACGCCAAGCACGTCCTGCGCGCCATGAACGAGAATGCGCGGCAAGGCTTCTGGAATGGCGCGCTGCCGCCGATCGGCTATCGCATCATCGCAGCCGAGCAGCGCGGATCGAAGACCAAGAAGAAACTGGAGATCGACCCGCTGCACGCCGATACAGTGCGGCTGATCTATCGGCTGTTCCTCGAAGGCGATGGCAATTCCGGTCCGTTGGGCGTCAAAGCCATCACCTGCCATCTCAACGAGCGGCGCATCTTCACCCGCGACGGTGGACGCTGGGGCCTCGCACAAATCCACTCGATCCTGACCCGCACGACCTATATCGGTGAGCACCGATTCAACACCCGCTCGCATAAGAACCGCGAGAAAAAGCCCGAGAGCGAGGTCGCAGTCATGGCGGTGCCGCCGCTGATCGACCGCGAGACCTTCGATGCGGTTCAGGCGAAGCTGAAATCCCGCAACCCCATGCTGGTGCCGGCTCGCGTCACGAGCGGTCCCACCCTCCTTACCGGTATCTGCTTCTGCGCCAAATGCGAGGGCGCAATGACGCTGCGCACCGGCAAGGGCAGCGCGGGCGGCATGTATCGCTACTACACCTGCTCAACCAAGGCGCGTCAGGGCAAGACTGGCTGCGAGGGACGATCGATCCCGATGGACAAACTTGACGATCTGATCGCGAGCCACCTGGAAGAACGGCTGCTCCAGCCGGAACGTCTGGAAACTATCCTCTTCAGCCTCCTCGACCGCCGACAGGAACGCGCCGAGCGCCGCCGTGAACACCTCGCTGAACTCAACCGGCGAATCACCGAGACCGACCAGCGGCTCAACCGGCTCTATGACGCCATCGAATCCGGCGTAGCCGCTCTGGACGATTCAGCGCTGAAAGAGCGCATCGCCGGCCTCAAGGCGCTTCGGGATCAGGCCACGGCCGACGCCGAACGCATTCAGGCAACGCTCGACAGCGCAGGCAATCAGGCGATCACCCCGGACATGATCGAGACCTTCTCCAGCGCCGCCCGCGCCGGGCTGCGCCTCGAAGGCGGCGGTTATCGGCGGGATCATCTGCGCGCCTTCGCGCAGCGCGTTGAGGTCGCAGACACCGAGGTTCGCATCACGGGATCGAAGTCGGAGCTGCTGAGAACCCTCGTTGCCGCTTCGAGCGTAAAATCGGCGGCTTTTGGCGTTCGCAGTTCTGTACTGAAATGGCGCGCCCGAAGAGATTCGAACTCCTGACCCCCAGATTCGTAGTCTGGTTTGAAGTTTTGGCCCATACTGCAGTCGAACACGGAGGCGACCATCGCGTTACGCAGCACGGTTCGCCAGCACTGCGTGAAGTGCCTCGGGCTTAAGGTGCGTGTACCGTTTCAGCATTTTCCAGTCCTTGTGTCCGGTTACCAGAGCTACCTGTTCAATTGTGAATCCGGCCTCGAAAAGGCGGCTCGTGCCTTCGTGTCGTAAATCATGAAAATGAAGATCGTGGATATCCAGGTCAGCGCATCCTCGACGGAAGGCGGTGCCGACTGACCGATGATTGAACGGGAAAATCCGATCGTCGTCATTGCTGCGCCGTGCCCGTTGCTCCTCGACAATGGCCCACGCATCGTATCCGGTTGCCGCGAATAGCGGTATGCGCTGATTGTTGCCTTTCTTGTTGCGTGGGTCTTTCCGGTCACGGATGAGAAGCATCCGCGTGCGAGTATTCATATCGGACCAGCGCGCCTTGCAGATTTCCTCCTGGCGCATCGCGGTTGCGACGGCGAAACGTATGATCTGGCTAACCGGTGCCAATTGACGAGGGTTTGCATCGAAGTGAGCAATGAGCCTGTCGAGTTCATCCTGGGTCGGTCGCCTGTCGCGCTGGTGGCCTTTCCCAACGAGGCCAAGCCTCTTTAGGGCGATACGCGCGAGATCAACCGGTTCGACCTTGACGGGCAGTCCGTGCACCGCAGCGGCATGAGACAGGATAAGTTTTACAAAGCCGATGTCGATACCGAGCGTCATTGGCCCGGCGCCTTGGGTGGCCCGGTCGCGACCAAAACGAATGAGTCGTTCGCGATCGAGAGCCGCGATGTTGCACTTCCCCAGATGTCTTTGGAGCATATCGAGGGTTGCGGCCTTGGAGCGGCGAGGGGACTTGCCTACATCGCACATGTCGTCGATATGAAGGTCGATGAGTTCGCCGAAAGTTTTCAGGCGCGCGATACGGGACTTGGTCGGCGTCTCACCGCGATCGACTTGGCGCTCGGCTTCGGTCGCCCAGCGCCGTGCGTCGTCTCGGCGCAGGAAGGTCTCGCTGACGTAGCGACCTTTGCGACGGACTTGGACACGCCAGGAACCGGACGAGAGCTTTGTGTAGGTGGCCATTTTTTCGTGTGCGCTCCGTGTGCACTGAGAGATCGAAACGTGGCGAAAAGGGTCGTATTCTGGCGTAAATTCGTCTGCACTCAGCAGGTTCTAATGATCTGATGTTAAAGAAAAAATGCTGAAAAATCAATATTATAGAGTAGCCGTGGCGCCCATGATGGATTGGACGGACCGGCATTGCCGCTTCTTCCATCGCCAGCTGACGCGTCATGCGCTGCTCTACACCGAAATGGTGGTGGCGGATGCGGCCATCCATGGCCAGCGTGAGCGGCTGCTGGGCTTCGATGCGGTCGAGCATCCGGTGGCCTTGCAACTCGGCGGTTCGGACCCGCGAAAGCTCGCCGAGGCGGCACGCATCGGCGAAGGTTTTGGCTATGGCGAGATCAACCTCAATGTCGGCTGTCCTTCGGACCGGGTGCAGTCCGGCACGTTCGGTGCCTGCCTGATGCAGACGCCGGCGCTGGTCGCCAACTGCGTGGCGGCGATGAAAGCGGCGGTGGCGATACCGGTGACGGTGAAATGCCGCATCGGCGTCGACGACCAGGACCCGGAGGTCGCGCTCGACGCGCTGGCCGACGGCGTGTTCGCGGCCGGCGCCGACGCCTTGTGGGTGCATGCGCGCAAGGCCTGGCTGCAGGGGCTCAGCCCGAAGGAAAACCGCGACATCCCGCCGCTCGACTATGACCGCGTCTACCGCCTGAAGGCACGGCTGCCGCAGCGTTTCATCGGCATTAATGGCGGTGTTCCGTCGATCGACGAGGCGGTGCGCCATCTCGGCCATGTCGACGGCGTCATGCTCGGCCGCGCCGCCTATCATACGCCCGGCATACTGGCCGGCGCCGACGCCGCGCTCTACGGGACTGTGCCGGAGCCGGTCGATTTCGCGGCGCTGATCGAGACGATGGCCGCCTATGCCGCGCGCCACATCGAACAGGGCGGTCGGCTCGGCCATGTCACCCGCCACATGGTCGGTCTGTTCCACGGCCTGCCCGGCGCGCGCCGCTGGCGGCAGATCCTGTCCACCGATGCGACAAAACCCGGCGCGGGCGGGGAAGTGTTGCGCGCGGCGTTCGCGGCGATCGATTTCGCGGGCGCCGAGGAAGCTGCCTGACGCCGACAGCGCGTGTCGAGTAGGCTAGGCCGTGAATTTATAAACGCGAGATGACCGGTGTCGGGTGGAAAGCGGTCAGGCTGTTTACATGCTATTGGCTGAACTAACAGACGCATCCTTACAGCGTTCCCGCGCCGACTTCGTCACCGATGTCGTCATTCAATGAGTTGTAAGCGAAGATCCCGATTTTTCCATGCCACGGACTAGCCCATCTCATAGCCAACACAGCATTGAGATGAGTGTTAAAACGACGGAATTCGTCCGGAAACTCCGCCTATGCGACACTCCACTGTGACATGGTTCTTCGAACGTCGATCAAGAAATTCGGATTTATTTCACAAATTCAATTGGATAGGTCCGTTTTCGAAAAACAGAAGACGGGGCCATGTATTTAATTTATTAATAGCGCTGTGTGACAAGGAGGAGCTTCGTGGTCGATCCGGTCGAGAACTTCATAAGATATCAGGGCCCCTGTCTCACCAGCGCCGTCTCCGACCATCTGGTGCAGAACCTCGGCCTCACCCCGGCGGCGGCCCGCAAACGTGTTTCTCGCGCTTCCGGTGAAGTGAAGCGGCTAGCCTACATCACCTTTCCCCGCAAAGCGCGGTACGTTTACCTAGAGAAGCAATTCGGCTCGCCTGAATACTGGAGCAATCTGGTCGATGCGCTGCAGGACACGAACTCGGCTTATGGCTACGCCATTGCCGCGATCAGGCTTAGGGGCGGGGTCATTCCCGAGTCCCAGTTTCCAATTGCGAGCGGATCGCCACTTAAGCAGGCGAAGCACCTGTCGCCGGAAACGGTGCTCCAACGCCTCATTCAGGCAGGACTATTGGAACGACGGGATGTTCCCGGCCTCGGGGCCTGCATATCCCTGGTGCAGTCCGAACACCATTTCGACTTTATGGCCGCTGAAATGCGCGCCCGCCTGATAACCGAAGAGTTCCTGCTATATGCTGTTCGCGATTGGGCGCGGAAACTAGGCTTCGTCAGCTACGACAAGGTTGCCATGCGCGGGCCGGACAGTGCGCCAACGGTTGGTACATTCGCATGGGACCTCACTGCGCCATCTTATTTGAGCTTCATGGTGAAACCGGGCAAGGATGGGAAGATGAAGCCCGGATTTATAGCCTGCGACGTCTATCTTGGCGGGGAGGTTGACGTTCAGGGCATTCGCCCGTTCATCAACAAATGCCTGACGCTTCGGCGCCTTCGGAACGTCGGGCCATGCATGCAGATATTCGTTGCACATAAATACTCCGAAGAGGCGTTTGCCCTGCTTAAGCAGAACGGCATCGTTCCCGCCACGCCCGGAAATATGTTTGGGGATGAGATTGCCGAAGGGCTTGCCCAACTTTCCTCGGTGTTGACCAAGGCGGCGTTCACGGCCCTGAACCCTGAGGGGCTAGACCTGCTTTTCAAAAGGCTGGGCAAAATAGAAGGTGCGTCCGTCCAACTCCGGGGAACCCTGTTCGAATATCTAGCTGCTGAAATCGCCAGGAAGACGATCTCGCACCAGGTCAAAATGAACCAGATATTCAAATCGCCAGAAGGGAAAAAAGCAGAAGCCGATGTGGTTGCCCTCGTGGATGATAAGTCCGTCACATTCATCGAATGCAAGGGCTACAATCCCTACGCAGACGTGCCGAACAAGGAATTCACGCACTGGCTCCAACACAATGTCCCGGTCATCTACGCTGCTGTAAAGGCGCACCCCGAGTGGAAGAACCTCAAGGTCCAATTTGAATTCTGGTCCACTGCGTCGCTGTCAGATGACGCGTCCGCGATGTTCGACACTGCAAAGAAGACGATCAAAGCGTCGCGTTACACGATCGAACTGCGCCTCGGAAAGCAAATACACCAGCTCTGTAAAGACACCGGGAACGATGGTCTCGTGACCTCGTTCCGCAAGCACTTCATGAAATATCCACCCGTCGAGCAACAAGGTGTTGTCGTTCACGTCCAGCCTCAGGGATGGATGGTCGGCGCCTAGCGGACGCGTCAAACACTAGGATATTGTCGTTCCGCCGGATTCCGGCTCGTCCATCCGGCCTCGATCCTCGCGCCGCATTCCTTTATTTCGCCGATGCGAACCCTGTGGGTGCCTGCCTCCCACTCGGCGCAAATCCCCGATCAACATTTCCGCCAGACCTGGCTTTAGGTGCTCCACTGTCCGCCCTTACTTTTCGCTCGGGTAACAGCAGCTTTTGGGGCTTGCAGCCTCATTGTCAAAGTCCGAACGGCGGTCGGCAGCCGTCGCATCGCAACCCGATACGACAAGCTGGCAGAAAATTACCTTGCGGCTCTCAAACGCGTCGCAATCCACATCTGGCTACGACGTAACGGGTCTACGTCCCAGGGTGCTTAGTCGCGCAGGATCATGCGGTTGCCGCGCATGTCGAAGCCCGACAGCGAGCCGATGAAGTTCATGCCGAGCAGGCTCTGTTCCAGCGCGCCGGGGGACGCGACCAGAACCGGCATGTCGCGTCGCACGATGCTGCCCAAAGCCAGTTCGTTGGTGCGCACGGCCGCGGCACTGGCGGTGCCGTTGGCGGTCGAAACACGCACCGTGTAATTCAATCCTTCCGGGTTGATGCCGGCGGCGCGCGCGTCCTCGGCGGTCAGCACCGTGGTGGTGGCGCCGGTGTCGACGATGGTGTTCACCGGTTTGCCGTTGACCAGGATGCGCGCCTGGAAATGGCCGCCGTCGCCCTTGTCCAGCGTCACCGTGGCGCGGCCGTCTTCCACGCCCAGCGCCAGCGGGCTGCCGGGGATCAGGCCGGCGGTGACGCGGCTGGCGATATCCTGCAATTCGTAGCGGTACTGGTAGCCGGCAACGAGCACCAGCGCGATGATCGCCCAGGCGCCGAGATTGCGCCCCGTGGTGCCGAGCGACCCGCCTGATTGCAGCAGGCCGGCACCGATGACGGCGACGAGGATGCCCAGCCAAACCAGCCGGCCGAAATCATAGTTGCCGACGCCGAAGGTGGTGCCGGCGGTGTCGTTGTAGATCAGCAGGCCGGCCGCGGCCGCGATGACGACGAGGATCAGGATGAGCCCGCGGTTCATGCCGTCAAAGCGCCTCACCACGCTCGCGCGCCATGCGGGTGCGCCGGGTTTCGCGCCGCGGCCGCCGCTCGACCGTCTCCAGACGGGCCGGCAGTTCCGCCATGACGGCGCGGCGCTTGTCCGGCGTCATATCGAGCCAGGCCGAGATTTCGTCGCGCGTGCGCCCGCAGCCGAAGCAATAGCCGGTCTTCATGTCGATCGAGCAGACAAGGATGCAGGGCGATTCGATGGCCGTCATGGGATTATCCTAGGGGCACGCTCCCACATGGTGCAACGAATGTGGCAATGCAAGTCTCTCGCTTTACGCCAAACCGGGTCGTTTTCATGGCCGCGCGGTTGTGCCGGGCGGGCGGGGCGGCTATTGCCGGCCGGCCCAAGCAGGAACTTGCCATGACCAGCGCATTGCCCTTCGACGATTTCCGCGAGCTGATCGCCAACCTGCCGCCGGCCGACGCGGCGGCTGGCGAGCGTGTGCGCGCCCTGTTCGCCAAGGCGGACAAGCCGGCGGGTTCGCTCGGCCGCATCGAGGATGTCGCGGCCTGGCTGGCCGCCTGGAGCGGCAAGGCGCCGCCGGCGGTCAACCGGCCGCTGGTCGCGGTCTTCGCCGGCAATCACGGCATCATGCGCCGGGGTGTGTCGCCACGCCCGGTGGCGGCAACGGCGAATGCCGTGGAACTGTGCGCCGCCGGCGGTGCGGCGGTGAACCAGGCCTGCATCGCCTATGATCTCGGCCTCAAGGTGTTCGACCTCGCGCTGCATATTCCGACCGGCGACATCACCGAAGAAGCGGCGCTGGACGAGCGCGGCTGCGCCGCCACCATGGCCTTCGGCATGGAAGCGACGGCCGGCGGCACCGATCTGCTTTGTCTCGGCGACATCGGCGTCGGCAATTCGACCGTGGCCGCCGCCCTTCTGGCCGCAGTGCTGGGTGGCAATGGTGCGGACTGGGTCGGACCGGGATCCGGCGCGGATGCCGCCATGCAGGCGCGAAAAGTGGCCGCCGTGGATGCGGCTTTGGCTTTTCACGGCTCGAACCTCAAGGACCCGTTGGAGGCTTTGCGGCGTGTCGGCGGGCGCGAGTTCGCGGCGCTGGCCGGCGCCATCCTGGCGGCGCGCGTCCAAAAGGTGCCCGTGCTGCTCGACGGCTTAGCCGCCATCGCTGCGGCGGCGGTTCTGCACGCGGCCAATCCGGCAGCGCTCGACCATTGCCTGCTTGCCGGTCTTTCGCCGGAACCAGCGCACAAGAAGGCGGCAGAACGGCTGGGGCTGAAGCCGCTTCTCGACCTCGGTGTCGGTCACGGCGAAGGTTACGGCGCGGCGCTGGCAGCCGGCCTGGTCAAGGCGGCGGCGTTGACCAGTTCCGGCATGGCGGCGGCGATCCGCAACTGAGCAAAGGCCGGCGCGCCACTTGGGACGCGGCTGGCCAGAACTCGCTACGACGGATTTCAGACCGCCTCGATCCTCGACAGGCATTCGATGGCGAGTTTCGTGCGGTCGCCGATGTGGCGTGCCTCGCGGACCTCGAGGTAAAGCGCGAATGGCACCTCGACACCGCCTTTCCCGGCAAAGCCGATCAGCCAGCCGGCGGTTGCCTTGTCGAGACCGTTCCTGTCATCGACGCCGACCAGGCCGCTCTTGACCCGGATCGCGCCTTCGCCTGCCTTGGTGACGGTCATCACATCGACCGCCAGATCCTGGCTGCGCCTGGAAACCGGTAGGGCGCGGCGTTGCAGGCGCTCCAGGAAGGCAATTTGCTCTACCGGGCTGACGCGCAGTTGTCCGCTCAACCAGAACCGGTCGATGCCGCCGCCGATGTCGCGATTGCCGTAGTCGAGAAGGTCCATATAGGCCTGCATGCGCTCAGTGCCGATGCGCCGCGCGATCTGCTGGTAGGCGGGCACTGCGGAGGCGGCGATGGCCGAACGCAGGGTCTGGTCCTTGTTCCAGTCGGGAAAGCTGCGCTCGACGCCGTCCCATGCGAGGATGTCCTTGTCGGGGTCGGATACGACGCCGGTCTCGAATGCGATGATCGAATGGGCGACCTTGAAGCTGGAGGCCGGCAGGCGGGGTTCGCGGATCAGATGCAGGTCGCTGCCCACCAGCCGGTCGCCCTGCAGGGCAACGAAAGCGCCGACGGTTCCGGCCTTGCCAAAAATTTCATTGAGGTCTGGGCGGATCTCCACCGCGGCCAGCGGCTGCTTTTCCACCGGCAGTCGACCCTCCTTGCCGTGGGCGGCGCGGGCATCTCGGGAGAAGTTGTTCATCTTGACGGCAGCGTAGATGGGAGCCGCGAGCAAACCGGCGGCGAGTAGCCGCCGGCGCGACAAAAATCGGGTCATTCGTGGTTTCCTTGCGGGTTGGTCGTGAAGAGACGAACGGCGCGCCCATGCGCGCCGGAGGGGACCTGTCTGCGTCTCTTGAAAGGAATTATGGGCGCGTGACCGCGCACGCACAAACGATCAATTCTGAGCTTTGACCCTAGAAAAATTATTGGCTCAGCGGCGCCGTCCGGCGGCGGCGATCTTGGTCGGCAGCGCCGGCAGCTTTTCCATCACCCGGGTGGGCGGGAAGATGGCGATCGCCTCGGTGCCTTCGCGCAGCTTGGAGTGTAGCTCAAACTCGCCGCCATGCATGGCCATCAGGCCCTGCACGATGGGCAGGCCGAGGCCGGTGCCCTGCTCGGCGCTCTTGATGGCAATGGAGCCCTGGCCGAAGGCGGAGAGCACGACGGGAATCTCGTCGGCCGGGATGCCGGGGCCGTTGTCCCTGATCGAGACATATTGGCCGCCGCCCGCCGTCCAGCCGACGCGCACGCGCACCTCGCCGCCGGTTGGCGTGAATTTGACGGCATTGGAGAGCAGGTTGAGCGTGATCTGGCGCACGGCGCGCTCGTCGGCGAACAGCCGCGGCAGCTGGCGCTCGAATTCCTCGATGATGCGGATATCCTTGTTGCGGGCCCTCAGCTCCATCATGTGGCAGCAGTCCTCGACGACCGCCAGAAGCGTCACCGGCTCCTCGTTGAGCTGATAGCGGCCGGCTTCAATGCGCGACAGGTCGAGGATCTCGTTGATGAGATCGAGCAGGTGGCGGCCGGAATCGTGAACGTCGCCTGCATAGGTCTTGTAGGTGTCGTTGCCCATCGGACCCAGCACCTCATTGGCCATCACCTCGGAGAAACCAAGGATGGCGTTGAGCGGCGTGCGCAATTCGTGGCTCATCGAGGCGAGAAAACGCGACTTGGCGAGGTTGGCCTCCTCGGCGCGGCGGCGTGCCTCGTCGGACATCGACTTGGCGGTCTCCAGTTCGGCGATCAGCGCATCCTTCTCCGTGCGGAACGACAGCAGCATCACCGAGGACCGGTGCAGATGGTGCGCCACATAAGCGAAGAAGGGCAGGGCGGCGACCAAGAGCGTCACCATGATCGGCTCGGCCGGCATCCAGCCATGCGAGCCGACATAGGCATAGACGGCGACGGGAATTGCAAAGGTGGCGAGAAGCGCGCCGCGCAGCGACGAAGCCATGATGGCGGTGGCGGCCATCGCCATCAAAAGGATGACGGCCTTGATAACCTGGAACTGGTCGAGCACGCAGCCGCCGCAGCCCAGCGTGGCGAAATAGGCCCAGCCGAGGCCGCTGAGGAAATGCGCGGCCAGGAATGCGTTACGGGTCGATGTTTGCCGGATGTCGGCGGCTTCGGTGCGGTTGACGCGGCGCGCGATGATGCCGAGGCCGGCATAGCAGCCCATGGTGGCGAGCGCCCACACCAGCGCCTCGGAATTCATGCCGGAAAGGACGCCGGCGATGGCAATGGTCAGCACCAGAAGCGGCACGACCGCCGCGCCGTTGACCATCGCGCGCGCGTGCAATTTCAAAAGTTCGCGGTCGAAATCGGGATTGCCGGCCTGCTGGGAAAGGCGGTCGCGCGTACGCCGCACAGCGCGCGCGACATCGCTGTTGCGATGCGGCTTGCTGCGGTCCACAATGTTCTTGTCCGCCGTGGTCGAGCTTAACAATGGCATGAAACTTCAATCGTCGCAGGCAGCGGCTCCAGACTGGACGCTAAGGCGAAATCATTAAGAGACTGTTTGCCATATGAGTCGAACATGGTCGCAAAGGCCTGGACGGCGGCATTTTCAGCCGCGTCCGCGCGGCCCGTGGCGCAAGCTGCTCGATTACGCGCTGGCCGTGATTTTGCTTGGTCTGCTGGCATTGGTGGCGGCGCGGCTCGACCGGGTGGCGACCAAGCAGGAAAGCGGCGCTGCCATCGTCAATGACGGCGACACGATCACGCTGGGCGCCGAGCGCATCCGCCTGCGTGGCATCGACGCGCCCGAATACATGCAGACCTGCAACAAGGACGGCGCCGACTATGCCTGCGGCAAGCTGGCGCGGCAGGCGCTGGTGAAGCTGATTGGCGGGCAACCGGTGTCCTGCCAGGGCTGGCAGCGCGATCGCTATGGCCGGATGCTGGGCGATTGCACGGCCGGCGGCGTCGACCTGAACGCGGCGCTGGTGAAGGCGGGCTGGGCGATCGCCTTTGGCGATTTCGAGCAGGAAGAGGCCGCCGCGCGTGGCGCCCGCGCCGGCGTGTGGGCCGGCAGTTTCCAGGAGCCGCGTGACTGGCGCCGTGCCCATGACGGCGCCAGCGAGCCGCAGCACGGGGCGCTCGCCAGCGTTGGCGATTGGCTGAGAGAAATGCTTCGCTTCTGGTGAACCCGCCTCTATGGTTGGCCGGGCAATTCAAACAATCCCGGGAGCCGGCGATGAAACTGTTCGATGGCGGACGCGCGCCCAACCCGCGCCGGGTGCGCATCTTCCTGGCCGAGAAGGGCCTGAGCGTGCCGCTGACGCCGGTCGACATGGGCGCGATGGAACATAGGAACGAGGCGGTGACATCGCGCAACCCGCTGCGGCGGCTGCCGGTGCTGGAACTGGACGACGGCACCGTGCTTACTGAGACGGTCGCCATCTGCCGCTATTTCGAGGAATTGCATCCGGAGCCGGCACTGTTCGGTACAGGCGCGCTCGGCAAGGCGCTGGTCGAGATGTGGCAGCGGCGCATGGAGTTCAATCTGTTCCTGCCGGTTGCGCAGGCCTTTCGCCATATCCACCCGGCCATGAAGGAATGGGAGGTGCCGCAAATCCCCGAATGGGGCGAGGCCAACAAGCCGAAAGCGGTCGAGTTCCTGCACATTCTGGACAAGGAACTGGCGAGCCGCGAATTCATCGCCGGCGACAGTTACACCATCGCCGACATCACCGGGCTGGTGGCGGTGGATTTCATGAAACCGGCCCGTATCCAGATGCCGGAAGACTGCACGCATGTGCGGCGCTGGCATCAGGCCGTTTCCAGCCGGCCAAGCGCCGCCGCCTGAGGCAGGGTCTATGCTCAGCACCGAACTGGAGCGCCTGACCGAGGCGGTGCGCGCCTGCCGCATCTGCGTGGACGCGCCGCTTGGAAAGCCGTTGCCGCACGAGCCGCGCCCGGTGTTGATACCGTCGTCGTCGGCGCGCATCATGCTCGCCGGCCAGGCGCCGGGCACCAAGGTGCATCTTTCCGGATTGCCGTTCACCGACGCTTCCGGCGACCGACTGCGTACCTGGCTGGGCGTCACGTCGGAAGAATTCTACGACGCCGACAAATTCGCCATCGTGCCGATGGGTTTTTGCTTCCCCGGCCAGGATGCCAAGGGCGCCGACCTGCCGCCGCGCAAGGAATGCGCGCCGGCCTGGCGGGCGCCGCTGATGGCGCTGATGCCGCAGATCGAGATCGTGCTGACCATCGGCATCTATGCGCAGGGCTGGCACATGGGCACGGCCCGCCGGGGATCGCTGACCGAGACGGTACGGGATTGGCGCGCCGTCTGGGACAGTCGTTCTGGCCCGAAAGTGCTGCCACTGCCACATCCTTCCTGGCGCAACACTGGCTGGCTGAAGCAGAATCCCTGGTTCGAAATAGAGTTGCTGCCTTTCCTGAGATCGGAAATACGCTCTCGAATTAACCCCGGATGACGCAAATTATCACTCGTTTTGTTGCGATGCGGCAGAATTCCTTTCTTGTTTGTGACGGAAATAAGAGGGAATATGGGGAAATATTTTCCCTGGGAGCCGAAAATGGATCGTCTCGATAGAAAAATCCTCCGCCTGTTGCAGGAGGACGCAACGCTGGCGGTCGCGGACGTTGCCAAGAAGGTCGGGCTCTCGACGACGCCCTGCTGGCGCCGTATCCAGAAGCTCGAGGAAGAGGGCGTCATCCAGCGCCGTGTCGCGGTGCTGGACCCTGAAAAGATCAACGCCCGGGTGACGGTGTTCGTCTCGATCCGTACCAATTCGCACAGCCATGAATGGCTGCGGCGTTTTTCGGAAGTGATCCAGGAGTTTGCGGAGGTGGTCGAGTTCTACCGCATGAGCGGCGACGTCGACTATCTTCTGCGTGTGGTGGTGCCCGATATCGCCGCCTACGACGCCTTCTACAAGCGGCTGATCGCCAAGATCGAGATCCGCGACGTGTCTTCGGTGTTTGCGATGGAGCAGATCAAGTTCACCACCGAAATGCCGCTCGACTACATGATCCTGGATCGCGAGTCCGGATCCAACGCGGCCTGAGGCGTCTAACCGTTCTGTGACTCGGCGTCGCGCGAAAGCGCGACGTTGAGCAAGCCGGTCTAGCTGCGCCTGGCCAGCCTCTCCAGCGTCTTCGGATTGGTCAATTCGCGCACGGCGTCCTTGCCGATCCAGCGTGCGGTCTTGTCGGGAGAAGCGGCCAGCTTCTCGGCCGTGGCAAGTGCCGGGCCATGCAGCGCCATCCGGCGCTTGCCGATCTCGCGCAGGGCCCAGTTGACGGCCTTCTTGACGAAGTTGCGGGGATCTCCCGCATGCGCCTCGATCAACGGCAGAAAAGCCTCGAAGGTGGCGTCCGGCTCCTTCTTGCGGTGCACCGACGCCCAGGCAATCATCGCGAAAGCGGCGCGGCGAACGAATTCGCGCTCGTCGGCCGCGAATTCGGCGATCAGCGGCTGCCAGTGGTCGGTGTCGACGAACAGGCTGGTAACGCCGTCGACAACATCCCAGGAATCGAAAGTCTCGGCCCAAGCCCTTGCGTCATCTATGGAAAAGCGCTTCGGGTCGACAGTTGAGCAGGCAATGAACTGCGCTTCGACGATACCGCTTTCCCATAGCTCGAAAGCCCGCTCGTGATTGCGTTTGATCTTCCTGGCAATGTCGCGCTGGGGACCGTGCGGAATACCGAGCGACCGCTCGATCCTGATGCCGAAACGCTGCATGCCCTGGCGTTTTTCCTCCGAGGCGAGCGTATGCAGATGAGCGAGGATTTCGGCTGCGGTCGAGGCGGGAGAAAGAGGATCTGTCATGGCTTTCCCGGATAAGCTTTTCAAAGGGGCTTCGATGGGTCGAAGGTAATCGTCATCTCTTTCCAGCTGTCGTATGGCGCCAATTCAACCAGTTTCGGAAAAGGCGAGCATTTCCGGATGGCCCGTATCGCGCTTTGAACAAGGGCCGCGCGTTTCTTGTCCTGTGGCGTCGCGACGATCCGAGGGGGGCCGACAACCGTGCCGTTGTCGTCGAGTTGGATGCGGACGGTTGCCTCGTGGCCGGCCAGTTCCGGCGTTTCCCGGACCAGTCCCTTGCGGTCGAGTTTCAGCCGAATGATGACGGCACCGATGCCGGAAGCATCGGCGGGAACAATCCAGCAGCGCACTATTTGACCGCGGACATAGTCGGCCGCGGTCTTCTGCGGGTCAGCGCCGGCGGGACCGGATGCGATGAGGAGCGCCGACAGCAGGAACGGCGCCCGGCGCATGCTATTTCTCCAGGCGGGCAAGCAGCGAGGAGGTGTCCCAGCGGCTGCCGCCCATCGCCTGCACATCCTTGTAGAACTGGTCGACCAGTGCGGTGACCGGCAGGCGCGCGCCATTGTTGTCCGCTTCGGCCAGGCAGATGCCCAGATCCTTGCGCATCCAGTCCACGGCGAAGCCGAAATCATATTTGCCGGCATTCATCGTCTTGTGGCGGTTTTCCATCTGCCAGGAACCGGCCGCCCCCTTGGAGATGACCTCGACGACCTTTTCGATGTCGAGCCCGGCCTTCTTGCCGAAGTGGATGCCTTCGGCGAGGCCCTGGACCAGGCCGGCGATACAGATCTGGTTGATCATCTTGGTGAGCTGGCCGGCACCGGCCGGACCCATCAGCCCGACCATGCGCGCGAAGGCGGAAATGACCGGGCTGGCCCGCTCGAAAACATCCTCGGCGCCGCCGACCATGACGGTGAGCACGCCGTTTTCGGCACCGGCCTGGCCGCCCGAAACCGGCGCGTCGAGGAAGGAAAAGCCGCGCTTCTCGGCTTCGGCGGCGAGCTCACGCGCGACTTCGGCGGACGCCGTCGTATTGTCGATGAAGACGGAGCCCTTCTTCATGGCATGGAAGGCGCCGTCGGGCCCGATGGTGATGGAACGCAGGTCGTCGTCGTTGCCGACGCAGGAAAAGACGAAGTCCTTGCCTTCGGCGGCCTGTCTCGGGGTGAGGGCGACATTGCCGCCATGCTGGGCGGCCCACTTCTCGGCCTTGGCGGTGGTGCGGTTATAGACGGTGACGTCGTGGCCGCCCTTGTTCTTCAGGTGCCCGGCCATCGGATAGCCCATCACGCCGAGACCCAGATATGCCACCGCTGCCATGCCGAAAATCCCTTCAAATCGCTGCGGCGGCAGTCTTAGCGCATCGGCCCGAAAATCGGAATCGATTTTCGGTAAGCACGATGCGCAGCTTCAAAGTGCTGGAGCGTCCTTTGCGCGTCCGAATGGACGCGCGGCGCTCTAGCCGATTGCGGCGCGCTTGGGCAATTCATGGCTTGGTCCAGCCGGCAAACGCGGCCGGGTCAGCGATGCAGATGGCGGGTGATGCGCCGCTCGATCCATTCGATGCAATGCCGCAGCGCCTCGACCATGATGAGATAGAAGATGGCCGCCCAGATATAGGCCTGGAAGTCGAAGGTGCGCGAATAGGTCAGGCGGGTGATGCCCATCAGGTCGTAGACGGTGATGATGGCGACGATGGCCGAACCCTTGATCATCAGGATGACTTCGTTGCCATAGGGGCGCAGCGCCACGATCAGAGCCTGCGGCAGGATGATCTTGCGCAGCGTCTGCAGCTTGTGCAGCCCCAGCGAAGACGCGCCTTCCCACTGGCCCTTTGGCACGCTTTCGATGGCGCCGCGCAGGATTTCGGCCTGATAGGCGGCGGTGTTCAGCGAAAAGGCGAAGATCGCGCAGTTGAAAGCATCGCGGAAGAAACTCCACAGTCCGACCATCTCAAGCTGCGGACGGAAGGAGCCGAGACCGTAATAGATAAGGAAGGTCTGGGCGAGCAGCGGCGTGCCGCGGAAGAAATAGACATAGGCGTAGGCGAAGCCAGAGAGGATCGGGTTCTTCGACATGCGCGCATAGGTGATCGGAATGGACAGCAGCGCGCCAAGGACGATCGATATCGCGACCAGGGTCAGCGTGACTTCGATGCCCGACAGATAGCTCGGCCCGTATTTCTTGATCAGCTCCGGGTTCCATGACGCGACAAGGAACCAGACGAGACCGAGGCCAAGCAGCGCCCATAGCGCCAGGAGCACATGGCCGGTGATGCGGGCCTTGGTCCAGCCGGGCGCCGGCTCCGCCGGTTTTTCGACGATGGCTGTTGCGGTGCTCATCGATTTGCCTCCCGGCGACCGACGGCGCGCTCAATGGCGTTGATGCCGAAGGAGGAGATGATGGCGAGCACGAGATAGATCAGCGCCGCATAACCGAAGAACAGGAAGGCGTGCTTGGTGACACGCGCGGCGACGCCTGCCTGGCGCAGAATGTCGGGGAGGCCGACGGCGGACACCAGCGCGGTGTCCTTGAGCAGGATCAGCCACAGATTGGCGAGGCCGGGCAGGGCGATACGGATCAATTGTGGCAGCACCACGAGACGCATGGTCTGGCCGCTGGTGAGGCCTACCGCGAAACCGCCTTCATACTGCCCCTTGGGAATGGCGCGGAAGGCGGAGAGGAAAACTTCGCTGGCGTAAGACGAGAAGACGACGCCGAGCGCGATCATGCCGGAGACGAAGGCGTTCACCTCGACGGTGCCGGTGGGGTCGAACAACTGGACCAGCTTCTGCAGCGCGATCTGGGCGCCGAAGAAGACCAGGAACAGGGTCAACAGTTCCGGCAGGCCGCGGAAGATGGTGGTGTAGACATTGCCGGCCAGCCGCAGCGACGGGTCCTTGGATTGTTTGGCCAGGGCAATGAGGAAGCCGATGACGAGACCGACGGGCAAGGTAGCCGCCGCAAGCGAGATCGTGATCAGAACGCCATAGGCGATTTGTTTGGACCAGCCATCTGGTCCCCAGCTAAGAAGCGTCCATACGCTTTCCATGCGCCCGCCTGTCCCCATCCTCGTTAGACATGCCGTGTTCGTCCCCATGACACGGCTTGATCTGGCAAGAAAGGCGGGAAATTCCCGCCTTTCGCCGTTTCAACAATAAGTCTTAGGATTCCGAACCGTAGACGTCGAACTTGAAGTACTTGGCGTTGATTTCCTTGTATTTGCCATTGGCGCGGATGGCCTTGATGGCGGCGTTCAGCTTGTCCTTGAGTTCGGTGTCGCCCTTGCGCACGGCGATGCCGGCGCCTTCGCCGAAGATTTCGGGGGGCTGTGGCGAGGGCTGGCCGAGCAGCTTGCAGCAGGCGCCATCCGGCGTCGCCAGCCACTGGCTGAGCACCACAATGTCGTCCTCGACCGCGTCGAGGCGGCCATTGGCGAGGTCGAGCTGATACTCCTGCGCGGTCGGGTAAGGCTTCACCGTCGAATCGGTATAGGTCTTCGAGGCGTAGTTGAAATGGGTGGTCGAGGACTGCACGCCGACCGACTTGCCGGCGAGATCTGCCTTAGCCACGCCCTTGACCGTGCTGTCCTTCGGCACCGCGAGGGCCGAGGGCGTGTTGTAGTACTTGTTGGAGAAGTCGACCTTTTCCTTGCGTTCCGGGGTGATCGACATGGAGGCGACGATGGCGTCGAACTTGCCGGCCTGCAGCGCCGGGATGATGCCATCCCAGTCCTGGGCGATGAATTCGCACTTCACCTTCATCTCGTCGCAGAGCGCCTGGGCGATGTCGATGTCGAAACCGACGAGCTTGCCGTCGGAGGTGAGGTTGTTGAAGGGGGGGTAGGCGCCTTCGGTGCCGATCTTGACGACCTTCTCCTGGGCCTGGGCTGCGCCAAGGGCCAGCACCATGGCCGACGTGGCGAGCGCGATACGCATTGCAATACGCATGATGATCCTCTCTGTTGGTCTCGGCCGTTCTGACAACGGCTCGTTGGGGCGAGTTTCTTATCGCCCGCTGGCCGGATAGTGGAACTTTTTCGCAAGTGAAAGCAACTGCAAAACCGCCGACAAAGCTTTTCAGCCTCGGCAAAATTACGTGAGTTTTAGGCATATCGCAGGGGAAGCTTGCCGGCCGGCGGACGTCTTTCAGGCGGCCAGACCCGTCTGCCGTTCGACGAAGTCGGCTATCGCGGCGACGTCGTTCAAATCGAAGACAGGCAGCGTCTCGCCGGCTTGCGGATGGTCGGCGGCGACGGCGACGATGCTGGGGTCCGACGGCGCCAGCGGTGCGCAGTCCTTGGCCTCCAGCCGGCGCGCCTCGATCTTCAGATGGCTTTCGCGCTTGTAGCCTTCGACGATGACGATGTCGGCCGGCGCCAGCCTCGCCAGTATATCGGAAAGCTTCGGCTCGTCCTCGCCGCGCAATTCGTGCATCAACGCCCAGCGCCGCCCCGAAACGATGGCGACTTCGGTGGCGCCGGCCTGGCGATGGCGGAACGAATCGGCGCCTTCCTTGTCGATGTCGAATTCGTGGTGGGCGTGCTTGACGGTGGAGACGCGCCGGCCGCGCCGCACCAGTTCGGCTACAAGCTTCTCGGTCAGGGTCGTCTTGCCGGAATTCTTCCAGCCGGTGATGCCGAAGACGCGGTTGTTCATGCCGGAAGCTCTTGCAGGATACGCTCCGCCTCCACGAGGTCGGCGGGTGTGTTGATGTTGAAGAACGGGTCGAGCGTGCCGTGGCGCAACGGCGCCAGCGGGAATTCGACCTCGACGAAGCGGTGGCGTTCGATGAAGGACAGCACTCGCCGGTTGCCTTCCTCGACCAGGAAATGCCGCAGCGGCTCGCGCAGCGCCAGCGGCCACAGTGCAAAGGTCGGGTGCGGCCGGCCGGACGAGCGCGCCATGGCAATGGTTCCGGCCTCCGCGGCGGCTTCGCTCAGGCCGACGACCAAGGTTTCGGGGAAGAACGGCGTGTCAGCGGCGACGGTGACGATCGCGCGGCAGTTGGTCTCGGCCGCCGCCCATTCCAGGCCGGTCAGCACGCCGGCGAGGGGGCCCGGAAAACCGGCGACGCTGTCGGGCAGGATGGGAGCGTCGAAATCCGCGAAGCGGGCCGGGTCGCCATTGGCGTTGAGGGCGAAGCGGCCGACCTGGGGCTTGAGCCGCGCCGTGACGCGCTCGAGCACGGAGTGGCGGGCGAGCGGCAACAGGCCCTTGTCGCCGCCGCCCATGCGGCTCGACAGGCCTCCGGCCAGGATAACGCCCGCAATCTCCGCATTCATCGTATCGATCTCCCCTGCCGCGGCGGACTGCATTCCAGCCGCCACCCGCCTTCAGCCTATATGCCGTCCGGCTCCATGGCCGGTCCAGTGCTTTCGGCGGCAATGCGGTGCTTGCCGGCGACACGCTCGCGATAGAGCGTGTAGAGGCCGGAGGCGACGACGATGGCCGAACCGGCCAGCATGGTCGCATCGGGAACATCGCCGAAGACGAGGAGACCGAGCAGCAGCGACCACAGCAGCGCCGTGTAGCGATAGGGGGCGATGAAGGAGATGTCGCCGGCGCGCATCGACAGGATGACGAACTGATAGCCGATCAGCAACAGGCCGGCGGCAAGCACGAGCAACACAAGATCTGCCGTCGTCATCGGCGTCCAGCCACCCATGGGGGCAAGCAGGACGCCGCCGAGCAGGGTGATGACGACCGCCGTGGAGGTGGAGACCAGCATGGTCGGGATCTCGACCGGGATCTTGCGGGTGACGAGGTCGCGCACGGCGCAGCAGGCGACGCTGGCCAGCGCCAGTAGCGAATAGACGCTGAAACCCTCGAAACCCGGGCGCACGACAACCAGCACGCCGAGAAAGCCGATCAGGATGGCGAGCCAGCGGCGCCAGCCGACGCCCTCGCCGAAGACCAGGGCAGCGCCCATGGTGACGGCGAGCGGCAGCGCCTGCATCACCGCCGAGACATTGGCGAGCGGCAGGTGGACGAGTGCGAGGAGAAAACTCACCGTGCCGCCGGCCTCGGCCAGCGCGCGCAGGGCAACCAGCGGGTGCAGCACCAGATGCGGAGCGGCGAGCGCGCCGCGCCGCCAGGCCAGCACCGCGATCAGTGCGGAAGCGAAGACGCCGCGCACCAGCATGACCTGCGCCATGTTCATCGAGGCCGAGGCGTGTTTGGTGATGGCGTCGTTGAAGGCAAAGCCGACCATCGCCACAACCATGTAGAGCGCGCCACGGAGGTTGGGCGAGAGAGGCAAGGGCGTTTCCTGTCAGGCGTTCGAGCAAAGCCGTACCACCGACGCGCGAAACTGCAACGGTCAAGCGCTGGGCCAGCACCAGGAAGTTGTTCGGAAAACTCCGCTTCCGTGTCGGAATTGGTCGTCTTGGAGCGGTTCGGCCACGATCGGCCGATCAGCCCCCGGTGACGCTCATGTGGCGGGCCACGGCCGGCCGGCTGCTGCGGCGGTCGATGATGAAATCGTGGCCCTTCGGCTTGCGGCCGATCGCCTCGTCGATGGCATTCGAAACCAGCTCGTTGCCCTCGGAAGCGCGCAGCGGCGCGCGCAGGTCGGCGGCATCCTCCTGGCCTAGGCACATATAAAGCGTGCCGGTGCAGGTCAGCCGGACGCGGTTGCAGCTTTCGCAGAAATTATGCGTCATCGGCGTGATGAAGCCGAGCCGGCCGCCGGTTTCGGCGACCTCGACATAACGTGCCGGGCCGCCGGTCTTGTAGGCAATGTCGTTGAGCGTGAAGCTGCGCTCCAGTTCTGCGCGCACCAGCGACAATGGCAGATACTGGTCGGTGCGGTCAGCCTCGATCTCGCCCATCGGCATGGTCTCGATCAGCGTCAGGTCCATGCCGCGGCCATGCGCCCAACGCAGCATCTGCGGTATCTCTACGTCGTTGAAGCCCTTCAGCGCGACCGCGTTCAGCTTGACTTCGAGGCCGGCGGCCTGGGCGGCATCGATGCCGGCCATCACCTTGTCGAGATGACCCCAGCGCGTGATGGAATGGAACTTGTCGGCATCGAGCGTGTCCAGCGACACGTTGATGCGCCGCACGCCGCAATCGGCCAATTCGCCGGCGAAACGGGCAAGCTGCGAGCCGTTGGTGGTCAGGGTCAGTTCTTCGAGGGCGCCGCTCTTCAGATGGCGCGACAGTTCGCGCACCAGGTGCATGATGTTCTTGCGCACCAGCGGCTCGCCGCCGGTCAGGCGCAGCTTGCGCACGCCCTTCTCGATGAAGACGGTGCAGAGCCGGTCGAGTTCTTCCAGCGTCAGAAGGTCTTTCTTCGGCAGGAAGGCCATGTCCTCGGCCATGCAGTAGACGCAACGGAAATCGCAGCGGTCGGTGACCGACACGCGCAGATAGCTGATGGTGCGACCGAACGGGTCGATCATGTTCATGCGGCAGTTCCGTTACTCGGAGCCGAAGCGCGGCCCGCTATAACCATCTATGTGATACGAAGTTGCTTGTCGTTCAAGATCGCCGATCTTGGCTTTTCGTCCGATGCGGGGAACGACACAATGTGTCGAATGCGCGAAACAGCTTTCCCAAGAGCGGTCATGCGGCGTAGGAAGGCGAATTATCGCAAAGGAAGTCACGATGTCGGCACCAAAGGAATTGAGGGTCTCGAAGGACCGCAGGCTGCTGACGGTGACTTTTCCGGACCACCGGCCGTTTGAACTGCCGGCCGAACTGCTGCGGGTGCTGTCGCCGTCGGCCGAGGTGCAGGGCCATTCGCCAGAGCAACGGGTGACGGTGCCCGGCAAGCGCGACGTGGCCATCCTCAAGATCGAGCCGGTTGGCAATTATGCGGTGCGCATCACTTTCGACGATTTCCACGACACCGGCATCTTCACCTGGAACTACCTGCATACGCTGGGCCACGAAATGGACAGCCGGTGGCAGGGGTATCTGGACGAATTGTCGGAAAAGGGACTGAGCCGGGATCGTTAGAGCGCCGCGCGTCCATTCGGACGCGCAAAGGACGCTCTAACACTTTGAATTTGCGCATCGTGCTTACCGAAAATCGATTCCGATTTTCGGGCCGATGCGTTAGCCGGGCTTCGTCGTCAAACTGTTACATGGTTGCGTTAGCCGGCGGGCAGCAAGGATGAGGGCGATGTCGAAAATAGAGACCGTCGAACAACTCGAAGCGCTTTACGGGCTTCCCGGCGAGGCTTCGCTGGTGAAGGAACTCGACCATATCATTCCCGAATACGCCGCCTTCATCGAAGCCTCGCCCTTCGTGGCGCTGGCCACTGTCGGGCCGGAGGGGTTGGATTGTTCGCCGCGCGGTGACCTCGCCGGCTTCGTGCGCATCCATGATGCAAGAACGCTGATGATGCCTGACCGGCGCGGCAACAATCGCGCCGATTCGCTGAAGAACATCATCCGCGACCCGCGCGTCGCCCTGCTGTTCCTGGTGCCGGGCTCGGGCACCACGCTGCGCGTCAACGGCCGCGCTGAAATATCCATCGATCCCGAACTGTGCGCGTCGTTCACGGTCGAAGGAAAACCTGCACGGTCGGTGACGGTGGTCGCGGTCGAAAAGGTCTATTTCCAGTGCGCCCGCGCCATTCACCGCTCGGAATTGTGGAACCCGGAAAAACACGTCGACCCGAAAAGCCTGCCGACCCCCGGCCAGATCCTCGAAGTGACCAGCCGCAAGGGCATCGACGGCGAGACCTACGACAAGGAATGGCCGGAGCGGGCTAAGAAGTCGATGTGGTGAGGCTTTGCCGGGCCGCGCTGCGATAGCAGGCGCTGCTATTCCACCTTCATGGCTTCGGTGATGCGCTGCATCATGGCGCCCATGCGGTCGCATTCGGCCGGCGACGACTGCGACATCACCTGTTCGATCAGTCCGTTGTAGATCGCCAGGGCCTCCATCAGCAGCGCCTCGCCGCTGTCGGTGAGGGTGAGCCGCATCACCCGCTTGTCCTTGGCATCGTTCTCGCGTTGGACCAGGCCGCGCGTTTCCAGTTGCGGCAACAGCATGGTGATGTTGGAGCGTCCCACCAGCAATTTGCGAGCGAGATCGTGCTGCGACATGCCGGGATGCCGGTAGAGGTTCATCAGCATGTCGAGCTGCGCCAGCTTCAGATCCAGCGGCTGCAGCGCCTTGGTCAGCGCCGCCACCACGGCCTTTTCGGCGCGCACCAGAGCGATCCAGTTGCGGAATCGCGGATTGTCCCAAGGCAAGTCTTGTTTTTTGTTCATTCTTGAACTAACATGTTCATCATTGAACTAATATGGTGGATCGCCACTATGGCATCATTTGGTTTGAAGGTCATCCGGGGCATGTTCGGCGTTGGTGAGCGTATCGCGCCCGGTTTCGCGGGCCGTATCGCCTTCCAATTGTTCTGCCGCACGCCAAACGTCAATAAGCCGACTGACAATGAGCGCCGCGCTGTCGAACGCGCGGCCGATTTCATGGCCGAGGCACGCCATCATCGGCTGAAGACCAAGGCAGGCTGCGTCGCCGTGCACGAATTTCGCCCGGAGCCAGGCAAGGCGGCGCGTGGGACGGTTCTCGTCATCCATGGCTGGCGCTCGCGCACCGAATATATGCGCGCGCTCATCGAAGGATTTTTGCGCGACGGCTACAGGGTGGTCTCGCTCGATCTGCCGGGGCACGGCGCTTCCAGCGGCCGCAGGCTCAACATGATCAATGCCGTCGAGGCGACACGGTTGGCCGGCGACTGGTTTGGCCCTTTCGTCGCCACCGTCGGCCATTCCTTCGGCGGCGCCGTGGCGACCAACGCGGCCGTCGGCTCGGTCAAGGGGTTCCTGCCGGTCGGCACCGACAGGCTGGTGCTGATCGCGGCTCCTTGCTCGATCCCGGACCTGTTCGCCGAGTTCAGCCGCATGCTCAATGTCGGTCCGCGCTCGCAGCGGGTCATGGCCGGCGAGGTGGAGAGGCTTTCCGGGCGACCGCTCTCGGAATTCCAGGGCGACCGGCAACTGGCCACGACGCCGCTGCCGACGCTGGTTATCCACGCGCCGGACGATCGCGAGGTTTCGATGCGCCACGCCGAACTTTACGCCAGCGCTGGCGACCATGTCCGGCTGCACCGGGCGGAAGGGCTCGGCCACCGCCGCATCCTCGCCGATCCCGGCGTGGTGCAGAGGTCGATCGCTTTCGCGGCTGAGCGCGTCAAACCCGAATTGGTGCACTAAGCTCGAACAGGCCGGCTCTATTTCTTGGCTTCGGCCAGTTCGACCGGCAGGCCGGCGTCTTTCCATGCGGTGAAGCCGCCCAATATGTGCTTGACCGGCGCCAGGCCCATATCCTGCGCGGTCTTGGTGGCGAGCGCCGAGCGCCAGCCGCCGGCACAGAAGAAGACGAAGCTCTTGCCCGAGGCGAAATAGGGCTTGTGATAGGGGCTTTCCGGATCGATCCAGAATTCCAGCATGCCACGCGGGCAATGCTTGGCGCCAGGGATGCGGCCGTTCTGCTCGACCTCGCGCGGGTCGCGCAGATCGACGAAGATGGTGCCGTCGTCCTCGAGCAACGCCGCCGCCTGATCGGGCGACACCGCCTCGATCTCGGCATTGGCCTCGTCCAGCATCTGGCGAAAGCCCTTCTTCACGGCATTCCTCCGCAGGTCTTCTGTCAATTTCGAAACATCGTTGCGGGGATTTCCAGCATACGGCAGCGCGTTTGTCACGCGTGGCGATCGCCCTTGGCCCGTGCTTTCTCGACCAGGGGCTGGAAGGCCGCCATGGCGCAATCCGCAACCGCCGCCAGTTCCTCACGCGAGGCGCCGTCGCGCGCGATAATCGACATGCCGTGCTGGGCGGTGGCGTAGAACAGCGCCGCCGCTTCGCAGTCAAATCCCGCCGGCAGATCGCCTACGGCGACGCTGCGCAGGAAGCGTCCGCGCAAGGCATCGACATTGGCGGCGCGCCGGCGGCGCAGGTCGGTGCAGATCGCGCCGGAGGTGGAATCTCGGTGCAGCGCGCTCAGCGCGATGAGGCAGCCCTGCGGGCAATCCGTGCGCGAATAGGCGTCGACCGTCGCGCCAAGGAAGCCGGCCATGGCGGCCCGCGCCGTCGGGGCGCTCTCGATCGCTTGCCATATCTCGGTGCCGACCACCTTGTTGTAGTGGTCGGTGGCCTCGAGAAAGAGCGCTTCCTTGCTGCCGAAGGCGGCGTAGAGGCTGGGCGAATTGATGCCCATCGCCGTGGTCAGGTCGCTCAGCGACGCGCCTTCGTAACCTTTCGTCCAGAACACCTCCATCGCCCGCCCGAGGGCGGCGGTGCGATCGAAACTGCGTGGACGTCCGCGGTCGGCCATGGGGTCTTCCTTTCTGTGTTGATCAATACATAAATGTCTTGACGGCGCTGCGCAACATCGCCAGATGTTTATGTATCGATTGATACAGAAAGGAATATCGATGACTTCCACCAATTTGCAGGGCAAGGCAGCGCTAGTGACCGGCGGCAGCAGGGGCATCGGCGCGGCGATCGCCCGCAGGCTTGCGGCCGAAGGCGCGGACGTGGCGATTACTTATGTCAACGGCGCCGACAAGGCCGAAGCCGTGGTCAAGGAGATCAAGGCGAGTGGGCGTCGCGCCGTCGCGATCAAGGCCGACAATCGCGACGCCGAGGCGGTCGAACGTTCGGTCAAGGAAGCGGCCGGCGCGCTCGGCCGGCTGGATATCCTGGTCAACAGCGCCGGCATCTGGCGCGCGGCTCCGGTGGGCGAGCTTTCGCTTGCCGATTTCGACGAAACGATCGAGGTCAATCTGCGGGCGCCGTTCGTTGCCTCCAAGGCTGCTGCGGCGCTGATGGGCGAGGGTGGCTCGATCATTTCGATTTCATCCAACCTGGCCGACCGCGTGTCGGACCCGGGGCTTGCCGCCTATTCGGCGAGCAAGGCGGGGCTGGTCGGGCTCACCAAGGCGCTGGCGCGCGATCTCGGGTCCCGTGGCATCACCGCCAACATCGTCAATCCCGGATCGACCAACACCGATATGAACCCTGCCAACGGGCCACATGCCGAACACCAGCGCCAGAAGATGGCAACGCCGCGCTTCGGCGATGCCTCGGAAATCGCCAGCCTGGTCGCCTGGCTTGCCGGTCCGGAAAGCCGTTTCGTCACCGGCTCGGCCTTCACCATAGACGGCGGCGCCAACATCTGAGGCAACCGTTCCGGGCCTGATTTCGTTGATAGCGGGGTAGGGATGGATTCCCGCCCCGCTGGCCAGTTCCCACAGGACCATTCTGCAACAGTGTGAGTGGTTTCATGGAGGCTTAACCAAAAGGGTGTGAAACGTTATCATCCTGCCATAGAACCGCCACGCCTGTGACCAGAGCATCCGCGGCGGAATTCGGGGCCCAGGAACGGGCTGGAGAGGGTGGTTCATGAAATCGCTGGGTAAGAAAACCGTGCTGCTTTCGATCGCGGCTTTGACCGCGACGCTGGCGCTCGGGGCCCCACAGGCCAGTGCCGACGGGCTGTTCGACATGTTGTTCGGCGGCAGTGGCGGCAGGCCGGGCCAGTCGCCCTCCATGCGCGGCGGCGACGATTATTTCGGCGACACCTATGGGCGTGGCGAGCCGCGCAAACAGGTTCGGCGCGGCGAGTTTCCACCACCGCCCGGCACACGCAAGCAGGCGGCGATCGCCAAGATCACCGGGCCGACCTACAATACCTACAAGGCCGATCCGCTGGTCCGGGTCGATTTTTCGTCGCTGTCGGCAGCGCCGCAGAAGGTGGCGTTCGAGCCGGGACAGACCGACGGCGCGTTCCGCGATGCTCTTGCCGGGCTGGTGGGCTACGACCTTCTTGCCGAATCGGCCAATGCCAAGGCGCTTGTCGCCTATTACGCCGCCAATCCGGGCTTCATCTGGGTGACCGGAACCGAGGTCAACGAGCGCGCCAAGCAGGCGCTGCGCGTGCTGGGCGAAGCGGCGAGCTACGGGCTTGCCCCGTCGGACTACACGGTCGAGGTGCCGGTTGCGACCGTCACCGATCCGGCAGCCCGCACGAAGGAGATGATCCGCTTCGAAATGGCACTGTCGGCGCGCGTGCTGCGCTACATCGACGATGCCCAGGACGGCCGCATCGATCCCAACAAAATCTCCGGCTACTATGATTTCCCGGCGAAGCCGTTCGACCGCGAGGCCGCGTTGAAGGCGCTTGCCCATACCCAGGAGACGGCCACCTATCTGGAATCGCGCCATCCGCAGAATCCCGAATACCAGGCGCTGCGTGTCGAACTCGAAACGCTGAAGGCCAGCGAAGAGAACCAGATCGTCGTCGATCCCAAGCTGAAGCTCAAGCCTGGCGAGACCAGCCCGGAGCTACCCAAGCTGTTGTCGCTGATCGCCCGCGACCTCGATGACGAGATGGGCGGCGCATATGGCGAGGTGCTGGCGAGGCTCGGCACCAGCGAGACCTATGGCCAGGAACTCGTGCCTGTCATCAAGGCGGCGCAGAAGAAGGCAGGCCAGAAGGGCGACGGCGTCATCGGGCCGCGCACAGTGGCGGCTCTCGCCGGTTCGTCCAAGGCCGACCGCATCGCCAAGGTGCAATACGCGCTGGAGGAATTGCGCTGGCATCCATCCGATCTGGGCAGCCCGCGCGTGTTCATCAATCAGCCTGCCTACACGGCCAGCTATATCGATGGCGGCGTGGAGAAGCTGAAGACGCGCACCGTCATCGGCAAGGTCACCAACCAGACCAGCTTCTTCTTCGATGAGATCAAGCAGGTCGACTACAATCCCTATTGGGGCGTGCCGCAGTCGATCCTGGTCAACGAGATGCTGCCGAGGCTGAGGCGCGATCCGGGCTATCTCGACCGGGCCGGCTATGAGGTAACGGACGCGCGCGGCAAACGCATTCCCTCCAACGCGGTCGACTGGGGCGCATACGGTTCGAAGATCCCCTACAATGTGCGCCAGCAGCCGAGCGAGGCCAATGCGCTGGGCGAACTGAAGATCCTGTTCCCCAACAAGCACGCCATCTACATGCACGACACGCCGCAAAAGGCATTTTTCCAGCGCGACATGCGGGCACTGAGCCATGGCTGCGTGCGCCTCCAGGACCCGCGCGGCATGGCCGCCGCGGTGCTCGACACCTCGGTCGACTACATTGCCGACAAGCTGGCGCAGGGCCATTCCTCGCAGCAGGTGACGCGCAAGATTCCGGTCTATGTCGCCTATTTCACCGCCTGGCCCGACATGTCCGGCAAGGTCGAATATTTCGACGACGTCTACGGTCGCGACGACCGCTTGCGGCAGGCGCTGGAAGCAGTCGCCGCGGTGCGCAGCCCGTCGAGCTGACGCAAGCGCCCAACAGGCGCTTGCCCATCACTCCGGCCAGCGTGATGACGCTAGTCCGCCTTCAGCGGCTGCGGGGTGTCGATGCGGCGGGACCAGTCTTCGGTCTGGCCCGACGACAGCCGGGCGGCGGCGAGGCGGCGCCAATTGTCCGGCAGGCCGGGCAGGGCGGCGAGACCGGCGAGTGCTGCCCGGTTCATGCGGTCGTGGTAGAGAAGGTGCGATACCCTGGCCACCGACCAGTCGGGATGTCGCCTCTTAATCAGCCGGCCGTGGTCGCCGGCGGCGATGATGCCTGGTTCTGACACCCGGAAATACCAGCCGCTGCGCCCCGTATCCTGCACGCGGCGTGCCATGTCAGGCAGATCGAAGCGCAGGTTGAGCTTCCAGCAGGGCTGGCGGCCCTGGCTGACCTCCAGCAGCGCGCCACCGACGCGCCAGAGGTCTCCGAGGCAGAGATCGGCTTCGGTTATCCCGTCCAAGACCAGGTTCTCGCCAAAGGCGCCGGGGCTGAAGCGCGCGGCGCGATGCGGCAGTTCGGCTGCCCAGTCCGGCATGTGCGAAACCGCATAGGCGTGGATCGCCTTGTCGGGGCCGCCGTGACGTTTGCGGTCGCCCTGTTGGTCGCCGTCAAGTCCGAGTTTTTCCGCCCGAACCGGCCCGTCGACCTTGTGCTTGTCGATGGCACTCAGCGCGCCATCCGGGCCAAACGGCACCGCTTGCCCGATGCGCAGTTCGGTCACATGGAAGGTGGTCATGCTGGGCAGTGTCCTCGGCAAAATGAGCAGGTCGCTGCGATATCCGCCCTTATCTGGGGTTTGTCGTCAGCGGCCATCAAGGCGCCAGGCGATGCAAAGGACTGACCCATGGCTTGGGTGGCCGGGGGCGGTCAAATCGTATCGAGCGATGTCCAGCCTTCACCACCAGCCCATCTCGTGGCCTGCCACGGCGATGGCGATCAGGATGCCGGCAAGGTGAAGCAGCCACTCATAGCGCATCGCTACCTGTTAGCGGTTTGGCCAAAGCGGCGATAGAGCGGGCCGCGACGATGGTCGTGCCGCCAGCCAACGTAGATGCGGCGGTTTCCGCCTGGCTTTCCATCAAAAAAACGACCCGGCCATGGGGGCCGGGTCGATGTCTGATGACGTCTTCACTTGGATAAAAAGAGCGAATGACTGGAGGTCAAACCTTTCACCCGCTAAACCAAAAGAGCCTCAGCCTTAGAAGTCGCGCTGGAAGCGGAGGATGCCGCCGACGCTGCTCTTCTTGTCGGTGGTGGTCCAGCTGCCGAGCCAGTCGGCGTCGCCGCGCTTGCCTTCGTTGAGGTAGTCAACTTCGGCCGTCACGGTGAAGCCCGGAACCATCTGGTAAGCCACGTTCGCGGCTACGCCGAGGTTCTTCTGCTCGTCATAAGACACCTGGGTGTTGAAGGTGGTCTTCTCGTTGAACTTGTACGAGCCACCGCCCCAGAATGCCCAGTTGCCGCCCCACGGCTTGTAGAAGCTGCGAGCCGCGTGGTCGTCCGTGCCGTAACCGCCCATGATGAAGAGCGAGATCTGGTCGGTGGCGTTCACGTCCAAGCGAACCTTGCCGGCCCACTCTTCCCAACTCGGATTGTAGGCAACGACACCGGTGATGCCGCCCCAGCCCTGGGTGTACTTGGCGCCGACCACGACGTTCGGGGCGTAGCTGTCGATGGTGTTGTCGACAATGCCGGGAACCCAGGCGCCGGTGCCATCCTTCACGAAGGTATTGTAGCTACCCGAACCCTGTTCGAGCGACACGATCGCCGAGAAGCCGTTGCCTGCGTCGAAAGTGTAGCTGATCAGATTGGTGTCGAATTCACCGTAAGGAACCAGCGTATCCTGGATGACGTTGCCGGCGTAACCCGAGAAGGTGTCGTAGGCCGATTCGTCCTTACCGACACGCAGGCCACCGAGCTGGATCCAGGCGAAATTCAGCGAAATGCCACGGTTGCGAGCATCGGCATTGCTGTTGTCGTTGCCGAAGTTGAAGCGGGTTTCGGTGTAGGTCTTCAGGGTGCCGAGCTCGGTCTCCTGACCGGTCCAGGTCTTCAGCGTGAAGCGGGTGTTCTTGTTCCAGGTGTTCTGTTGCTTGCCGGTGAGCACGTCGTTGGTACGCGCGCCGTCGAAGGTACCCCGGTCGCCAAGACCGGCATCGTAACGGATGTAACCGCCAATGCGCAGGCAGGTTTCAGTGCCCGGGATGTAGAAGTAGCCGGCGCCGTAAACGTCACAGATCTTGACGTATTCGGCCGGTTCCGGCTCGGCGACGACGACAGCGTCGGCGGCGCGTGCACCCGAGACTGCGAGCAGAGCCGCACCGGTGCTGAGAAGTAAAGTATGGATTTTCACTGAAATCCCCTGTCCGTGCCTTGGGATCGTCAAGTTCCCCCTGTCGCGATTGCAATCCTCGCCGGAAGTTCCCGATCCAAACAAGGCGAACTATGCCTAGATCATGGCCGCTATCGTTAGTAACAAAAAAGTGACTGGTCTGTAACATTCGGAATATTTACTAAGTATATCATTGGATATCGCATAATTGAAAAGTCATTGATTCCATTGTGTAATTGAGAAATTTATAATTTTACATTGATGGATGGCCCGGCGGAGTGACGGAGTGTTCGGCGCTGTTCAGCGCCGACATGATTGTCACGGTGTTGCAATAACGTCACGGATCGCAGCTCACCAGGCGCCGTTAGACGGCTTGGGCTGTTTCTGATCGAAAAGATGCTGCGCCCGCGTAATCTGGTCGGCGTTGTCGTGCGTCCAATGGTGGATAGCGTTGAGCAATGTCCGCACCGAACGCCCGAGGTCTGTCACGCTGTATTCGACGCCAGGAGGCGCGGTGTCGACCAGTCGCCGGCTGATCAGGCCGTTGCGTTCGAGCCGCCGCAAACTCTGTGTCAGCGTTTTCTGGGTGATGCCCACCAGTTGGCGCTTCAAGACATTGAAGCGTAAAGCGCTTTCGGCGCGGTAGATGGCCTGCAAAACCAGTATGGTCCATTTGTCGGCGAAAAGTTCGTGTACGACGCGGTCCTCGTCCTCGCTACGATCCGAGGTACTATTGATCATAATGCACTCCTGAAGGACCCCCGGTTGGAAATGGGACGAATGGCCTCTAACGGTCTTGGCGGCGCTTAAGTTCCAGCAGATTTTCTGCGGATGTCTCTCGCAAGGTTGGCGAAGAGACGGCGGCCAGAATCGGTGCGACAGGATGCACCCGCGCGCCGGTTTCAGGGAGCCGGTGCCAGATCAAAATCGCGTTAGCGGAGACTTCGTCAGTCCGCCATGGCGGTGAAACAGGCCCTTGGCGGGAAGAATTGCAGTGCCAATGTGGACGTTGCCCGGACGATCAGGGCTCGTCCTGTGGGGTGGATTCCGAGATCGCGGGCATGGCGGTCCCTATCCCCGGCTCATGCTTGAAGGCAACGAATGTGTCTGAAATCTCGACCCTGCTGAACAAGCCGCTTTCGTCGATCAATCGCGCGCAAACGGCGTTGAAATAGACGATCCAGACGCTTCTTTCCTCGCGCAGGAGCGCGCTTTCCAGATTGGCAAGAACACCCCGCAGGACGGTTTCGCCGAATGGATTGAACAGGAAAACCAGCAGATTCCCGGAGGGGAACTGGTAGTCGATCGCGTCCATTTGAAGTGTCGAAACATCCTGGCAGACGCGCCTCGATGCGGGGTACTTCAGAATGTTTTCGGCGGCGACCGCGTTCAGCTCGTGCGAAAATTCCACGCCGATCACCCGTTTGAAGGGGTATTCGGACGCGATCATGAGGATGCGACCTTTCCCGGAGCCCAGGTCGCAAAAGGAAAAATCTTCCAGATCTGCCGGCAAAGCCTCGATCGATCTGCGGATCAGAAAGGGCGCCAATGTCTGATAGTGCGCTCCTTCAAGCTGATGGGGACTATCGATCTCCAACTGCCATAAAGGAACATTGCCTTCGGTGTCGGTACCGAATTCACGATCGAACGCGCTGCCTTCGGCATTTTGATGCCGCCGACCTCGCAACCTTGCCAGGCCAAGCCGCACAAGCGCGGCAAACCCGTCGCGATGCAGCCTGAAGCGAAGCCGGTCGAAAGCCAACTTCAGTTGATGTGGTTGAGCAAACCCCATCCGCGGATCGCTTTCTGAAGAAAGACGGCACAACGAATTGCAATTATATCGTTTTCCCGTTTCGGTGGCCAGTGTTCTGCGAGGCCGTCGCCGGTGCCTGAAGCGGGGGGCGGATGGCGGTTGTAACCGAGGCAGGGCAGGCGGTGGTGATCTCGATCGTTGAGCGTCAATCCAACGTCTCTATGAGCGATTGGCCTTCCGCCTGATTGCGTGACAGCGATGGCGCGCGGGGTTTCAACCGGCCCGACAAGCGCAGACATTTCCGCCGAAAGCCGGATGAAGTCCGCCGCAAGGTTGAGGTTCAGATGCGCCAAAAGTGAGTGCTTCATCGGCTTGCCGGTTTTCCAGTGTGTCGTCGTGCGATATAAATCCTTCGTGACCTCGGGGCGGGATGGCAACGCACGAAACCTGCAAGTTCCGTTAACCCCGGTTCGAATCCGAGGCGAGGTCTCCAGTCCGCTTCCTGTTTGACCAAAACCGTGGCTTCGGGCGGTAAGGCCTGCGGGTTGTTAATTGCAAAATATCTATTGCAAAAAAATGTAATCGTTAATATCTAGATATCGAAAATGATGCCGCGCCATGTGAGTGCGGCGGCTTGAAGCGATTTCGAGAGGATGTGCGATGATCAAGGTGACCGATAAGCTCTGGGTTTCCGGACAGCCGACCGATGCCGATGTGGCTGCCGCCGGCGAGGCCGGCGTCCGCAGGATCGTCAACAACCGCCCCGAGAATGAAGAGCCGAGCCAGCCCAGCATGGCGGATGCCGCCGCGCTTGCGGGGCAGGCGGGCATGGATTTCGTCAACATCCCCGTGGCGCCGGGGCGCTATACGCTTGAGACGGTGCGTGCCTTCCAGAAGGCGGTAGTCGAGGCCGACGGGCCCGTGCTTGCGCATTGCAAGGGTGGCACACGCTCCGCCACGCTGTGGGCGATCGGCGAGGTTCTCGACGGTAGGATGTCGGCCGACGAACTCGACGCGGTCGGTCAGCGGCTCGGCATCAATTTCGCCGGTGCCAAGGACTGGCTGCGCAACAACAACTGACGATTTGAACCTGAACCGATCGTGAGGCTTGCCATGAACCTGAAAGCCGAAGTGACCGCATTCTTCGATCCCCGGACCTTTTCGGTGCAGTATGTCGTCGCCGATCCGGCAACGAAGAAGTGTGCGATCGTCGATCCCGTGCTCGATTTCGATGAGAAGTCGGGCACTACGGCGACCGTCAATGCCGACCACATCCTCGACTTCATCGAGGAACGGGGGCTGGCGGTCGAATGGATCCTCGATACCCACCCGCATGCAGACCACTTCTCCGCGGCCCGTTATCTCAAGTCGAAGACGGGTGCGCCGACCGCCATTGGCGAACGTGTCGTCGACGTCCAGAAACTGTGGAAGGGCATCTACAACTGGCCGGAGCTGAACGCGGACGGCTCGCAGTGGGACAAGCTGTTCGCAGAGGGCGAGACCTTCTCCGTCGGTGAACTCGAGGGAAAGGTGCTCTTCTCGCCGGGGCACACGCTGGCCTCGATCACCTATGTCGTCGGCGACACGGCCTTCATCCACGATACGCTGTTCATGCCCGACAGCGGCACCGCGCGCGCCGACTTTCCCGGTGGCAGCGCCGGGCGGCTCTGGCAGTCGATCCAGGAGATCCTGTCGCTGCCGGCGGAAACGAGGCTGTTCACCGGCCACGACTACCAGCCGGGCGGCCGCGAGCCGAAATGGGAAAGCACGGTTGCCGAGCAGAAGGCGGGCAATTCACACATCTCGAAGCTCTTGACCGAGGCGGAGTTCGTCGCTGTGCGCGAGGCGCGTGACCGCACGCTGCCGATGCCAAAGCTGATCCTGCATGCGCTGCAGATCAACATCAATGGCGGCCGCTTGCCGGAGCCCGAGGCCAACGGCAAGCGCTACCTGAAATTCCCGCTCGACGCGCTGCAGGGCGCGAACTGGGGGTAGAGAACCATGGTCCAGCAACCGAACATGCCGGTTGCCGATCTGCTCGAACGGGCAGGAGAGGCATCCGAATTCCTCAAGAAGCTCGCCAATCCCAACCGGCTGATGATCGCCTGCGCGCTTGTCGACGGCGAGCACTCGGTGCGCGAACTGGAAGACAGTCTCGGCATCAGGCAGCCGGGACTGTCGCAGCAGATCGCCGAGCTGCGCGATGCGGGCCTGATCGTCGGACGCAAGGAATCGAAGTCCGTCTTCTACCGGCTCGCCGATGAACGGGTGAGGGCGGTCGTCACCCTGCTCTACCAGATGTTCTGTGCCCCCGGCGCTGACGCCAGAAACGAGAGCTGAGAGAAATGACCGAATTCACACCGATCGCCTCCACCCTTGGCGGCGTCCTCATTGGCTTCTCCGCGGTTCTGCTGATGGCCTGGGAAGGGCGCATCGCCGGCATCAGCGGCATCGCTGGCCGCTTGCTGCCGCCCTATCTCGACGGCGCTTTCCTGTCGCGCCTTGGTTTTGTTCTGGGGCTGGTCGTCGCGCCCGTGATCTATTCCGTGGCGACGGGGCAGGCGGTGCTGCAGTCGGTCTCGTCCAATCTGCCGCTGATCGCCGTGGCCGGGCTGCTGGTCGGCTTCGGTTCGGTCTATGGCAATGGCTGCACCAGTGGCCACGGCGTCTGCGGCCTCTCCAGGCTGTCGCCGCGCTCGCTTGTCGCCACGCTGACCTTCATAGCGACAGCCTTCGCGACCGTCCTCGTCGTCCGTCACATCGTGGGAGCATGACCATGTCGTTTCTCGTCAATCTCGCGCTCGGCCTTTTGTTCGGCATCGGGCTCGTCGTGTCGGGCATGTCGGACCCGGCCAAGGTGCTCAACTTCCTCGACCTGCTCGGCACCTGGGACCCGTCGCTTGCCTTCGTCATGGGCGGCGCCGTTGTCACGGCCTTCATCGGCTACCGCATCGTGCTCCGCCGCCCCAAGCCTGTTGCCGCCAGCGCGTTCCACCTGCCGGCGAAGACCGACATCGACAGCAAGGTGCTGGTCGGACCGGCCATCTTCGGCATCGGCTGGGGCCTTGGCGGCTTCTGTCCGGGGCCGGCGCTGACCGCGGCAACCTTGGGCGCCACCGGTGCCTACGTCTTTCTGCCGACGATGTTCCTCGGCATGTGGCTGGCCCGCATCGTGGCCAACAGAAAGCTCGCCGCCGCAGCGGCGTGACGACATCGCCGGACCGCAACTGACCGTCCGGCAACACAGACATTTCAGATCGGAAAGGGCCGGGCCATGTTTCTGGAACCCGTTCAATATGCTTTGGGCGCACTCTCCGGTGGCGTTGTCGGCCTCAGCCTCGGTCTGTTCGGCGGCGGAGGCTCTATCCTGGCCGTGCCGCTGATGGTCTATCTCGTCGGCGTTCCCAACGCGCATCTCGCCATCGGCACCAGTGCCGTCTCGGTCGCTGCCAACGCCATGACCGGGCTCGCCAGCCATGCTCGCAACGGCACCGTGAACTGGCGCTGCGCCGCCGTCTACAGCGCTGCCGGCGTGCTGGGCGCCTTCTTCGGCTCGTCGCTCGGCAAGGCCATTGACGGTCGCCATCTGCTCTTCTTGTTTGCCGGCCTGATGCTGGTCGTCGGGGCGTTGATGTTCCGGCGCCGGGGCGTTGCCGGCGATCCGACTGCCGTCTGCAGTCGCGAGAACGCGCCCCGAGTAATGGGTTTCGGTAGCGGCACGGGCTTGCTGTCCGGCTTCTTCGGCATCGGTGGCGGCTTTCTGATCGTGCCGGGCCTGGTCGCGTCGACCGGCATGCCGATGATCAACGCCATCGGCTCATCGCTGGTCGCCGTTGCTGCTTTTGGCATGACCACCGCCATTTCCTATGCCCTGTCGGGCATGGTCGACTGGTCTCTTGCCTTCGTTTTCATCGCTGGCGGCATAGCGGGCGGCCTCGGCGGCTCAAGGGCCGCCATGCTGCTTGAGACGCGCAAGGGCGCGCTCAACATGCTGTTTGCGCTGATGATCGTCGTCGTCGCCATCTACATGGCCTGGCGCAATATGATCGGTGGCTAATAGCGCTGGCAGAGCGCTGCCTGTGCCGTTCAGCCCTTGCGTCCACAGACCGGTTCGACCGCCATGGGCGCGGCTGTTGATCGTGAAGTCGACGGCATAAGTCTCGATAGACCCTGATAGCGGCTGGCTTGGCGAGGCCACGAGGAACATTGGTGCCCGGCCCGTGAACGTGTAACGCGCAAAGACAGTTGGCATGTGACCGAGGAGCGGTGGGAATAGGCGGGATTTGCCGGGAACCGCCGAGAATTTATGGAAATCAACGTATTGCGCGGGGAAGCGGTGGAGTGTCGGAGGGCTGCATATCTCTGTCATCTGCCAAGTGATGTTGCGCTGGCAAGCGTCTAGAGGATGGCGCGGCGGTTCAAATTCGGAAAAAGGCGGTCAAGTTGGGGTTGAGGTGGGAACTGTGATGGTTTTCAGCCGATCAGTTCCCACCTTGTGATTATCTTAATCGATAAGGGATCTGAACCGGTCGTCTGTACTTCGCGCCTTCGAGGTGGGAACTGTGAAATTCGGTCGCAGCCCGACAGTCAAAGGATATTGCTGCGGCAACCCGTTGTCTTCGGACAGAGTTTCCACTTCGGCGTGGAAGAGAGGTGGGTTCCGGTCGGCTTTGTGAGGTACTTTCCGCATTTTAGCACAGGTGTGTGAAAGCGGCTTCCGGGGCGGCGTGGTAGGTCAAGTAGCCGGATATCACCTCATCCGGTTGCGGTATTGCCCGGAGGGATCGTAGAATTACCTGCGACGAGTTTGGCCTTGCCTTTTGGTGTGCAGGGCCTTTCAGCAAGATGAACGGCGACCACTTTCTACTACGCCGTAGTTGACAGCTCTACGCTGGGAATCGATGCGTGTCGCCTATATATGGATTGATACGATTGGGCCGAAACGGACTTCAGCAGCGCTTCAACTTTCCCCGTTTCGATTAACTATCCTCCGGTTCCCTGCGCCCTTGGCGCTGTCCAATTGCGAGTTCGGTAGCCTTTACGGCATCCACTCGAGGCACTTCGAACACGTCTCTTAAGCGCACATATCGGCCGCTTCCATTAACTCTACCCACTAAATCTAAACGCGCAAAATCGATGCCCCCACCGGGCTCGATCAGATCATCACAAATATGTACAGCTATCACCTCTCCAACGAAGATTTGATCGGCTCGCCCTATCTGCAGAGTATGCGTCACCCGGCATTCCAATGCGACAGGACTCTGAGATATGCGCGGAGGCGCAACGTCCGTGGATGCTTCGAGACCAATACCTGCTATTTCCACTTCGGACACAGATGAAGGGAAGTCGGCAGCTGTCAGATTCATATCTGACACAAGAGCTGCCGTGACGAGATTAACGACCATTTCCCCGCTGCATACAAGGTTTCGCGCTGTGTCCTTTTGCCCGCCATCGTCGCGGCCATTAACTCCAATACAAATCGTTGCGGGGTCAGTTGAAAATAGATTGAAGTATGAGAATGGAGCTGCGTTCACTTGTCCGATCGTATCCAGCGTAACAACCCAAGCGATCGGGCGTGGCACTATCACGGATGATAGAATCTTAAAGGTGAGGAATTTGTCCTCATCGCAACGAAACAGCATCTGTCTAATTTCTCGAAATCAGTCTGCCAAATTGAAGTCAACATGATCCTGCCAGTGCGCAAGCTCACCATATGCCCCGGTTGTTCTAGCCGCTTCCATCATTTTCTTCCAACGCTCGGGGAGCATCCGCGCCAAATCTTTCTGATCAGCTGAGCCAAGGATACGGTTGTTGAGAAGTTGTAGCCGCGCTTCATCCATCATAGGTGCTGTTAAGTCTTGGTTTTCCTTCCCAATAAGTTCATGAGCTTTCAGATAGTTGCTGCCAAGGTAGCGGCGGCACCCCTCAAAAGTCGCCTTTACGAATGCACGTAGAGCGCTACGTCGAGTATCAAGTGTCGCCTTTCCGACGGCGAGGAGATAAGCGTAATCGTCGAACCCGTGATCTGCCAGAAGGAGCACCTTCGGCTCCACCCCAGCAGCACGGAAGCGCGCAGGCTCGCTGGAGACGAACCCTAGGATTGCTGCTTTCGGCAAACTGAGCGGTAGCTCCAAGGTTCCCATGTAGTCCCTTGCCTGCTCATCATTCCAATTAAATAGCTTCTTGAGCATTGGCCACACCGCCAGCCTGCTGTGGGCTGACATGAAGATTGGAACTCCAGAAAACTCCTCAAGAGTCGAAAGGTCGCGATCGGTTCGGGAAATCAGTGCTAACGGTGAACGCTGAAATAGGGCTCCAATGGCCACCAATGGTAGCTTTTCTTGTTCGTAAATGAAGACCTTTTGAGCGAAAGAAGCCACACCCACATCCGCTTTGCCAGTGAGCAGGGTCTGTTCTACGTTAAGTTTTGGACCTCCCGGTCGCAATTCTACAGTGAGGCCGGCTTGCTGATAAAGGTTTTCGGCTTGAGCTTGATAGAAGCATCCAAATTCTGGCGCGGGAGACCAGGAGAGCTGCACGGTGATACGCTCTTCCGCATTTGCAGAATATACCTGGAGAAGTATTGCTATCAATGAAAATACCAATTTTAGTGCCGCTCTAAACACTGCCATTCCTTTCGTACAGCGTTTCGATACGAGATAATGCTGGAGAAAATAGATAAAGGCCGCCGGTCCCATGAACCCAGGTGGTTTGCAGTCTGGGAGTACTCACGACTTCGCAGTGACCGAGAGGGTGGCGCACTTCAATTTGGTCCCTGTCGTCGAGGCGCCCCAATAGCGCATCTCGAACGGCACCGTTCTCGGCGGAGCTGAATGTGAGAAAGTCTGAGACAAGGCGTTCGTACTGGTCTTCGATAGACGACATATAGGCAAGGAAATGCAACCCCCGATCCACTGGATCGACAACGGGTGCTGCCAATGTCGAAGTCGATGGTCTGCCGTACGGAATGCCACGTCGGAACAGTGGCGGTGTTGGGTTTGGATAGTCTAAACTTGGTCTGCATTTTCTTGCGTGAGCCGACAAAGGGCACCGACTTCCCGGTGGATCGTCACCATCCCTTGGGAAGATAATGTTCTGATCAGTAACCGCGTTGGGGTCTCGTTCTGGCGAGGAAAATAGCGATGCCCCTGAAGGCCATCGCCCCATGACACCTGCTGCAATACTGGACCTCGCCGCGTCGATAGATCCTCCAAATTGCTCAACCGAGCGTCGAGACATCGTGTCAACCCATCGGTGGAAACCAGCGACGTCTTGTCTCAACCTCAAAAAGACAAGAAACGAGCCACCCGTGAAAAATTCCGGGAGCTTAGAGGGCGTGCCGTTCACCTCTTCTGCTGCCTTCGCTTGGCCGACAATTAGATGCCCAGGCCAAACCAACTCTTGACCGTGTTTGGTGGGGCGGTTGGGATCGTCTGGGTCGCGTTGGACTATCCAAGAATCCGCGCCTAGGTTCGCCCGGCCTCTTATTACGGGCGTAGCCAGACCGTCACGAAAACCGAAATGCTCAGCCATCGCGGTTTGCTCGCCCCACCGGTGTTCGAGCGCAGACCCAACCTCATAACCTGGCATGAGAAACTTGTCCCATCCTGCCGGTTTTGCTCCAGAGATGCGTCCAAAAAGATCTCGCATCCAATCTTGTGTTGAGTTTCGATCGTCTCCCGCAATTATGAATATGCCGTCACAAGCGTTTTCGCCTGTAGTTCCGTCGTGGATAAGCCAGTTTGCGGAGGAGTTGGCGTTTGAACGCTCGTTGAAGATCCCCAGTTTTTGCGCGGAAGCGTGGTAGCCTTGGCCAAATGCTCCTTGATCTGACCTTTCGTGGTGAAGCACGAGCTTGCGCAGACCGGCTGCTGTAAAAGCTATGTTTACCCATATGGCGTTCTCAGCTGAACCGCTTTTGCGTAGGGCGCTTCGGTAAGCCAAGACTTCGGCCGAAGACGTAACATGCGGACGCAGATTTGCTAGAAAGGCCCCGAAAGCGATTCTATCAAGGATTGTAAATCCAGCGGTGATCTGCGTAGCTTTTCGAAAGCCAGGACAGGCATTTCCTTGTATGTCGGTCAGATCGATTACCGGTTCTTCTGTCGGGTTATTTGCCATTTTGCAGCTCTAACTCAACTTGCAGCTCCGCCTCAGCCATCTGTAGCCGCCGCCCGTCTGCTTCCTTTTGATCTCCCAGCGGGCGCAAGACGACTGAAAGAAGTTCACTCTGTTCACCGAGTGGGTTCAGATTGACCAATTCATCCAATTCTTCCGGTGTTTCAGCGTCGATAACAACCGCCGCACCCTTTTGGTTTGAAACCGGATTGCCAGGATGACAAAGGACACCGCTGGCCCAGCCATGTGTTACAGAGCCGCTTTCTACAAGTTTGCTATTGTAGGTGTGCCACCATCTTACCTTCTCGGTTTCGACATTTCGCTGCAAATCCGAAATAGTCATGCCGGCTTGGGGGGCGTGACCCACAAGCAAATACGAGATCCGATATCTATCGCTTGCGCGGGCGTCAGGAGGCGCTGGCAAATTTGCAGGCGCTATAAAACCTTGTGTCGTTTCCTCCAACTCCGGCGGCCTTGTGGCAAAAAGCGCGCGGGCGCTTTGTTGCGCCATGCGCGACGCAGGATCTGACGGCAGCGGTTTTGCCCAATCTCTGTTTTGAACTTCATCGAGATAATCTCGCTCGAGACTCCGCAATGGCACTGTTACATAGCTGCTGTATTCCCTTAGCGGATCACGCTCGAGGAGCGTGGTGAACTCTTCCATTCCGTCGCAGTGATAAATGGCGACATGGGTTGATACGATTTGCGAGTCTCTGAATTTGCTAATTAGCTGATGGGAGCCCCAAGACCAGGGAAGCTTGCCCGCGGCATGAAGTTGAGCCACGTATTCGTGCCATTTCATAACGGCTCGCCAGCGCATAACCTTTTGGCGCGGCGTCCATGACAGATAATCGTCAGGCGAATTGATGATGACCAGTGTTGTGATCGCGTATGCCATATTTGGTCACTCCCCTCCGGATAATTTTGACAACATCACCTTTCGTAAGAGCCGGGTAGGTTCGTCGAGCAGTACATGCCTCTCCTCGTAGCTACGGAGATCTATTCCAGACAACGGCAGTTGCTGAACCATGTTCTTGTCTTCGGCGGTAATCTGTCTCTGCAGCAGCGCCTCTTCCCGCGCTTGTTCTTCGGACAGGTTTGCTCCCTCGCCCCGCAGAACGAGCTTGTAAACTAGCGTGGATTGTGTGGTCTCAGGTTGAAGAGCTAAGAAAATGCGATCAAAAATTCCCCGGCGAGGGTAGGCAATTGTCAAAGCGAGCGAAAATGGAAAGTAATAGCGGTAGGTAAGAATTCTTTCTTCGACATCGTCCGAATTTCCTCCGCCAATCAGCCTTTTGCCTCGGGCGGACACCTCACATTCGAAGCCGTCGTCGACCTCAGACAGTCGCCGGACATCCAGCCGCCCCTTCTGTCCAAAAGTGTCGGCATGTACAAAAGGGAAGTGCGTTACATCGATGAAGTTGTCGATGATCTGGGATGCGGTAGCTGACCATGAATCGACAAGGCAAAAAGTTCGATCGTCGATCGGCCAAAGTCCCTCTGGAAGAGCTGGAAGCGAGGTGCTCGAAGCCTGCGGTGCGACCCAAAGAAGGCCGTACTTGACGTCTACGCCGTGCGGGCTACTCAAGCAAAATTGGGCGAGTTGGTTAGTAGTTGCGCTTGGCGCCGCAACGCAATTCCCTTCACTGTTGAAGACAAACCCATGGTATGGGCAAGAAAGGAGGTTTCCGGCGGCTCTGCCCTTGCTTAACGGGGCCCCTCGATGCGGACATCGATCTTCAAATATAGAGTACTCGCCGTCCAACCTCGCAACCACGTAATGCTGCCCCAATAGGGTCAAACGTCGCGGCTCTACTCCGATGTCAGCAACTCGAGCCACCGGGTGCCAGAAAGCAGATAGGCGTTCATCTGAATTTACGAGACGATCCGAAGAAAGAACCACCTCACCCCCCTCGGGAAGTTGTTCAAAACAGAAGGTAGCAGGCTTCTCGATATTTCCAAAGAAGCCTGACCTCAGCAACATTCGAGCTTCAATCAACGAATACGAAAACGAGCAAGCGCGCTCGACACTTTTGAACTCTTCGCCCGCTAGGCACTGCCCATATGAGCTCGTACCACATCTTGCACATTAGGCAGATTACTTCGTGTCTTCAAGTTCTGCCTGAATTGGTCAAAAGCCGTCCGAACAGAGTCGGCGGGCGTGGTATGACGATAGAAATACGGGTGGGTGCAAGTAGGTCAGGATGGCAGAGTGAACAATGGCGCGCCCGCAAATTGGCTTTGGGCGCATCGTTCGCCACTACCTATTTCAGTTCGCTCCGTTTGTCCGGCGAACTTTTGTTCGCAGCTAACCCCCGACTAGCTGCCCGCTAGCTTGCCGCCCTAGTCAAAGCGGAAGGCCTCCTTTATTCCTCAATCCACCGCGTAGCGCAGCATCATGACGAAACCGCCGAGCAGGCGCACGACGATGTCCTCGGCCTCGATCGGGATCGGGCGCATATCGACGGCGAGATCGGCGGTGTGCATCATCAGGAAGGGCGGCTTGTAGATGCGCAGGACGGTTGCGAGATCGCCGTCGCTATTGCGGATCTCGGCGACGACCGGTTCGCCGTCGCGCGGCTTCTTCGTCGCGCTGAATTCCAGGATATCGCCGGGCAGAAAGCCGGCCAGTTCGATGGCGCGGCTCATCACCCGCCAGCGCGAGCGGCCGGTCTGTGGCCGTGCCCCGAAAGTGAGCGTGCCGCCACTGTAGCGCGCGACATCGCTGCCATCACCATTCACGGGCATGAAGTCTGCGGGCAGGGCGTCGGCGCGACCCTGTTCCGGCAGCCAGTCCATCGGTTCGGCGCAGCTATCGGCAATGCGGCGCAGATAATCGAGGTTCGGCTTCAGCGTGGTGCCGTTCATGTAATTCTTCAGTGTCTGCAGCGGGATCTCGGCCAGCCGGGCGATGGCCGACGGGCCGCCATGGCTGCCGACCACGCGCTTCAGCCAGCGCCGCCACGGCTCGTCGCCCCTTGGCCATTCGGACTGGTGATTGTTGTTTTCTTGGTTATCCACCGGCGCTATGGTCCAATTCTGTTGACTTTAGTCCATTTCTGGACCATCTGGAAAACCAGAAACTGCTCTCGACCGGTTCGGCGGCGGGCCGCCCGGTCACTTCAGGGTAGAGCCGTGCACAAGGGCAAGCACACGACCCGATACGACCGACACGCGATCCTGGCGGAGATCAAGCGCCGGTATGGCACTTTAAGCGCCTTTGCCCGGCATACGCCCGTCTCCGCCTCGGAAATCTCGGCCGCGCTCGGCTCATCCTACCCGAAGGCGGAGAACGCGATCGCGGCGGCGCTCGGCATACCGGTGCAGACCCTATGGCCCGACCGCTATTGGCCGAACGGCAGGCGGCGTCTTTTCCCTAGCACCGCGCCGGTAAAGGAAGCGAGTCAAAAGGCTCGAAGTGGTACGGACCAGGAGGGGGCTCGATGATGCGACGGCGGTCCGAAAATCGCGACGAAACCGACAGGAACCGCGTCTTCGGCGCGCCGGAGCCGCCGCCGCGGCGCAACTGGCCGATCACAGTAATCGCTCTGGTGCTGATTGCCTCCAACATCGTCGCCGCCGTGCTGTCCATCGACCTCATGATGGGTGGCTCCACGCTTGCCCATTTCGTCGCCGGCACCGTCGGGCTGATCTGCCTGTCGCTGGCCATCTGGCTGATGAGGAAAGCGCTTTGACCGCCTTCCAATCCGTGACCGTTTGCCCCCCATCGGTCGCGGTCGGTGCGCCCGCCGCTCCACCCCCAGGCGGCGGGCGCATTTTTTCGCATCGGCAAGTTGCCGGGGAGGGGCGCTGATGGCCGGCGCGCGGGCAACGTTCCAGCGCATCGCGGTCGCGCTGATCGACGTGCCGGAAGACCGCTTGTCGGCAGTGCGTGCCGCTCGTGTCGAGACCATCGCCAAGACATCGCGCGCCATCGGTCTCCTGCAGCCGGTCAATGTCGAGGCTCTGAAGAATGGCCGTTTCCGGCTGATCGCCGGTGCCAAGCGCCTGGCGGCGTTAATGAAGGCCGGCGAGGCCGAGATCGATGCCCGCGTCATCGCCGCCGGAACGCTGGACGAGGCCGGACGACGGCTGATCGAGATCGTCGAGAACCTCGATCGCCACGACCTGACCAAATTGGAGCGGGCCGAACATCTGGTGGCGCTGAAATCGGCGCATGAGGCGCGTTTCCCAGAGGCCAGGCGCGGCGGCCGGCGCGGCAACCAGCACAGCGGCGGCATGGTCCGCCAAAGCGAAATCTTTGCGTTCAGCCAGGAAGCCGCCGAGATGACCGGCCTGTCACGTCGCGCCATCGAGGTGGCGGTGCAGATCGTCTCGGCGCTCTCCGAAGACAGCAAGGTCCGCCTGTGCGGCAACTGGCTGGAAGACCACCAGGCCGGGTTGAAACTCTTGTCGGAACAGAAACCGGCCGTGCAGGCGCGCATCCTCGACATTTTGTTCGCTTCGCCGCCCGAGGCCGCCAGCGTCGCCGATGCGCTTGCCCTGGTCGAAGGGCGGCGCCTTTTGACCACGGCCGAAAAACTGTTCGCCTCGACACTCGGAAACTGGTCGCGGCTGTCGGAACGCCAGCGCAGCGCCTTCCTCGATACGCATGAAGCGGCGATCAGGGTGCATGCCAGGGCGCGCGGATGGTTTCGATGAAATCCCGCGACCGCTTCACCGCCGACCTGTTCGACTGGCAGCCGCCAAAAGTGGCGGTGGGGTTCGAGGCGGACCTTTCCGGCAACCGGCTGGGTTCGCGCATCAGCCGCGCCGTCTCGTTGGCTCTTAAGGAATGCGGCAAGAGCCGCGCCGAGGTGGCCGAGGCGATGAGTTCGGAACTCGGCTACCCGGTCAGCGCCGACATGCTCGACGCCTATGCTTCCGAAGCCAAGGAAAGCCACCGCATCACGCTGGAACGTTTCGTGGCGCTGGTCACCGCCACAGGCTGCCTCGACCTGCTCGGTTTCGTCGCCGGCCTGTTCGACCATGTCGTGGTGCCCGGCCGTTACCAGTCGCTGATCGAGCTGCATCTGATCGAGGAGCATGAAAAGGACCTCGCCAGGATGAAGCAGACGGTCGAGGCGAAATGGAGGGCCGGCCGATGAAGGTCTGGTTCACCGCCGCCGAATTCGCCGCCCTTGCCGCCGCCGGCGAACTGCCCGGCCTGCCGACGACCAAACGCGGCATGAACATGCTGATCGCGCGGGAAGGCTGGGACCGGCACGCCAGCCTGTGCCGCCGGCGCGAAGGCCGCGAAGGCGGCGGCGGCACCGAGTTCCATCTCGACCTGTTGCCGCTGTCGGCCAGGCTTGCCCATGCCGGCCGCCATTGCCGCATCGAACAGGACGATGTGCGGCCGGTGCTGACCGGTGGCGATGGCTTGACCATGCGGGCGCGCGGCGAGCGCGACGCCAGGCTGGCGCTCACCGCCGTGGCCGACCGTTTCCGCCGCGAGCAGGGGCTATCGCTGGCCGCCGCCGACGATCTTGTGGCAAACCTGTTCAACAGTCGTTCAATCGCGCTTCCGGCCTGGGTGCAGACGCAGGTCAAGCGTGCCAGCGGTCGTTCGCTGGCACGCTGGCGCTCGGCCCGCGACGCCGGCCAGGCCGACCGGCTCGGCCACGATCCGGCCGTCGCGCGCAAGGGATCGAGCCAGCTCGACCGGGCGCTGGACGGCCAGGTGCGCAGTGTGCTCCTGGCCGCGATCGCCAAGATGCCGTTCCTTTCGGCCGGCCGGGCGCTGGAGCTGATCCGTGATCGCTTCGGCGATACCTTCGAGGCGCCGGCGCTCAGAACGCTGCAGCGCCAGCTCGCCATCTGGCGCCGGGACTACAGTCACGAGCTGATGCTGCTCACCGATCCCGACGGGTTCCGCAGCCGCATCGAATATGCGGCGGTAGGCGCGACCAGGGCCGAGCGGCTCAACCAGCTCTGGCAAATCGACGCCTCGCCGGCCGACATCATGCTGAAGGAAGGCCGCCATTCGATCTATCTGGCGATCGACGCCTTTTCCCGCCGCATCAAGGTGCTGGCGACACCGACACCACGCGCCGCCGGCGTCGGTCTGTTGATGCGCAAATGCCTGCTCGCCTGGGGCGTGCCGGAAAAGGTCAAGACCGACAACGGTTCGGATTTTACCGCACAGGCGACGGAGCGGCTTTTCGCGCTGCTCGGCATCGAGACGGAACTGTCGCCGCCTTATCAGCCACGTTCGAAAGGCATGGTCGAACGTGCCATCGGCACCTTCCAGCGCGATCTCGCCGGCCTGCCGGGTTTCGTCGGCCATTCGGTCGCCGATCGCAAGAAGCTGGAAGGCCGCAAGGCGTTCGCGCAGCGGCTCGGCGCCGATCCGTCCGAACTGTTCGGCGTCGACATGGACCTCGCCGACTTCCAGGCCTGGTGCGACGACTGGGCGGACACAATCTATGCCTCGACGCCGCATGAGGGGCTCGGCCGGCGCACCCCGTTCCAGGCCGCGGCGAGCTTTTCCGGACCGATCCGGCGCATCGACAATCTTGCGGCGCTCGACATCCTGTTGGCGCCGGTCGCTGGCAAGGACGGTTTGCGCACCGTCGCCAAGACCGGCATCCGCATCGACGGCGCGCATTATTTGTCGGGGTCGGTCATGCCCGGCCGCACGGTGTTCTGCCGCATGGACCCGGCCGATATGGGTCGCATCCTCCTGTTCGAACCGGACGGCACCAGCTTCCTCGGCGAGGCGGTCTGCCCGGAACTCGCCGGCCTCGACCCCGTCTCGACAATTGCCCGCGTCAAGGCGGCGCAAAAGGCGCATCTCGACGGCCGCATCAAGGACATCCGCCAGGAGATGCGCCGCATCGGGCCGCGCGCCGTGGCCGACGCCATGCGCCGCGCCGGCGAGAAACGGGCGGGCAATCTCGTCGCCTTCCCGCGGCCGACACAGGCACATGTCACGCCGGCGCTCGATGCCGCGGCGCGGGCGAGCGCGCGCAACGAACCCGCCGCGCTTTCCGAAGAGGCCGCTGACATCCATGCGCGGCTTCTGGCCGATGCCAGCCCGGCGGTCGTCGCCTTGCCGGAAACGCGCGAGCAGCGCTTTCGGCGTGCGCTCGACATCGAGGAGCGTGTCGGTCGCGGCGAGCCGGCGCGGCCACAGGATCTGGTGTGGCTCGGCGGTTACCGCCAGGGCTCCGAATACCGGGCCATGCGGCAGATGCTGGATGAATTCGGTCGCGCCGCGCTCAGTCTTTAGCCGGCCAGTTGTCTTGCGTGCGGGTTGTTGGCGTCGGGCCGCGAATGCGGCGGATCGGCTTTCGAGGGGTGGTGTGGAATGAACGGAAATTCTGTGTCGCATGCGGTGAGGCCGGGTTCGGTGGCGCCGCTCAAGAATGTCGCATCGTGCCTGGCGCTGGTCGATACGCTGGTGCACCGGGCGCCGCATCTGCCCAATATCGGCGTCTTTTCCGGCTTCTCCGGCTACGGCAAGTCGATGGCGGCGCAATATTGCTGGAACCGCACCGGCGCGCTGTTCGTCGAGGTGTTCGATTTCTGGACCCGCAAGAAGTTCTGTCAGGCGCTGCTGGCAGAGCTCGGCGTGGCGCAGCCGCGCGGCACCATCGGCGACATGATGGACGAGATCATCGCCCGCCTCGGCGACGACCCGGCGCGGCCCGTCATCATCGACGAGGCCGACAAGCTGGTCGACAAGGGCATGATCGAACTGGTGCGCGACATCAACAAGGCGGCCCAAGTACCTGTTTTGCTTGTCGGCGAGGAATTGCTACCGCAGAAACTGGAGCAGCATGAGCGCGTGCACAACCGCGTGCTGGAATGGGTGCTGGCGCAGCCCTGCGACCTCGCCGATGCGCGCGCGCTGGCCGATTTCCTCTATCCGCGTCTCGGCATCAGCGACGAACTGCTCGACCTGATCCGCGAGCAGACCGGCGGCAAGGCACGAAAGATCGCCACGACGCTGAACGCCGCCGCCTCCTTCGCGCTGACCGCCGGTGTCGGCGAGCTCACCATCGCCAATTATCGCGGCCGCGTCTTCACCGGCGAGACGCCAAAACGCTTTTCGGCGCGGAGGGCCGCCTGATGCCGCCCGCCCTCAAGCTGACGGTGGCCAAGGCCGAACTGCTCTATCGCGGTCGCGACCATTTCTGGCGGGTGATCCGGGCGCTTGGCGCCGACGGACGCCGTTTCACCGCCGCCGAGGTGCGCGGCGCCTGCGATGAGCCGCAGCGCGGCACCATCCCGACGCTGTTGCGACGGCTTCAACGCGACGGTTTCGTCGAGGCTTGCGGCGAGCGCCGCAGCGCCGCCGGCAAGCTCGAGAAGGAATGGCGCCTGATCAAGGCGCCGAAAGCCGCGCCGACCGTGTCGCGCGACGGCCGCCGGCGCCGTCCGTCCACCGCCCAGCAGCAGATGTGGAACGTCATGCGCGGGCCGCTGGCGCGCGCCGGCTTCTCCTTCGCCGATCTCGTCGCCTATGGCTCGACCGACGACCTTACCGTGCCGGCCGTGACGGCGAGGAGTTACATCGGGGCCTTGTCGAAGGCTGGTTATCTGCTGCGGCTCGATCCGGGCGGACCGGGACGACCGGCGCTGTGGCGATTGCGCCCCTCCATGAACAGCGGCCCGCTGCCGCCGATGGTGCTGCGGGCGAAACTGGTCTTCGACCAGAACCGCCATCGCGTCGCCGGCGAGGTCTTGGCCGAGGAGGTGGCGCCATGAAGCGCGGGCCTCGCGCCGGCGGTGCCGCACCCGGCCGCAGCTTCGCCGACAAGGCGCAGGGTGCCTGGGCGCCGGCGCCGGACTGGGTAGGCGAACTTGCGGCCTTCTGCGACCGCGAGGGACTGCGCGGTGCGGAAAAGCGCGTCGGCTATTCGCCCTCGGCGCTGTCGACGGTGATCTCGCGGCGCTATCCCGGCGACATCGCCCGCGTCGAGGAAAAAGTACGCGGCGCGCTGATGGGGCAGATGGTGCTTTGCCCGGCGCTCGGCGAGATCGGCCGCAATGTCTGCCTCGACTGGCAGAAGAAACCCTTTGCCGCCACCTCGTCGGTTCGCGTCGCGGTCTACCGCGCCTGCCGTTCCGGCTGCCCGCATTCGGCATTGAAGCCGAGCCAGGAAGGGGGTGGCTGATGCGCGCCGGGCGTCAATTGGCGACCGCCGCCGGGTTGGCCGGCCTGTTGCCGCCGGCCGTGCTGGCAAGCGACCGCGCGGCCAGGATCGCCAGCGACATCGCACCGGCCATTGCTGCAGCCATCGCTGCCGAGATCGACACGTTGCGCCAGTTGCGGGCAGCGCGCGAGCGCGAGGAACAGCGCATTTTCGAGGCCTGCCGCGGCGTCGGCCTCGCCGTCGACCGGCTGGAGCAGGCGCGTTTCACCGCCGCCGAGCCGGCGGCAAGACGTGGGCTGGAACAGGCGGCGAAAACCTTGCGCCGCGCCATCCAGGCCAAGGACGTGCATGCGAGCCGGTGAACAGGGTCTAGGAGGAAGACATGCAACCCACATCCCTCAAAATACCGGATGGCACCATTGAGGTCGCAGGCCGGTTCTACCTGCCTGACGCGAAAGGCAATCTGGTGCCACTGGAGAGCATCAAGCCCGCCGACAAGCTTCAAGACGAGACCGTGCGTAAGGTGATGGGACATGCCCGCGACCTTTCTGCTCGGATCGCGCGCTTCAAGCAGCACACCTTCGATGATCTATCGGCTTTCGAGCAACTGCTGGCGCAAGAATATGACGCCAAGGTCGGCGGCGCGAAGGGCAACAAGACCTTCATGACCTTCGACGGACTTCTGAAGATCTCGGTTCAGGTGCAGGACCATCTCGACTTCGGCCCGCAACTACAGATCGCCAAGAGGCTGATCGACGACTGCCTGCTCGAGTGGACGGCTGACAGCCGCTTCGAGATCCGCACCATCGTCACGCGCGCCTTCAACGTTGACAAAAGTGGACAGATCAACCGCGCCGAGATCTTTGCGCTGTTGCGCCACGACATCGACGACGAGCGTTGGGCGAGCGCAATGGCGGCGATCCGCGACGCCATTCGGGTAGTGGGTTCAAAGACTTATGTGCGCTGTTATGAACGGGTCAGTCTAGACGCAGAATGGCGGGCTGTAACGATCGATCTGGCGAAAGCCTGAGATCAGTGACGTACTTCTGCAATCTCAAATTCTTTCCGGAGAGCCTCAAGCTCGTTCGCGAAAACAGTGAGGTGATCGGTCAATCGCTCGACGACAATTTTCGCGCGCCGCAGCTGGCGAGAAACACTCATTGGGGAACCGCCGGATGTGTATGCCGCGACCATGTCTGTCAGTTTTCCGTGAAATCTATTGATGCTCAAGAATCGATGATGCATCTCTGGTGGAAACAGGCTCTTTGCGTCATCGAAAGTCTGGAGAGAGACGAACCGATCGACGATATTTCGAAGATTGGGCCAAAGTTTGAGGCTTGTGGGATCCGCTGCTACAGCAGCGAGCCATTCATTGTAGCTCACTACCATCGTTCGGCATCCAACCGCTCGCGCAGAGCAGCGCTCGATAGTCATTCGGTCTTGCCGAAGAGACAAACGCAAAAGGTCGTTGTGCCGCTTGCCCTGAGCTGCTTCCGTCCTCCGCATCTCAAAAAGGGTGATTGCTGCTGCGCCGACTGCCAAGATGCCTGCTATGAGGGTCTGCCAGTCATACAGCCGAAATTCCAACTCGGTCATGCCTCCCAAGGCAAGACCCGCGCAAATGCCTATCAGCAGGGTGGTGATCAGTTCTGCGAAACGGTGCATGGATTGTCGTCATGCCTTCCAGTCGGGTGCCATGAGTTAGATCTTGCCGCCCTTCTTCAACACCTGCTGTGCATCGAAAGCGCCGCGTGCTCCGGCTTCATTGGCGTGGAACATGATGACGGTGACGCCGATGTTTGCCGTGCGTGCATAAACGGGTGTCGAGAAGCTGGTGCCGTTGTATGTGCCGTAAGCGTTGTTGCCGTAGACAGTTGCCGTACCGACCCCGCTGGTCTGGGTCTGCATGCCTACCAGCCGGCTGCCGGAGGCCATCGTGGCTTGCTCAAGCCGGAAATGCGAATAGCCGCGCGCAAGCGTCGCCTCGGCTGCCTTCTTCATCGTTATGGATGGAGCGGAACCTACAAAGAGGGCGCCGCTGGCCTGTGTGTCGAGACGCACCACATTAGGCGCCAGCGGCATTTCGCTGGTTGTCGCACAGCCGGCCAATACAACCAAAGCAATGCCCACAAGAATCTTGCGCATTGTAGCCCCCCCGAAAAACCCAATCCCAACAGAAGATTAGTCACAGCTTGCGCATACGACAAGGCTGAGACGGCGATGGGGCCACGGTTGTGAACACCCTTGCCGCAATCCATGTCGCCCGCAGGCAGCTGGGCCTCGACGAGGACACTTATCGTGCACTCGCGCTGCGCGTCACCGGCAAAGCTTCGGCCGGCGCCATGAATGCCACCGAGCGCGGACGGCTTCTGGAGGCGTTGCGCCGGCACGGCTTCAAGGGCGCGAAAAGAGGGCTTGAAGGCCCGTTCGCGCGCAAGCTGCAGGCCTTGTGGATCTCGGCCTGGCATCTCGGCCTGGTGCGCGACCGTACAGACGCAGCGCTGCTCGATTTCGTCCGGCGCCAGACCGGCATCGACCACACACGCTTCCTGGTCGATCCGGTGGACGCGGCCAAGGCGATCGACGCGCTGAAGGCCTGGACGGCGCGCGAAGGCGGCGTCGACTGGAAGCTCGGCGCTTCGATGCCGGCCTGGCAAAGGCTGCCCGGCGCCAAGATCGTCATCGCGCAATGGTCGACGCTGGAAAGAGCCGGCCTGGTCGAGCCGGGTTTCAGGGCCTTCGCGGCCTATGTCCAGGACCATGCCTTCAACCCGATCGACAGGATGAGCCCGAAGGAATGGGCCGGCGTTATGGCGACGCTCGGCACGCGGCTGCGCAAGGTTACCCGGCGATGAGAGACCTATTTCGCCAAGTCGCTATCCTTGGCGTCCTGGCGCATGTCGGCGCAATGGGCGGCGCGCCATTTCGGCGGCGCCTGGCGGATGCGCTCGACGGCCCTTCTCATAGCGTAGGCGACATCCTCGGCATAGCCGGGATAGCGGTCTTCGGCGCCGTGCAGAATTTGCCTGAGCACTTCCTCGTCGAGCTTGAAACCGCACTCGGCCGAGGCCGCCATCATGGCGCCGATGCCGCGCGCCTCGTTGTCGTGGCCGTCGGAGGCGATGATCAGGAAAGCGAACAAGATGCCCATGCCGTCCTTGCTAGCGGAGTGCGGCGCTGATGCAAAGGGTGCGCCTGCCGGCCGGTCCGCCGCCGCTCTTGATCTGGCGCGAACGTTCGGCGCTCGACCAGCTCGAGCGCGATGCCCAGGCGCTGGCCGGGCGCATCGCCAGGCTGCGCCCGCATTGCCATCACCGCATCGAGCTGGAGGCGCGGCTGCGTGAGCTGCGCTGCCGGCAAATGCGGCTGGAATGCCAGCTCAAGGGCACGCTGTGAGCGAAACGCGGCTCTCCTCGCTGCTGTTGTCGCTGCTCGGCGCCGAGGGGCTGGTGCGGCTCGCCGAACGGCGCGGCGGCACCCGGCTCTATGTGCCGGCCGAAGGCAATGGCCAGCTTGCCGCCGACATCGGTGCCGCCGCCGCAGGCAGGCTCGCCGACCGCTATGGCGGTTTCTACATCCGCGTGCCGCTTGCGCGCGAATTGCGCGCCAGGCACTATCGCGCCGCCGGCTGCTCCAACGCGGAAATCGCGCTCAGGCTTGGCATGAGCGAAAGCGGCGTCGATCGCCTGTTCTACGCCATGCCGAACAAGCCGGCCAAGGGTTCCGGCGATCCGCGCCAGGGCGATCTTTTCCCCAGATGACGATACCGATGCCCGCCTCGGCGGGCATGGCTGCCGCGCGCGGCGGCGCCCATGCTCCAGGCCGTTTCCAGCCGCCGGAGCCGCCCGCCATGCGCCAGAATTTCGAGGCCAGTCTCAAACTTACACTGAAGCATGAGGGCGAATGGGCCGACCATCCGCGCGACCCCGGCGGCGCCACCATGAAGGGCATCACGCTCGCCACCTATCGGCGTTTCGTGCCCAACGCCACCAAGACCGCCCTGCGCAACATCGCGCCGGCCATGGTCGCGCGCATCTACCGGCTCGACTATTGGGACAAGGTCGGGGCCGACCGGCTGGCCACCGGCGTCGATCTTGCTACTTTCGATGCCGGCGTGATGAGCGGGCCGGGGCGGGCGAAAAAATGGCTGGCCGCCTCGCTCGGCGGCGCCGACCACCAGACGGTGAAGATGCTTTGCGGCAAGCGCCTCGGTTTCGTGCGTTCGCTCGCCATCTGGCGCAGTTTCGGCGGCGGCTGGGGCAAACGCATCGCGGCGATCGAGGCCAGGGGCGTCGCCTGGGCGCTGGCCGCCTCGCTCCCCGGTCACGAGGTCAAGGCGGCGCTCGCCGACGAACACAGGGCGGCGCAGGCCAAGGCAAGGACACGCGCGGCCGGTAGCGGCGGCACCGGTGCTGCGACGGCCGGCGGAGGCGGCGACCTCATGCTTAATCCCGGTCATGCCGAGCAGCTCGCCGGCTGGTCGATCGCAGCACTTCTGGCGGCCGGCATGCTGGTGGCGCTGGTCTTCGCCGTTCGCGCCGTCCTGCATCGCCAGCGCGCCGCCGCCTATCGCGCCGAGATCGAAGCGATGGGGGATGCCTGATGGATCCGCTGGTCGGCTCGGTCCTCATCGAGGCAGCGCGCAAGGTCGGCGCGCCGCTGGTCAAATCGGTGCTGGAGCGTTTTCTTGGCGGCGAGGCCGCCGATATCGGCGCCGCCGTCATCGACAGCGTCGCCGAAAAGCTCGGCGTGCCGCCAGACAAGATCCCGGCGCAGCCGCCCGAAAGGATCGAGGCGGCGGTCGCCGCCACCGAGGACGAGACGCCGGAACTGATCGCCGCCGAGGTGGCGCGCATGAAGGCCGGCCATGCCTTTGTCCAGGACAAGGCGACGCCGGCATGGGTGCCGGCCTGGCAATGGTTCATCATGGCGCTGTGGGCTTACAGCTGGGTGCTGGTGCCGGTCGTCAATGCCGCCACCGGCGCTGCCATCGAGCGGCCGTCGATCGCCGACCTGATCTGGCTCACCACCTGCTACCAGGTGCTCAACATGGGCGGCAACACGGTGCTGCGACTGGCCGACAAGGCGCGCGACCTGTGGGGCGCAAGGCCGGGGAGCGCCTGATGCCGGAGACCGTGAGCGAATGGCTGTCCTTCGCGCTGTCCTTCATCGCGCTCGCCGTCATCGTCTATGGCTGGTTCACCTCCGGCGAGAAGACGATCGCCAGGGATCTCGACGGCCACAAGGAGACAAGCGCCAAGGCGCTGACCGCCATCGACGCGGGGCTCGATGCGCATGAGCGCCGCATCCAGGCGCTGGAGACCGAACTGAAACATCTGCCCGACCGCGAGCAGGCGCACCGACTGGAGCTCGCCATGGTCGAGCTGACCGGTTCGATGACGGCGATGGACGAACGCCTGTCCGGCCGCATCGACGCGTTGAGCGAACGGTTGCAGCCGGTGCAGGCGATCGCGTCGCGGTTGCAGGAGCTGGAACTCGAGAGGAAACGATGAGCCTGGAGCGCATCATTCGCGAGGAGGCGCGCCTGATCATCCTGCGCGCGCTGGCCGAGGAACCGAACGAGAGCGCCACCTCGAGCGCGCTGCGCGAACATCTGGCCGACATGTTCATGATCGTGCGCGAGCGCGAATGGGTCGAGCGCGAGCTTGCCTGGCTGAAGGAGATGGAAGCGGTGCGGCTGACGCCGGCGGGAACCGTGATCATCGCCACGCTTCAGCCGGCCGGCACTGAGCATCTTTCGCACCGGCGTTTTCTGGCCGGCGTCAAGCGCACCAGCCGGCCTGTGCGCTGAGATGGCCGAGCGCCGGGTTCTCTCCTCACTCGACCTGTTGCCGGAAGAGTGCCAGGACGATGTGGCGTGGGCGCTGTGCCAGCTCAACCAGCGCAGCCGCACCCAGGTCGACATTCTTGCCGATCTGAACCGCCGTCTCGCCGAAAAGGGGCAGGGGCCGCTGTCGCGCTCCGCTTTTTCGCGCCGCAATGTGCGGCTGAAGCGCCGCCGCGACCGGCTGGAGGAACGCAGCGCCATCTATGCCGGGATCGCCGAGCAATTGCAGCCGGACAAGGTCGGCGATGCCGATGTGGTGCTGGGCGAACTGATCAAGACGCTGATCGACGATCTGCTCGACGAGGCCAAGACCACCAAGCAGGCGCAGGAACTTGCCGCCGCCTACAAGAATGTCGTCACCGGCCAGCAGGTCTCGGCCGACCGCCGTGCGACGGAAAACCGCCGCGCCGCCGAAAAACTCGACCGCACGGTGGAAAAAGTGGCCGAGGAGGTCTGCAGGACCGGACGGCCGGTCGATGCCGGGCAGGTGCTCGAACTGATCCGCAAGGCCTACCGGGAGGGCGCCTGATGCGGCCGATCCTCTATGGCTACCAGCGCCGCTGGTTCGACGACCGCTCCCGCTTCAAGCTGGGCAAGTTCGCGCGACAGACCGGCAAGACCTTCACGACGACGCTGGAGACCGTCGACGACAGTTTCGAACATGTAGTCAGGCAGGCGCGCACGCGCTGGGTGATCCTGTCGCGCGGCGAACGCCAGGCGCGCGAGGCGATGGACGAGGGCGTCAAGCTGCATGCCAGGGCCTATGGCATGACTTTCCAGGAGTATGAGCAGGACTACGATATCGGCGCGGTCCGATACACCGCGCTCGAAGTGGCGTTGCCGCACGGCTCGCGTATCCTGGCGCTGCCCGCCAATCCCGATACGGCGCGCGGTTTTTCGGCCAATGTCTTCCTCGACGAATTCGCCTTCCACAAGGACAGCGCCGCCATCTGGAAGGCGCTGTTTCCGGTGATCTCGGCCGGCTGGAAGCTGCGTGTCACGTCCACGCCCAACGGCAAGTCGGGCAAGTTCTACGAGCTCGACACCGGTACCGACAGCGCCTGGTCGCGCCATGCCGTCGATATCTACCAGGCGGTGGCCGACGGACTGCCGCGCGACATCGAGGAACTGCGCGCCGGCCTCGCCGACGAGGATGCCTGGGCGCAGGAATACGAGCTGAAATATCTCGACGAGGCGTCGAGCTGGTTGTCCTACGAACTGATCAGTTCGGTCGAGGATGCGCGGGCCGGCGAGCCGGAAGCCTATCAGGGCGGCGTTTGCTTCGTCGGCGTCGACATCGGCCGCCGCAACGACCTCTTCGTCATCTGGGTGCTGGAACAGGTCGGCGACGTTTTGTGGACGCGCGAGATCGTCGAGATGAAGCGCGCCACCTTCGCCGCGCAGGACCAGGCGCTGGACGAGGTGATGCGGCGCTACCGCGTCGGCCGGGCCTGCATGGACCAGACTGGCATGGGTGAAAAGCCTGTCGAGGATGCGCAGCGCCGTTATGGCGAACACCGCATCGAGGGTGTCCTGTTTACCGGGCCGAACAAGCTGGTGATGGCGACGGCGGGCAAGGAACGTTTCGAGGACCGCACCATCCGTATTCCCGAAGGGCGGCCGGCCTTGCGGTCCGACCTGCACAAATTGCGCAAGGTGGCCGGTCCGACCGGCGCGCCGCGCTTCGTCGCCGAACGCGACGACGACCATGCCGACCGCGCCTGGGCCTGTTTCCTGGCGGTCAATGCCGCCGCCGGCCCGCGTTACCAATATGGCTACGAGCCGGTTTCAAGCCGCCGTGAAGCGGCATTGAACAGGCGCGGCTTCGAGCGTGCGGACGACGATGATTTCGGCGACGACGATGCCTTTCGCGGGCCGCTCGGCGCCTCGATCCGGGGAGGGACCTGGTGATGGTGCAGATCCTCGACGCCTATGGCAGGCCGATAGACCGGAAAGCGCTGGTGCAGGAACGCGAGGGGCCGACGCTGACCGGTGTGCGCTCGCCAATGTCAGGCTATCCGGCAGACGGGCTGAACCCGATCAGGCTCGCCGCCATCCTACGCGAAGCCGACCAGGGCGACCCGGTGCGCTATCTCGAGCTCGCCGAACAGATCGAGGAACGCGACCTGCATTATCTCGGCGTCATCGGCACCCGCAAACGGTCGGTGGCGCAGCTCGAGGTGACGGTGGATGCCGCAAGCGATGCCGCCGCCGATGTCGAGAAGGCGGACCGGATCCGCGCCTGGCTGCAGCGCGACGAATTGCAGGACGAGACCTTCGACGTGCTGGACAGCGTCGGCAAGGGTTATTCCTTCACCCGCATCCAATGGGACACATCGGAAGGGCAATGGCAGCCGAAGCGGCTCGACCGCTGGGACCAGCGCTGGTTCCGTTTCGCCAGGCAGGATCTCGCCACGCCGCTGATGCTGGACGAGGACGGCCGCGAACTGCCGCTGCCGCCCGGCGAATTCATCTTCGCGGTGATGAAGGCGAAGTCCGGCCTGCCGATGCGTTCCGGCCTGGCGCGCGTCGCCGCCTGGGCCTGGATGTTCAAGGCCTTCGCCAACCGCGACTGGGCGATCTTCACCCAGACCTATGGGCAGCCGATCCGCATCGGCAAATATGGCGCCGACGCCACCGACGACGACAAGCGCAAGCTCTATCGGGCGGTGGCCAATATCGCTGGCGATTGCGCCGCGATCATGCCGGACGGCATGGCGATCGAGTTCGTCGAGGCGAAATCGATCGGCGCCTCGATCGACCTTTATGAAAAGCGCGTCGACTGGCTGGACCGGCAGGTCTCCAAGGCGGTGCTCGGCCAGACCACGACGACAGACGCCATCTCCGGCGGCCATGCCGTGTCGGAGGAACACCGCAAGGTGCAGGAGGACATCGAGCGCGCCGACGCCCGCGCGCTGGCCGCGATCCTCAACCGCGATCTGGTCAGGCTGTGGATCGACCTCGAATACGGGCCGCAGAAAGCCTATCCGCGGCTAACCATCGCCCGGCCGGAAAAGGAGGACCTGGCGCAATTGTCGACGGCGCTGTCACAGCTGGTGCCGATCGGGCTCAGGGTGCAGGCCTCGGAGATCCGCGACAAGTTCGGCCTGGCCGAACCCGGCCCGCAGGACGAGGTGCTGGCGCCGGCGGTGCCGAAAGAGCCGGGCAGGGCCGAGCGGTCGGAAAAGCCCCGAGAGAAGCCTGCGCTGCAGCATCAGCACACGCCAGCCGCCGCCTTGCCGGACGAGCTGATCGGGCAGCAGGGCGCGAATCTCGGTGCGCCGGCTGTAGCCGCGTTAGTCGACCGCGTGCGCGGGTTGGTTGGCCGCGCCGGCAGCCTGGAGGCGGCCGAGGCGGTTCTGTTTCGCGTTGCCGCGGTCGAGCGCACGCCGGCCGAGCTGGTGACCGCGCTGCGGCAGGCGATGCTTCTGGCCTGGCTGGCCGGCGAGGCGGCGGAGGTCGACCGTGGCGACTAGCGGCGTGCGTTTCGACGAGGCTATCGATTTCCTGCGACGCCGGCTGGCGCTGCCGCCCGAACGCTGGCTCGAACTGTTGCGCGCCGTCGACGCCGGGGCAACCGACCGCGCCGCCGGCATGAGCGATGCGCTGGTGCATGACATCACGCAGGCCGTGCTCGACGCGCTGGAGGAGGGCACGGGCCTGCCGGGGTTCCTGGCCGAATGGGACGGGATCGTCGAGCGGCACGGCTGGGAGAGCGACGGCCGGCGCGCCGCGCTCGCCTTTCGTATCGCCACCGCGCAGGCCTATGCCGCGGGGCGCTGGCAGCAGATCCAGCGGCTGAAACATATCAGGCCCTATCTTCGCTACGTCCATGTCGACCCGGCGCTCACGCAACCAGGCAGCCGCGAGGAACACGCCGCCTGGCATGGGGTCATCCTTCCTGTCGACCACGACTGGTGGCAAACGCATTATCCGCCGAACGGCTGGAACTGTCGCTGCTACGTGCAGTCCCTGTCGGCGCGGGATATCGCTCGCTACGGCTGGTCGGTTGATGAGGACGCGCCGCCCGAACGCACCATCATCAAGTGGCAACACGGCCGTCCGGTCGAGATGCCGGCCGGCATCGATCCGGGCTTTGGTGTGAATGTTGGGGTCGTCGGGCTCCGGTTGCCCAGTTGAAGGCCGAAACGCGGCTGAAAGCGTTCAAAACCGCTTTAGCATGCGGGAAATCGGGAAACGAAACCTCGGCATAACACGAGGCTTCGATGTGTGAACAAAATCATAGAGGTATAATAAAAGCGCAAATAAATGACCTATAGGCTCAATCATTGGAATAGAGGTGGAAATTACAGCCGCCTCGGGCCTGGTTGCAAACTATCGGCCGCGTTGAATATTGCCCGCGTCGTGCAGCTACCGATCCAATCGGCACCGGATTTAAGTCGAGATTTCGAGGCGGTGGGGATCAATTATCGCATTCGACAAAGGCTATGCTGATCGCGCTCCGATCTTGGGCAGCCGACGCAAGCTTAGATCAGATTTTGGAGCAATCGCGATGTTTACATACGTAATTCGTGCATCTGCTGCAGTGGCTATTCTTGCAGCAAGTGCTTCATATGCAATGGCGGGGAAACTTACCTGTTCACAGGGGTCGGAAGCAGTCTGCGATGCCTGGTGCGGACATGTGGGTGGCGGGATGTCTTCGAACCCGGATGGCTCGGTGAGCTGCTCTTACGCCATGGCTTCGTACAAGGCGAAAATGGACGCCAAGAAAAAATACGACATCACGAAATTGAACAAGGGCGACTGGAAAATCACGGCCGTCTCGAAGAAGAAGCCGAAAGCTAAGTAAGGCAATGGCAAACGTCTTTCCAATGTCGAGACTGCCCCCAGCGTGCCTAACGGCGCGCTGGTTGGGGCACATCCTTTTTGGCGATATCCACTTCCGTGACGACTGGATGCCATGTCGATAGCGAAATGCGGCACGCCGACTGATGGTCTCGATATTGGAGGATGCTCTTCGCTTCTTCTTCGCTTCAAGCATGGATTTGAGTGCTATCTCGCCGGTACGGCTGGAAGCTAGTGGAAGTCGCGACGCCCCAAAGCACTGTCGTCAAATGGCAGAGCGGCCGTCTGATCGAGTCGTCGGCTGGCATCGATCCGGGTGTCGACATGAATGTCGAGGCGGTCGGACTCCGGTTGCCAAGCTTAGCGCGGGATCACGGCTGAAAGCGTTTTGAATTGCTTGAGCGTGTCTGTCTTTCAACGGCGCAAGACGCAGCCGGTGCCTTTCCCTTCGTCGTCTTATGTCTTTCACTAAATGCCACGATTTGCTTGGCTGACGCTTAGTTGCTTCATCCGCTCCTCAATTTGAATTTCTGCGCGGCTGACATCCTCAGTAGGAAGGAAATGGCCGACAAGCCAGCGGCCGATATACTGCTGGATGGGGGCAGCACACTCCCTTTTGATCAAAGTAAGAACAAGCGCCCAATGGGTGGAGTGATATCGTATCATCTGTTCTAGCAGGACGCCTGTGGCCTGCTGGCAGGCGACATCGAACTGGTCGCTTACGAGCCAAAGCTGATTGAGGAACTCCACTGCTACATTGATATGCGATCGCATGTCTGCATTTTTGGTACCCATAAAATGAGCGAGCGCCTTGAAGTTTTCCAGATTTCTCTCTCGACTGTCCTCATAGGCGACAAGCAACGTGGCGGCGTCCAACGAGAGGTGGCCGTGACGATGCCACGCGAGTTTTACAACAAGATCAACATAGTCACGCTGGTCGATGGTTCCGAGTGCGCGTGCGAATGCAAACACGGCCTGAAGCCATACACCTCTGGTTGAACAGGCTGCTTCACCAAACTGGCGGAAGTTCATGTCCTCGGAGAGGAGAATGTGCTTCGTTCCTGCGAGATTAGCCGCGTCGAGCACATGGGCACCCAAGGATTGGTGGGTCAAGATCGCCAACTCAGATGGCTTGTTTTCAATAATGACCGGCCGAATATCGCAAGCTGCCTCGATCCTGGCGATTTTCTCTATGATATAGTTGCGACGAACTGCGACATCGCCTGCAGTGAATTCCTGCTTGATGTATTCGCCATCATGCCAAGCGATTGTCATCGCCTCTTGGCCAACAAATTCCTGATCGTCTCTTAGCGTTCTTAACTCATCAATAACGGATTGAGGAACTATCACCGATCCAACCACCGACTTCAGTGCTGCGAAAGCATCCATCGTGGCAACTGTCCATGCCGTGTAGGTATCAAGGACCGCGCCAGTATGTCTGTAATCGCTTAGTATTTTCTCCGCTGCTACACGCTCCGCTTCGGTGCCTGCGCACGTGCGGATATCGAAGTCGAGAAAGCGGATATAGTCCACAAAACTGATGGCGTCGCGGTCGCCCCTCGAGACAACTAGGCTGATGGGATAGTTGTTCTCCAGATAGAGATCGGCGAGCTTTCGATTGCTCTCCGATACGCGACGAACCTGATCCAGCGCTGGCTGGATATTGTCATCCTCGATCGTGACTTTGTAGAAGCCCTTGGTATCCGGAAATCTTTTCTCGAAATTCTCCATGACGTCGTGCAAAGCGTGGAGATATTTGTGCTTGATCTCTACGACACGCCACTTTCGAACCCGGCCAAAACCAGCCGGCATCTCGAATTCGTCATTGATCTTCAGACCAAGGGCCGCCGCAACAGTCGGATGAGCTGGGCTCAAGATATCCTCGGCAGGTCGATCACTGCCTTCTTCAATGAGGAACGCATGCGTCTCGTGCTTATCGCTTTCTAGGCTGACCCATGTTCCAACTGCTACGGTTTCAACAGGCGGGATGAGACCGTCCGCCGGATTCATCATGATGAGACCGAAATAGCGAAGAGCTGCGTTCTGGTCATTTCTAGCAGATCGGAGTACTTCATAGGCGTACTCGAGTGCTTTGGCTCCCTCCCCGATCTTTCGCACGATTTGGGCTAGGAACATCTTCTGACCAGGTGTTCCATCCACCGTCTTGAGATCGATTGCTTCAACGACCTCTTTCAATTCGTCATTTCGATCTGAGCGGTAGAGCACCGAGATGAGCGCAAGGTAGTTTTCAAGGTCCGGTCGTACCTGGACGGCCTTTCTGAGTGCCGCTTCTGCTTCGGAGAGGGCGCCGCGGTTGAAGTGCAACAAACCTTCAGCATTCAGGAAGAAGGGGAGTGCTCTTAACTCGACGGACAATCGTTCGAAGAAAGCCAAGGCACGCTGCCGGATGGGGTAATCATTGACCAATGCGCGTGCAAGTGTCCGCAATTCGTCATTGTCATGGTCTTCCGCTACATGATTGTCCAACAGGTCCACGACGATCGAATAATCTCCGCGCCGTGCCGCATGATGTGCCACCATCAACCTGTCCGCGACGTGACTTTCATCACTGATATGGGTGAGGGCTACTTTGTAGGTATCATCAGCAATGCCCTGAATTCCTTCTCTTCGCGCAAAGTCAGCGACGATAATGCTGGCGCGAGCATCGCCAGAGGCCTCGGAGGCAATAGAGGATATCTGTTGCCTGAGCGTTTCCTGATCACCATGACTGATCTTAATCTTTGCTAGCTTTCCGGTCGTTAAGATAGCCGGGGCTTCCGACGCTGGGATCAACAAAGCGTCATCCTCAGCGATACGCACTACTTCTTCCCAATCTCCACGTGCGGCGTGAAATCGGAACTTTAGGACAGCTGCGTCCGAACTTCTCGGTAGCTTAGCAAGGAGCGATCGAGCGAAGAGCTCGTCATCGGCGTCGATGGCGACTACGGCTGCGCGGGTAATGATCTCGACGTCATTAGGCGCTAGCGAGAGCCCTTGATGTGCGATGTCGATCGCTGCATTCAGGTTGCCGAGGGCATGAAGCGTAACCAAGATATTGCAGCAAACAGCTGCATCCTCTGGCCGTATTGCACCGTCAGCAACCCTCGCATGATCCCATCGTGAAATGAGTATTGTTGCTGCAGCTTCGAGCCTACTTCGTTCCGTCGGTGAGAGCAGGCGCCGGTTTTGAAAGCCTTCACTTGCTAATATTTCCTCGAGGTCAGCCTCCGCTGCAAATTGCATCGCATAAGGCTCCAGGGGATGTGCTTCAAACACCTTTCGAGCGATCGGCCACCAATCACCCGGCTTGCCATTGCGTCTGACGAAATCAATCCTTCCGATCTGAACTGAAGCAGTTGCGTGCAGTTGTTCAGGAACGATGCCGAGCGGATCGCTGATCGATGTATCGAACCTGGCGGCCTGTACGACGTAGCCTGCGAGCCATTCATTCGTTGGATTGGCTTCCAGCATTGAGCTTCCGAATGCCAGAACCTCCTCGTATTCCTCCCTCAGCAAGTGCCCGAAAGCCTTGTTTGCAACAGCTTTGGGCTCGTCAGGCGCGTGGCTGTAGGATGCCAGCAACATCGCGGCGGCGTCATCGTCCTTGCCGAGCGCCACCAGGCAATGGCCGATGTTCGCTTTTATGCGGAAGAGGATGCGACCGGAAGCTGATGTCTTGACACGATCCAGGAGCCTTTCCAGCAGCGGTAATGCGGTCAGCGTTTTTCCGTTGTTGTTCAGTTCGCGATATTCGTCGATCTCGGCATCGAGATGCTCCTCAAGCAAGCTCATTGCGACTGTTGTGTCACCTGGTGGCACAACCCTCAGCGCGCTTACTTCGGTGATCATTGCTTCTATACGAGAGAAGCCAGCGCTCATGTCCGCACGTGTCTCATGCTGAGCAACGAGCATCGCCCGCGTTTCGTCTAGAAGTTTCCCACTGAACGGGTCGTAGGTTGGATCGAACGAGTTGCGGGCGTCGGCATCCTCGTTGATTTTTTCTTCCAGCGTATTCCACCCCCAAACGAAGACGCGAAGTTTGTGATTTGATTTCGCTAGCTCCGTCGTGATGACACGCGCGAGTTCCTGCATCGCGACATCATCCGATGCAGTTGTCGTTATGTAGAATTCTCTAAGAAGAGGCTTGAATGTCAGAGCCTTCCGGACCTCACTGCGAACTTCTGCCTCTGTGAGGAAATGTCCTTCACTTTTGAGTTTGCATTGAATGCCAACCAGCCAATCCGTGTCATTGTCACGAATTCCGAAGAGATCGACGCCATTCTGTCGTTGCCCCCGTCGACCGTTCCGCTGCACCGATCGATCGTTGAGCAAGCTGCGCCACAGCACAACTGAAGCGCGCTCGAAAGCTTGTTCGTCAGCTGGCTTGGGGATCTGGGTTGCGGCAAGAAGTGACATGAGAGAAGCAGAGTGTGATTCGTTGTACTTGAGTGCACATTGATACAATCACATACCTTCGTCAGTTGCTGCGTCATTCAAAGTTGGAATCTGATAGTCAACAGGTAGAAAAAGAGCGGTAGAAGCAAAGCTTTGCAGAACCAATAGCGAATTGGTGCCACGCCCGCGCCGGCGGGCATGGTTTGAGCTTTTCCATGGCGGCAAGCTGCCGCCATGCTTCGCTCCTCGCTTCACTCCGCCGAAATCGCCGCCGTGGCGCTCTGCGCCGCCGTCGGCTTGCCTGAGGGCGCGCCTGATTGGGTGCATCTTCTTCCAGCCGGCGAGATCCGCACCGGCGATGGCCGGGGGCCGTACCGCGTGCCTGACGCCGCCCGCCTGGCGACTGCGAGCCTTGGCGCCGGCGAGCGGCTGCCGATCGACGAGAACCACGCCACCGATCTCGCCGCCCCGCGTGGGGAGCCTGCGCCGGCGCGCGGCTGGATCGTCGAGTTGCAGGCGCGCGCCGACGGCGTCTGGGGCAGGGTGGAATGGACCGAGGACGGCCGCCACCTGGTCGCCAGCCGCGCCTATCGCGGCATTTCGCCGGCGATCCAGCACGCCGCCGACGGCACCGTCACCGCCATCCTGCGCGCCTCGCTGGTCAACCGGCCGAACCTGCGCGGACTGACCACGCTTCACCAGGAGACAGAGATGAACCCGCTGCTCGAAAAGTTGCTCGCCGCGCTCGGCCTGCCTGCCACTACGGCCGAGGACGCGGCACTGGCCGCTGTCACCACGCTGCATGCCGAAAAGGCGAAGTCCTTGACGGCGCTGCAGGCCGCCCTCGATCCGATTGCGGTGGCGCTCGGCCTGCAGGCTGGCATCGATGCCGGCGCCGTGCTGACCGGTGCCCAGGCGCTCGCCACCGGCAAGGGCGGCAAGGACAGCGAGCAAGCCCTTACCGCGCTGCAGAGCGAGCTCGCCACCGTCACCAAGAGCCTGAATTCCCTGCAGGAGACGACAAAACGCGAGAAAGCCGAAGCCTATGTCGACGGCGCCATCAAGGCCGGTCGCGTCGGCGTCAAGCCGCTGCGCGACCGCTACATCGCCATGCACATGGCCGATCCCGCCGGCACAGCCGAACTGATCGCCGGCCTGCCAGTGCTTGGCGGCGGTGGCGAGATCGTGCCGCCGCCGGCTCCGGCGGGCGAGATCGCGCTGCAGGCGGAACAGCGCCAGGCCGCGCGCCTGCTCGGCATCGCCGAGAAGGACTATCTCGCCACGCTGAAGGCCGAACGCCAGGCCTAGCCACCTCATTCATCCGCCACCGGAGACAAAATCATGACCGCCCTGACCGCCGACCGCAACACGCCGAGGATGATCGGCGACGACCGTTCCGGCCCGATGGCGGCCGGCGTCACCATCTTCGCCGGCGCCATCGTCATGCGGGCAGTCACCGGCCATCTCACCAAGGGCCAGACGGCGCTCGGCCTGATCGGTGTCGGTCGCGCCGAGGAGCAGAAAGTCAATGCGGGCGCGGCGGGTGCGGTCGACGTCAAATACCGGCCGGGCATCTATCGCTTCGCCAATTCGGCCGTCGCCGACCTCATCTCCGCCGCCGATATCGGCGGACCGGCCTATGCCGTCGACGACCAGACGGTGGCCAAGACCAGCGCCACCAACACGCGCTCTATCGCCGGCTTCGTCGACGGGGTCGACGAGCTAGGCGTCTGGGTACGTTTCGACGAGGCGCTCGCCAAGGCCTATCTCACCTGACCGTTGGCGCTACGAAAAGGCTTTCGCTTCAACAGGATCAACGTCCATGCTCATCAACGCCGCCAATCTCGACAGCCTGCGCGTCGGCTTCAAGACCTCGTTCCAGGCCGGCCTCGGCCAGGCCTCGACCCTGCATTCGCGCATTTCGACCGGCGTGCCGTCGTCGACCAAGACGCAGAAATATGGCTGGCTCGGCAAGATCCCCAATGTGCGCGAATGGATCGGGCCGCGCGCGGTGCAGAACCTGCAGCAGCATGACTATTCGATCACCGAAAAGCCGTGGGAACTGACCATCGGCGTCGACCGCGACGACATCGAGACCGACAATCTCGGCATCTATGCGCCGATGTTCACCGAAATGGGTCAGTCGACCGGCGCCAAATGGGACCAGCTCGTCTTCAGCCTGCTGAAATCCGGCTTCTCCGAGAAGTGTTATGACGGCCAGTATTATTTCGACATCGACCATCCGGTGCTCGACGAGGCAGGCCAGCCGGTCTCGGTCGCCAACACCGATGGCGGCGCTGGCACCGCCTGGTTCCTCATGGATGCTTCGCGCGCGCTGAAACCGGTCATCCTGCAGAAGCGCCGCGATTTCGACTTCCAGGCCAAGGACAAGCTCACCGACGACAATGTCTTCATGAACAAGGAATTCGTCTATGGCGCCGACGCGCGCGCCAATGTCGGCTTCGGCTTCTGGCAGTTCTGCTGGGGCTCGCGGCAGCCACTCGACGCCGCCCGCTACGAGACCGCGCGTGTCGCCGTCTCGTCGATGAAGGGCGACTACGGCCGCCCGCTCGGCCTTACGGCAAGCCTGATGGTGGTGCCGCCGGCGCTGGAAGGCACGGCGCGCAAATTGCTCAACAACGACTATGGCGCCGGCGGCGAGACCAACCAGTGGAAAGGCACGGCCGAATTGCTGGTCGTGCCCTGGTTGGCCTGACCGTTCCCGACCCGGAGACCGCTCATGACCAGGAAATCGAAAGCCGCGGCCCAGCCGGCTGCGGAACCCCTTCAGCCTATCCAGACATCCGCGCCGGCCCCGGAGCCTGCCGGCCCGGATGCCCCGCAGCCCGCCGTCGCTGCGGGGACCCCTTTGCCCGACGATGCGCAACCAGCCGAAGAGGCGTTCCGTCTGCGCTTCCCGCTCCTGGCGGCGGCGCTCGCGGCCTGGCGAGCGGCGCATGACGCCCCGCCATCCTGCCTGCGCGTTGTTTCCCGCATCGACGGCTTCCGCCGCGCCGGCATGGCGCATAGCGCCGTTGCGGTCTTGCACGATCTGTCTGCCTTCCGGTTGCCGGAACAGGTCGAGGCGCTGCTCGCCGAGCCGATGCTCACTGTCGAGTTTGTCTGATGGCCGCCTATTGCACGCTAACCGAGCTGAAGGACCGCTATTCGGAACGGTTGCTGATCGAGTTGTCCGATCGCGGCGAGGTGCCGGCGACCGTTGTCGACGTCGCGCTGTTCAACCGGGCGATCGCCGACGCCGGCGCGCTGATCGACGGCCATCTCAAGCTGCGTTACGCGCTGCCGCTGGCCGAGGTGCCGCGCCTGGTCACCGATCTCGCCCTGCGCATCTCGATCTATTACGCGCATGGCCGCGTCGCCGCCGAAAAGATCAAGGCCGATCACGATGCCGCGTTGAGGACGCTGCGCGACATCGCCTCGGGGCTGATCCGCCTCGATGTCGCCGGCGCCGAGCCGCCGGCCTCGGCTGCAGCCGAAGTCATCACCAACGATCCGGAGCGGCCGCTCTCGGCTGCGACGCTGAAGGGCTACATCTGAGCGAGGCGGCGCGGGGCGCGCGGCTTGCCTTCGATGGTTACGAGGTCGTGCTTTCGAGCCTGAAACAAGCTGCCGTCCGGGCCGAGCGGCCGCGCGAATTGTGGGACGAGGTCGGCGCCGCGTTGGTCGTCTCGACCCAGCAGCGTTTCGAGGATGAAGAGGACCCGCAAGGCAATCCCTGGCCGCAATCGCTGCGCGCCCGTTTCTTCGGCGGCCGTACCCTGACCGATACCGCCAGCCTGGTGCAGTCGATCACCCATGAGGCGAGCGACGACGGCGTCGCCGTCGGCACCAATGTACTTTACGCCGCCATCCACCAGACCGGCGGCCGCATCGAGGCGAAGAAGGCGCGCGCGCTGCGTTTCCGGCTGCCGGGCGGCAATGGTTTTATCGCCGTCAAGGCAGTGACAATGCCGCGGCGTGCTTTCCTCGGTCTGGACGAAGCGGACGGCAAGGAGATCGCTGCGATCGCCGGCGCCTATCTCGGCGCGGAGGAGGGCGGCGATGCTGGTCGCTGAGCTCGTTGCCCGCATCGACAGCCGCGTGCCCGAGCTCGCCCGCCGGGTCGAGGGCGCCGCCGAACTGTCGGAACTGGTGCGCAAGGGCGGTCTGCCGCAGGCGCCGCGGCATGCCTTCGTCCTGCCGCTCGGCCTTGTTGCCCGCAATCAGGGCGACGCAGCGGCCGGCGCTTTCACGCAACTGGTCGACGAGGTGTTCGCCGTCATGCTGGTCATCCACGCGGCCGGCGATATCGCCGGTGCCCGTTCGCTCGCCACCGTCGACCAACTGATCTGGAAGCTGATCGCGGCACTCGCCGGCTGGGGACCGGAAGAGGCGGTTGGCGTTTTTTCGCTCCGGCGCGGTCAGCTGCTGTCGGCCGAAGCCGGAACCGTCATCTACCAGCTCGATTTCGCCATCCAGAACCAGTTGAGGGTGCTGCCATGAGCAAAAAACCGGTGGTGGAAGACAAGGCGTTGCCGGCGCCGTTGCCGTCGTCCGGTGGCAGTTTCGAGCGCCAGCCGGACGGTTCGCTGAAACGCGTCGAATTCACGGCCGAGCCGCCAGCCGGGGCGCCGTCGAAGGAGGCTTGAAATGCCGATCAAATGGAAATCGAAGATCCTGCTGTGCAAGCGCGAGACGGTCTATGGCGTCGATGCGGCGCCCACCGGTACGGTCGACGGCATCCTGGCCACCAATGTCGTGCTGTCGCCGATGGAAGGGCAGGATATCAGCCGCGAGCATGAATTGCCCTGGCTTGGGCCGCAGGCCACGGTGCCGACGCAGCTGGCGATGCGGCTGCAATACCGTGTCGAGATGGTGCCGTCCGGAACCGTCGGTGTTCCGCCGGCCTGGGGAACCTCGCTCAGGGCCTGCGCGGTTGGCCAGACGATCACGGCCGCCACATCCGTCGTCTACAATCCGATCAGCGACGGCCATGAAAGTGTCACCCATCATTTCTGGATCGGTCCGACCCGTTTCGTGCTAAAGGGCAGCCGTGGCAGCGCCGTGATGCGGATCGACGCGCAGGGCATTCCTTATTTCGAATTCGATTTCCGCGGCCTGTTTTCGCTGCCCAGCGATCCCGGGGTGCGGCCCACCGTCGACCTGACCGCCTTCCTGGCGCCCGATATCGCGACCAGCCTCAATACGCCTGTTTTCACGCTCGGCGCCGTGCCGCTGGTCTTGCGCAATTTCTCGCTCGACCTCGGCAACGACGTGCAGGGCCGTTTCCTGATCGGCGCCGAGAGCATTCTGGTCGTCGACCGCACTGATGCGATCTCGTGCCAGGTCGAGGCGGTGCCGCTTTCGACATTCGACCCCTTCGCCGCCGCCGCCGGTCAGACGCGGACAGCGCTTTCCCTGCAGCATGGCCGCAGCGCCGGCCGCAAGGCGACGCTTGCGGTTGCCGGCGCGCAATTGCAGCGGCCGAGCTTCGCCAACCAGCAGAACATCCTGGAATGGGTGCTGCCGATGGTGCCGCTGACGACCGCCGGCAACGATCAATGGACGCTGACGCTGACCTGACGGGAGGATTTGATGTTTCGCCTCGATGCCAATCCGAGTTTCTGGACGACGGTTGCGGTGCGCTCGCCGGATGGCGAGACTGAGCTCGGTTCCTTCCGCGCCGAGTTCCGGGCGCTGACCATCTCCGAGCTGGAGGGTTTCGACATAACCACCGGCGCCGGCGCACGCGCGCTCTTGGAGGCAGCCCTTGCCGCCATCGACGAGGTCGAGGACGACGACGGTTCGCCGCTGGCGCTGACCCCGCAGAGCTTCGCGCGCCTCGCCGACATCAACCATGTCCGCCAGGCGCTGCTGACCGCCTTTCTCGGCGCCATCGGCGGAGCCCGCCGGGGAAACTGAAGGCGGCCGCGCGGGCCTGGGCGGCCGGCGGCCTCGTCGAGACAAGCGCCCGCACCGATCTGGAGGATTTATCCCATGCCGCGCTCGATGACGCGCGCGCCTTCGCCGTGCCGCAGGATCAGCTGCTTGCCCTTGCCGAACGGCTGGCCGGGCATCGGCCGGGCGGTTTTGCCGGCGTGTGGCCGGAAAATGCAGCGGCGGTCGAGGCCTTCCTTGCCGCCGCCAGCCAATGGCGCACCACGCTTGGCCTGGAGGACGGGAGGCTGCGCGCCGTCTTCATCGGCCTCGATTATGCCGGTGCCGCCGTCGCTTTTGGCGCGGCCGGCATCCACCTCGACCGAAAGCTGCTGGCCGATCTGCAGACCCTCGAAGCCGCTGCGCGCGATGCGCTCAACGGGGCGCTGAGATGACGCTGAGGCTGGCGCTCGTCATCGACGGAGATGCCAAGGGTGCCCGCCAGGCGCTCGACGAGACGGCGCGCGGCGTCGAGGATCTCGGCAAGAAGGCGGCCAAGACGTCCGGCGATCTCGACAAGGTGACGGCGCGCGACACCAAAAAGCCGATCGAATGGGCGCCGGTCAACGAAGAGCTGGACAAGCTTGCCAGGAAGGCGCCGCCGGCGGCCGATGCGCTGGACAAGGTCGGCGCCGGGCTCGGTGACACTGCGCGCGCGGCGCCGGGCGCAGCAACCGGTCTCGGCGATGTCGGCAAGGCGGCCGGCGGCGCCGCCGACCATCTTGGCCGCTTCCGGGGCGCAACGGTCGGGCTGCTCGCCGGTCTCGCAGGCGGCGTTGCCGGTGCGGCCGTCGCCGCCGGCCTCGGTTTCGCCACCGAAGCTTTCGTCTCCTATGCCCGCGAGGTGTTCGACAACACGCCGCGCATCAACCGCGATCTCAAGGAACACACCGAACTCATCCGTCGCATCAAGGGCGCCTATGACGAGGCGAGGGGCGGGGCCTCCTCCTACGGTCTCGAGAGCAGCTCGCTTTTGCGCTTCCAGGCGCAGCAGGACATCGGCCGCCTCGAAAAGGACGTCGAACTGGCGATCGGCGACTTCAACGGTCGCGACCTGTTCGGCCCGCTGGCGCTGCAGAACGGGCTCGAAACCTTCCTCGAGGATTTCGGCGCCGTCGGTGAGGCGGTGTTGAAGCTGCGCCGGCAGCTGGCCGAGGGCAAGGCCGACCTCATCGCCTTCCGCAACGAAATCGGCAAGGCGGCCGAGGAACTGCCGGTCGGCTCACCCTTGCGCCAGACCGCCGAGCGGCTGATCGCCGACACCGAGCAGGCGGCCAAATTGCAGGCCGAGCTCGCCCGCGCCAAGGATCTGTTGAAGGGGCTGACCGGCGATGCCGAGGCGGCCGCGACAGCGCTGGGCGGCTCGGCCGAGAAATATCGCGACATCGGCGGCAGTGCCGCCGCGGCCAACGCGCCGATATCGGGCGTTTCCGGCGAGATCGCCGCCTCCGGCACCGCCGCCGGCGCGGCCAACGCGCAGCTTGCCGAATATGAGCGGCTGCTGCGTTCGATTTCCGGTCTTTCGGTGCAACCGACGCTCCCGGCTGGGCCGGGCGGATTGCCGGCGGGCGGTTTCGCCGCCGGCGGCTATACCGGCCATCTGCCGGCCGACCGCGTCGCCGGCTTCGTGCACGGCCGGGAATTCGTCTTCGACGCGGCCTCAACCGCCCGCATCGGCGTCGCCAATCTGGAGGCGATGCGCACCGGCATTTCCGGCTACGCCTCCGGCGGTTTTGTCGGTAATAGTGCGGCCTATGCCCGGCGCGGCGGAGCCGGCGGCAGTGCGGCGGAACTCGCCGACGAGTTCGGCGCGCTGCAAGGCGTCATGCACCAGTTCGGCATGACGGTCTGGCGGGCCGGCAGCGCCGGCGAAGCGCTTGGCGGCGTCATCCAGATGGTCTCGCAGCGTTTCCTCGATTTTTCGCTGCGCGCGCTCGACCAGGCCTTGTTCGGCGGCCGAGGCGGCGGGCTTGGCATGCTCGGCGACCTGTTCGGTCTCAACGCGCTCAACATGTTCCCGGCCGCTCCGGGCGCGCTTGGCGTCGGTCTCTACCATGGCGGCGGCCCCGTCGGTGCCGCGCCCGGACCAACGCGCCGGGTGCCGCCGTCGCTGTTCGTCGGCGCGCCGCGCCTGCATGGCGGCGGCTGGCTGAAACCCGGCGAGCGACCGGTGATCGCCATGGACGGCGAGGAGATCGGCTGGCCGGAAGACCTGCAGCGCAAATATGGCGGCGGCCGGACGGTGGTCAACAATTGGCATGTCGAGACGCCGAACCCGAAAGCCTTCGCCGAAAGCCGGGCGCTCGCCGCCCGCGCCGCCGGGCGATTGGCGGCGCGCAGCGGCAGGTATTCGTGATGGCGATCCCGTTCCTCGAGGAGCAGCTCTTCCCGGTCCATGTCTCGTCGGGTTCCGCCGGCGGGCCGGACTGGCCGGCCGAAATCATCGAAAAATCTTCCGGCCATGAGGAGCGCAACACCCGCATCGCGCAGCCCTTGCGTTTCTACGATGCCCGCTACGGCGTGCGCACGCCGGATGAGCTCTACCAGGTGCTGGAGCTCTATTACGTCGCCATGGGCCGGCTGAAGGGCTTTCGGCTGAAGGACTGGTCCGACTACCGTTCGCGCGGGCCGCACCAGCCGGTGAGCCGAACCGACCAGGATCTCGGCACCGGCGACGGCGTGCGCAGGACCTTCCAGCTGGTCAAACGTTATGCGCGGGGTCCGCACGAATTCTTCCGGCCGATCGGCAAGCCGGTGGCTGGCACGGTGCAGATCGGCATTGGCGGTGCGGCGGCCACCGGTTGGACGCTCGATGCCGCGACCGGCATCGTCACCTTCGCCGTTGCCCCGGCCGCCGGTGCCGCGCTCAGCTGGGGCGGCGAATTCCACGTGCCGGTGCGCTTCGACTGCCGCCTCGACCAGATAAGCCATCGCACGGCGACGCTCGGCGACATTCCGTCCATTCTCCTGAAGGAGATCCGGCCATGATGGCGCTGCCGGCAGGCCTCGCCGCGCTTGTCGCGTCCGGCGTCACCACGCTTTGCCATTGCTGGCGTTTCCAGCGTCGCGACGGGCTGGTGCTGGGCTTCACCGACCATGACCGCGACCTTGTCTTCGGCGGTGTCACCTATCAGGCCGAAACCGGTTTCACCGCCGCCGAGACCGAAAGCTCGCTCGGCCTTGCCGTCGATACCGACGAGGTTTCCGGCGCGGTCTCGGCCGATGCCATCGCCGATGCCGACATCGCGCTCGGTCTCTGGGACGACGCCGATGTCGAGGTCTGGATCGTCGACTGGACGCAGGTCGATAACCGCTTGCTCGAGCGGGCGGGCTCGCTCGGCGAAGTGACGCGTGGCGACCTTGCCTACGAGGCCGAGATCCGCGGCCTCGTCCATCGCCTCAACCAGGACGAGGGCAGCACCTACCAGCGCCAGTGCGACGCGGTGCTAGGCGACGCCCGCTGCGGCGTCGACCTGACCAATCCGGCCCGTCGCGGCGCCGGCACCGTGCTCGGCGCGAGCGACGACCGGCTGCTTGTGGTCTCCGGTCTCGCCGGTTTCGCCAGCGACCTGTTCACCCATGGCGTGCTTGCCTGGACCGCCGGCGCCAACAAGGGCGCCCGCGTCGAACTGCGCGGCCATGCGGGCGACAGGCTCGTTCTGTGGCGTCGTGCCGCCCGGCCGGTCGTTGCCGGCGATGCCTTCGTTGTCACCGCCGGCTGCGCCCGCACCTTCGATATGTGCCGTTCGCGTTTCGGCAACGGCGCCAATTTCCGGGGCTTCCCGCACATTCCGGGCAATGATTTCGCGCTCGGCATCGCCAAGAAATCGGAGGTGAACGATGGTTCGTCCTTCTTCCGATGAGGTTTTCCGCGCGGCAATCGTTGCCGAGGCACGCGGCTGGATCGGCACGCCCTATCGCCACCAGGCGTCGCTGAAGGGTATCGGCGCCGATTGCATCGGCCTGGTGCGCGGCGTCTGGCGCGCCTTCCATGGCGAGGACCCCGAACCGCTGCCGGCCTATAGCGGCGACTGGGCGGAGACGACCGGCGAGGAAACCTTGCTCGATGCCGCGCATCGCCACTTCACCGCCGTGCCGGTCGCGGCGATGCGGCCTGGCGACGTCTTGGTCTTTCGCTGGCGGCCTTCGCTGCCGGCCAAGCATTGCGGTTTCCTGGTCGAGCCGGAACGGCTCCTGCATGCCTACCAGTCGGCCGGCGTCGTCGCCGAGGGCTGGCTGGCGCCGCAATGGCGCGCCCGCATCGCCGGTGTCTTTTGCCTGCCGGGGAGGGCGTGATGGCAACCATCCTGCTCGGCCTTGCCGGTGCGTCGCTAGGGGCGGCCTTCGGACCGATCGGACTGATCGCCGGCCGCGCCATCGGCGCGCTGATCGGCTCGATGGCCGACCAGGCTCTGGTCTCGGCGCTGACACCGACGCAGAAACGCGAAGGCCCGCGTCTCACCAGCTCCGACGTGCAGACCTCGACCGAAGGCAGCCCGATCAACCGGCTTTACGGCCGCGCCCGCACCGCCGGCCATTTGTTCTGGGCGACGCGGTTCGAGGAGGAGATCCGCAAGGAGAAATCCGGCGGCAAGGGTTTCGGCGGGCCGAAGGTCGAGACCACGACCTACGTCTACCACGCCAATTTCGCGGTCGGCCTGTGCGAGGGGCCGGTCGCCGGCATCGGCCGCATCTGGGCGGACGGCAAGGAGATCGACCAGGACGAGGTCGAATTCCGTTTCCATCCGGGTTCGGAAAGCCAGCTCGCCGATCCGCTGATCGAGGTCAAGGAGGGTGCGGCGCCGGCCTATCGCGGGCTTTGCTACATCGTCTTCGAACGGCTCGACCTGACCGCCTATGGCAACCGCATCCCGCAGATCAACGCAGAAGTGTTTCGCCTTGTCGGCGCGCTGGAAACACAGGTGGAGGCCGTGGCGCTGATCCCCGGCAACGAACATGGGCTGGACACGCGCCATGTCTGGGTCAAGGACGGCGAGAGCCAGAACCGCCACACGCTTCTGGCCGCGACCGATATCGCCGCCTCGATCGACCGGCTGCAAATGTTGTGCCCGGCGCTGAAGAGCGTGATGCTGGTCGTGTCCTGGTTCGGCACCGATCTGCGCTGCGGCGCCTGTCGCGTCGAGCCGCGCATCGAGGCGGTCAAGACCACCGAGCCGGTGACGTGGCGTGTCGCCGGCCTGACCAGGCAGACCGCGACCTTGGTCTCCACCATCGAGGGCGCGCCAGCCTATGGCGGCACGCCGGACGACGCCTCGGTCATCCGCTGCATCCAGGCGCTGAAGGCGAGGGGGCTCGATGTCTGCCTGCTGCCCTTCATCATGATGGATGTGCCGCACGGTAATGCCTTGCCCAACCCCTATTCGGCGGGGGCGTCGTCTCCCGGCCAGCCGGCCTATCCGTGGCGCGGCCGCATGTCTTGCTCGCCGGCGCCGGGTTTCGCCGGTTCACCCGACAAGACGACCGCGGCCGCCGATCAGGTCGCTTCCTTCGTCGGCACGGCGCGCGCCGTGCATTTCGGCGGCTCCGGCACCACCGTCACCTATTCCGGCCCGGCCGAGTGGAGCTTCCGCCGCTTTATCCTGCACAATGCCAGGCTGGCGGCGCTGGCCGGCGGTGTGGAGTCCTTCCTGATCGGCTCGGAGCTGGTCGGGCTATCGCAGGTGCGCTCGTCCGGCTCGACCTATCCGTTCGTCGACGCGCTGAAGGCGCTGGCGGCCGAGGCGCGCGTCATGCTGGGCGCTGGCGTGAAGCTCGGCTACGCCGCCGACTGGTCGGAATATCACAGCCACCGGCCGGGCGACGGTTCGGGCGACGTCTTCTTCAACCTCGATCCGCTCTGGGCCGATGCCAATATCGACTTTATCGGCATCGACAATTACCTGCCGCTGTCGGACTGGCGCGACGGCTCGGCGCATCTGGATTTCGACCCGGCCGGACCGTCGACCATCTATGACCAGGCCTATCTTCGCGGCAACGTCGCCGGCGGCGAATATTTCGACTGGTTCTACGCCTCGGAGGCCGCGCGTAACGCGCAGGCACGCACGCCGATCACCGACGGCGCCCATGGCGAGCCCTTCGTTTTCCGCAACAAGGACATTCTGGGCTGGTGGCGGAATGCCCATCACAACCGGCCGGGCGGGGTTCGGAGCGGCGGCTCGACCAGCTGGGTGCCGCGTTCGAAGCTGTTGCGTTTCACCGAATTGGGCTGCCCGGCCGTCGACAAGGGCTCCAACCAGCCGAACCTTTTCCCTGATCGCCGCTCCTCGGAGGGCGGCTTTCCGTGGTTTTCCAGCCGTGCCCGCGACGACCAGATGCAACGCAGCTGGCTGGAGGCGATGATCGGTCACTATGCGCTGGCCGCCAACAATCCGGTCTCGCCGGCCTATGGCGGCCGCATGGTCGATCTTGGTCATTCCAACATCTGGTGCTGGGACACGCGACCCTGGCCGTCCTTCCCGGTGAGTTCGGGCCTGTGGGGCGATTGGCGCAACTGGCAGACCGGACACTGGCTGTCCGGCCGACTGGGCACGGCGCCGGCGGCCGAAACCATTCGCGCCATCCTCAACGATGCCGGTTTCAGCCACTATGCCATCGAACCCATCCCGGGCGTCGTCGACGGCGTGACGGTCGGCAACCTGACCTCGGCGCGCGCTTTGCTCGATGCGTTGCGGCCTGCCTACCAGTTCGACGCGGTCGAAAGCGGCGGCATCGTCAAGTTCCTCGCCCGCCATGGCCGCGCACCTGTCGCCACCATCACGGCCGACGAACTGGTGGTGGCGAGCGATGCGCCGGCGCGTTTTCGCCGGACGCGGGCGCAGGAGACCGACCTGCCGGACGCGGTCAAGCTGCGTTATGGCGACCAGTCGCGCGACGACCAGGCCGGCGCCGCCGAGGCGCGGCGCTCGGCCGGCTCGTCGCGTCGCGTCGTCGATTTCTCGCCGCCCGTGGTGATGGGCGAGACCCGTGCCCGCGAGATCGCGGAGTTGGAGCTCAATGCCGCCTGGGTCGGCCGCGAACGTTATGCCTTTGCGCTGGCACCATCGCGGCTGGCGCTGGAGCCGGGCGACGTCGTCGCCTTCCAGCCGGCCGGGCAGGCGGTGCGCATCGAGCGCGCGGCGATTGGCGAGGCGCGCCGCATCGAGGCCTTTGAGGTCGATCCGCTCGCCGGCGGCAGTTTCGGCACCGACCCGACCGGCGGCCAGCAGCCGCCACGGCAGCCGATCGTGCCGGCGCAGGTGATTGTCGCCGACGCGCCGCTGCTGCGCGACGGTGATATTGCGCACGCGCCTTACGTCGCCGGCGTTATGTCGCCGTTCCGCAGCGGCATCGCCTTGTGGCGTTCGCCCTCCGATGCGGGTTTCGAACTCGACACGCTGCTGCCGGTGCCGGGCGCGATCGGCCGCACCGCTTCGCCGCTCCATAGCGGGCCGGTGGGCCGCTGGGACCGGGTCAACCGGCTCGACGTCGAGTTGCTGCGTGGCACGCTGGCATCGGTGCCGGAGCTTGCCGTGCTCAATGGCGCCAACGCCATGCTGGTCGAGAATGCCGATGGCGAATGGGAGGTGCTGCAATTCGCCAATGTCACGTCGACCGGCGCGCGCACGTTCCGGCTTGCCGGTCTCCTGCGCGGCCAGCGCGGCTCGGAGCACGCGATGCGCGCGCCGGTGGCCGCAGGCGCGCGCTGCCTGATGCTCGATCCGAGCGTCGCCCAGGCGACCTTGCCGGCCTCGCTGCTCGGCCTGCCGCTCAATTGGCGCGCCGGCTCGGCCGAGCGTGGCGTCGCCGATCCCGGCGTGTCGTCTTTCACGATGACGCTGCGCGGGCGCGGGCGGCGACCGCTTTCCCCGGCGCGGCTGATCGGCCGCCGTAGCGAGACCGGCGATTGGCGGCTCAGCTGGATCAGGCGCAGCCGCATCGGTGGCGACAGCTGGGACGAGGTGCCGCTCGGCGAGGAACGTGAGGCCTACCGACTGGAGATCCTGGACGGTGCCGGCGGCACGGTTCTGCGTACCTTCGAGACCACCGTGCCCGAGCAGACCTACACGGCCGCTTCTCAGGTTGCCGATTTCGGCGCGCAGCGCACCGCCTTCCATGCCCGCGTCGCGCAGCGCAGCACCAGCTACGGGCCGGGCATCTTCCTTGAAACCCTGGTCACCATTTGACGGAGGCACCGATGCCCGAGACGCTCAAACTGAAGCTGCAGACCATCGCGCCCGACCAGGCGCAGAAACATATCCCGGTCAACGAGGCGCTGCACCGGCTGGACGCTTTGGTGCAGCTTGCCGTGCTCGACCGCGATCTCGCCGTGCCGCCGGCGGCACCCGCCGAAGGCGACCGCTACATTCCGGCCGCCAGCGCTTCCGGCGCATGGCTGGGCTGGGATCTCAACATCGCGCTCTTCGCCGATGGCGCTTGGACCAAGATCGTTCCCCGCCAGGGCTGGCTCTGCTTCGTCGCCGACGAGGGGCTGCTGCTGGTCCATTCCGGCACCGCCTGGCGCGAAACGGCGGCGGTCGGCACCACCATCGTCTCGGAAAGCCCGAATGGCGCCCGCAACGTACTGGCGGTCGCCGAGACGTTGGTCTCGGGGCTGGCCGGGGCCTTTGCTGACACCGCGATTTCGATCCCGAACCGCGCCATCGTCTTTTGCGTCTCGACCCGCACCGTCACCGCCATCACCGGTGCGGCCTCCTACGATTGCGGGCTGGCCGGCGAGCGTTCGAAATTCGGCGGCTCGCTGGGCATCGCCGCCGGTTCGAACAATGCCGGTGTCATCGGCCCGACCGCGTTTTATGCCGACACGCCGGTCCGGCTTTCGGCCAATGGCGGCAATTTCACCGGCGGCGCCGTGCGCGTCGCTATCCACTACATCCTGCCGAGGGTGCCGCAGACATGACCGAATGAACGGGTGGCCAGCGCCGAGGCGCTGGCAGCGGGCCGATCGCCAAACCAGTCCCGCCTGACGATGATCCGAGATAACCGCCACACCCGCTGCCCGGCCGGGCAGGACAAGAGTGGCCGATTCTCGAAAGCACTGAAATGAGCCTTGAAGATGAGTTTATGGCGGTCGAAACGGTGCAGCCGCCGGCGCCCTATATCGGCGGCAAGCGCCGCCTTGCGGCACACATCGCTGCACGGATTGCCGCTATTCCACATCGTACCTATGCCGAGGTTTTTGTCGGCATGGGTGGCGTCTTCTTTCGTCGACGCCACCGGCCACGGTCCGAGGTGATCAACGACCGCAGCGGCGAGGTGGCGAACCTGTTCCGCATCCTGCAGCGGCACTATCCGCAGTTCTTGGACACGCTCCGCTTCCAGATCACCGGCCGCAAGGAATTCGAGCGGCTGAAGGTGTCCGATCCGGCGACGCTGACCGATCTAGAGCGGGCCGGCCGTTTTCTCTACCTTCAGCGGATCGCCTTTGGCGGCAAGGTTTCCGGCCGAAATTTTGGTGTCGATCCGGGTTCGGGAGGTGCCTTCAACCTGTCGCGTCTGGAGCCGCTTCTGGCCGACGTGCATGAGCGCCTCGCCGGCGTGGTCATCGAATGCTTGGATTGGCTGGAATTCATCGAGCGTTACGACCGAGCGGAGACGCTGTTTTACCTTGATCCACCCTATTTCGGCTCAGAAGGCGACTACGGCCGCGATCTGTTCGACCGTGAGCAATTTGGGTTGATGGCTGAGCGGCTGGCGCGCCTGAAAGGTCGCTTCCTGCTCTCCATCAACGACGTGTCCGAGATCCGCACTGCCTTCGCTGGCTTTGCTTTTGAAGGGGTGGAACTCGCCTATTCGGTCGGCGGTGGCCGACGCACCAAACGGGCACGGGAGCTGATTATCTCGAGATAGCGCAGGACACTGTGTCGCGTGGTCGAGTTACCAACGATGGAGAGATCCAAACTCCAACATTATGTTGATTTCACACAGTTTACCTGCCAGCGATGAGTGTCGATTTGTAGGGGGGAACGATGCCTATAGGCGGACACTTACTCGATGTCCTTAACGGATACGCGTTGGCGAAGAACGAGACATTTGAGGGCCATGCCCTCGCGCAAAAAATTCGCGTTGAATTGCCAAAATCAATTCGTGCTGCATTGCCAGGCGAGGATTTGTTGCTCTTGATCAAGGGCAGTGCGGGACAGGGAGCCTGGGCGCGAGGGCCTTGGGCTGCCATCTTCGACCGCCTAGTTACTAACAGTGCGCAACGTGGTTTCTATCCAGTCTATCTGTTCGCTGAGGACATGAAAGGCGTCTACCTAAGCCTCAACCAGGCTATGACCGAGGCGAAGAAGCGCTATCGCGCTGATGCCAAGACAGCACTACGTGCTAGGGCCGAGAATTTCCGTGCGATGCTTGGGTCCAATATCCAGCCGTTTGATGCAAACGCGATCAACCTCGCTCCCAGTAGCGTCAGCAATGACACGGCATTTTACGAAGCCGGCAATATTTGCTCGGTCTATTATCCTGCTGACAAAATTCCTGCTGAATCTGCGTTGGTCAGGGATCTCGTAAGAGTCTTAGACCTCTACCGGATTTTGATTGAAGCGGGCGCTGGTGACGAACAAAACGGGCAGGAAGAGCTCGAAATTTTCTTCGAAGGAGATGGTCGAGCAAGGACACATCTGAGGATTGAGCGGAACCGAAAATTGGTTGCCAGAGTGAAGAAGCTCAAAGGCTGTCGTTGTGAAGCATGCGACATGAGTTTCTCAGAACGCTACGGAGAGCTAGGGGTGGACTTTATCGAGGCCCATCATCTGGTGCCGTTCTCTCAATTGAAAGGGAACGCCATTCCCTTAGATCCCGTCGCCGACTTCGCTGTTCTTTGCGCCAATTGCCACAGGATGGTTCATCGAATGAAGGATATAGCCGACATCAATGGGTTACGCGCTGCTCTTCAAACCAACAAGGCTTGAGCGTGAGCTCCTTGTTCCATCATTTGAACTTTTGGAGACGGGTACTCTCGTCGATTTCTGCACCAGCGAAGCGAATTTGTCGCGGATCTCTGCTTTGCGGATGTCTGGTGCAAGATGGCCATAGGTACGGCTGACCGTGTCGATGTTAGCGTGGCCGAGCTGTTCGGCAACGACGATCAGCGGCGTGCCGTCCTGGACAAGTTGGCTAGCATAGGTGTGGCGCAAGCCATGGAAACAGAAATCCTCCGGCAATTCAGCGTCAAAGACAGCGCGTTTGAAGCCTGGACGATGGTTGGTGTACCATTGCCTGCCGTCTTTTCGCACGAATAGCAGGTCGTTGGGTTTCTTGCCGGCCGCTAATTTTTGGAAGAAGGCGAGCCCCTCATCGGGCAACATCACCACCCGCGGGCGGTAGCATTTGACAGGTGTGACATAGACGCCTGCACCGTCGCGACCGAAATGCGATGCCTGCATGTTGAGCAATTCCTTGATGCGGCACCCGGTGTAGAGCGCACCCAGAACCAGGGTTCGCAAATCCGGCGCGCAGTGTTCGAGCAGCCGGAAGCATTCCGGTCGGCTGAGATGCAACATGCGCGGTCGGTCGACATTGTTCAGCCGGCGTATGCAACGCCAGGGACGATCCGATTCTATATAGCTGTTTTCCCAAGCCATCAGCAGCGCCATACGCAGCACTCCGATCAGCGTGTTGGTCGTCTTCCTGCGTTTCCTAAGTTCCTCCTCCGACATGGCCTCGATCGGTCGCCGTGGCTTGAGCGGCTGGTTTCCCCTTTTAGGCGGTGTCTCGAGAACATCCTTGATGAAAAACCGCAGTCGTTCGGAATTCATGTCTTTCGCGGGAAGAGAAAACAGCCGCGGCACGAAGTGGAGGTTGATCAGGGTGACAAGGGCGACAAAATGCGAGCGCGCGGCAACCACGCGCTTCCACTCGATGTAGTCGCTCAAGGCACGTCCTATTGTGTAGACATCGCCGATCGGAGAGGCTTTCAGAAAGTCGATGGAGCCGATTGGCCTGGCGTCGGTGGCCAGGTGTTTGAAGGGGTTCGCCGCGAACCATTCCTGGGCAGCCTCGCAAGCGGCTTCGAACGAAAGCCCTTGGTCGCCAATGTCCGGATTGTCTTCGGTGAAGGCAAGCCGGTGTTGTTGATAGCTTGCATCCTTCAGTCTGATCTTGGCGACCCAATGGGTCGCGCCGGAGCGATATTTTTGGTAGCCGACGGCGCGGCCATACTCCAAAGTCTGCCAATAGGGTGCGTAACGCCCGCGTAAAGATTGACGCAGTTCGACGTCCGACAGATCAAAGCCGAAGACGGTTTTTCCAGCCATGCTCGCATCCCAGCGCCTATCGTGGTCGGACAATGGCATTGTAGGGTGACAATATGACGAGCCCGTCTGATGCACTGCATGCGGTAATGGTGGCCCGGTTGAGGGCGTTGGACATGATGCCGGTTGCGGTTGCAGAGGCGAGGCCGCGCGAGGAGCCGAGGGAATTTCCCTATGCTTCGATCGGTGTCACCGCTGCCGACGAGGATGGCGGCAGCGTCAGTTTGCTGGCCACCGTCCACTTCTGGGATCGTTCGGGCGACGCATCCACCAGAAAACTGCTCAAGAAAATCCAATCCGCCTTCGTCGAACCGCCGACGGTTGACGGCTACGAATTCGTCACCTGGGCGCCGGACTACTCTGAAATCAGGGCAGAAGACGAGTATTCGGCCTTCCACGGGTTGGCGCGGTTCAGCGCCCAGATCCAACGAAGGCCTGATTGGCAGCAAGAGTCAGCTGTCTGATCCACACCCAGCGCTGGCCGGTGACAATGTCTCCAGCAACAGGAGGCAAAAATGAACCGCTTTGAAATCTCGATCTTTGGAGTTCGGCTCATCGCGCGCGGTTATGCAGGCATTGTCGGCGCCATCATCGTCACCGCCATGCTTCTGGCCTATGCCGTGGGTTCGACATGAGGTGTTGCGATGGCGGCGATCGGCTGCGCTCAACACAGTGCCTTGGCTGCCTTAGTGTCGGCCGGGGATTGAACCGAACAGGAACTCCGCGTGAAGACGCTTTGGGTGTTGGTCATAGCATGGGCGAGCGTAGCGCCAGCGGCGTCCATGCCCGTTTGTTCTGGAGGGCATCGGGTCAATTGCGTCGTGGACGGCGATACATTCTGGTGGCGCGGCAAGAAGTACCGCATCGCCGATATCGATGCGCCCGAGACGGATGCATCCTGCGAGGCCGAGAGGCGGCTGGCGGCAGAAGCAACATCGAAGTTGAAGGATCTGCTGGCGAATGACTTCGCCGTCGAGCCTACAGGCCGGTTCGATCGCTACGGGCGGCGGTTGGTGATCGTAAAGATCGACAACAAAAGTGTTGGCGAGACTTTGATAGCAGCTGGACTGGCGCGCCGTTGGCAGGGACGCAAGGAACATTGGTGCCCTGCACCTTGAACGGGCTTTCAATCCGCTTTCAACACATTCCGAATTGATGCCAAATGAAGTTGCGCGATCCTGCCAAGTGAAGTTGCGCGCTACAGAACGGGCCTTCAACCGGCTTTCAAAGCATTCTGAATTGATGCCAAGTGAAGTTGCGCGCTGCAAAACCAAGAAAACCATGGGGAAAAAGCGCGAGCGGAATGGTGGGCGATGTAGGGATTGAACCTACGACCCCACCCGTGTGAAGGGTGTGCTCTCCCGCTGAGCTAATCGCCCGCTCCGTGCCCGAAGGCCAAGCGCGCCGCGATATAAGGGAGGCCGTGGTCGGAAGTCAACCGTCCCAACCATGCTTCCACGGCAGGAAAGCATGATGCGGCAAAAGATTTTTCAGCGCGCCGCCGCGATCAGTTTTTCAACGAGGCCCAGCGTCAGTTCATCGAAGTGCGAGATGATCGCCGAAGGCTCGAATTCGCGGACATGGCGGTCGGTGTAACCGAAGTCGACGGCCACGACGGGAATGCCCGCCGCCTTGGCGGTGTCGATGTCGGTCTGCGAATCGCCGACCATGACGGCGCGCTCGGGATCGCCGCCGGCCATGGCGATGGTTTCGAGCAGATGGCGTGGGTCCGGCTTGCGGAAGGCGAAGGTGTCCTGGCCGGCGATGGCCGAAAAATGCCGCTTGAGGCCCAGCGCTTCGATCAGCGCCAGCGAATTCGCCTCGTATTTGTTGGTGCAGACGGCAAGCGCGTAACCTGCGCTCTCCAGCCGGTCGATCGCCTCGACGACGCCGGGATAGGGCAGGGACTTGCCGGGGATGTTCCCGGTGTAGTGGGTCATGAACAGGCCGAGCAGGCGGTCGAGCTCTTCGGACTTCAGCGCCTTTTGCTGCGCGGCATAGGCCCGTTCGATCATGACGCGCCCGCCCTGGCCGACGAAGCGCTTGAAGCCGGCATAATCGACGCTCGCCATCGCGCCCGCCACCAGGCTGTGGTTCAGGCTGTCGAGCAGGTCCGGAGCGGTGTCGACGAGCGTGCCGTCGAGGTCGAACACGATGATAGGGCGCTTCATGATCCGTTCCGTGGCTGTTTGCGCCAACGGCCTAACCGTTCGGCCGGTTCGAGGCAAGCCGCGTGGCCTTGTCCGCGCTAGTGGGCCGCGACCAGATGGCCGTCGCCGATATCCCGCAGGTCGAGTTTCGCCGGCGGATCGCCGACCCGGCGCACCGGACTGGCGATCTCGCTGTGCAGCCTGGCGAAACGGGGACGACGGCGCGCCGGATCGGGCACCGGAACCGCCTCGATCAGCCGCCTCGTGTAAGGATGGCGCGGATTGGCGAAAATCTGGTCGCGCGTGCCCATCTCGACGATCTGGCCGAGATACATCACCGCCACGCGATCGGAGATGTTTTCGACAACCGCCATGTCGTGGGAAATGAACAGATAGGCGACGCCGAACTCGTTCTGCAGTTCCTTCAGCAATTGCAGCACACGCGCCTGCACCGAAACGTCGAGCGCCGAGACGCTTTCGTCGGCGATGATCAGCTTCGGCCGCAGCGCCAAGGCGCGCGCGATGCAGATGCGCTGGCGCTGGCCGCCCGAAAATTCGTGCGGATAACGCTCCATCTGGTCGGCGGACAGGCCGACGCGCTCGAACAGGGCGGCGACGCGGTCCGTGCGCTCTTTCGGCGTGCCGATGTTATGGATGAGCAGCGGTTCCGCCACCAGTTCGCCGACGCGCATACGCGGGTCGAGCGAAGCGTAGGGATCCTGGAAGATCATCTGGATGTCGCGGCGCACCGCCTTGCGTTCGTCGCGGCCGAGGCCGGCGAGATTGCGTTCGCCGACGGCGATGTCGCCGCTATAGGGCAGGAGGCCGGCCAGCGCCTTGGCGGTGGTGGACTTGCCGCAGCCGGATTCGCCGACCAGCGACAGCGTCTCGTTCGGAGCGATCGAGAAGGAGACGCCTTCCACGGCATGGACGCGGCGGGTGACGCGCCCGAAGAAGCCGCCATGCAGGTCGAAGCGCACATGCAGGTCGCGCACTTGGGCGACAGCAGCAGGTTTCGCCGGTTCGGCCGGCTTGGCAGCCGCATTGGCGCGCCCGGTGCCCATCTTCGGCACGGCGGCGAGCAGTTCGCGTGTATAATCGACCTGGGGGCGCTCGAAGATATCGGCGACGCTGCCTTGCTCGACCATACGGCCGTTGCGCATGATGATGACCCGGTTGGCCATTTCGGCGACGACGCCCATGTCGTGGGTGATCAAGATGACGGCGGTGCCTTGTTCGCGCTGCAGGTCGCGCAAAAGCTCCAGAACCTCGCCCTGCACGGTGACATCGAGCGCGGTGGTCGGCTCGTCGGCGATCAGCACGTCGGGTTTGAGTGCCAGCGCCATGGCGATCATCACGCGCTGGCGCATGCCGCCGGACAGTTCGTGCGGGAACTGCTTCAGCCGGCTCTCGGCCTCGGGGATGCGTACCGCCTTCAGCGCCTCGATGGCGCTGGCGCGGGCTTCGCTGCCGCTCAAATCGGTATGCGCTTCGATTGCCTCGATCAGCTGGCGCCCGATCGAGAGGACCGGGTTGAGCGAGGTCATCGGCTCCTGGAAGATCATGGCGACGCGGTTGCCGCGAATGGCCTGCATGCGCCTTTCGCCCAAGGTGGTGAGCTCAAGGTCGCCGAGGCGGATCGAGCCGGCCGAGACACGCGCCTGCGGCTGCGGCAACAACCCCATCACGGCAAGCGAGGTCATCGACTTGCCGGAGCCGGATTCGCCGGCGATGCACAGCGTCTCGCCGCGAGCGAGCGAGAAAGAAAGATCGGCGACGACGGCCCGCTCGCCATCGTCACCGCGCACCGAGACGGTCAGGCCGGAAACGGTTAGCACCGGTCCGCCTGTGTCCGGCTGAGGCGCGGCCGGGGCCGCGCCTGGCTTTGTGCCGGCAGCTGCGGTCATTCGAACACGCAGCGCGGGAAGTAGAACGACACCACCCAGTTCGGCATGTCGACGATCTCGCTGATCCTGAGGTCGCCGCAGACCGAAACCAGCATGTAGGCGTCGACCGGATCCATCTGGTAGCGCGCGGCAAGCAGGTCGACCATCTGGGCGACGGCTTCCTTGGCGCCGGTCATCAGGTCCGGGCCGATGCCGGTCGTCACCTCATAGCCCTTGGCATCGAGATGGCGTGTCACCGGGCCCGGCGTGGTGAAGCGCGGCGTCTTCAGCCGCGCGTCCTTGACCAGATCGAGCGTGAGCACGACATCCATCGGGCTTTCGATCGCCGTGCCGCAGACCTCGCCGTCGCCCTGGGCGGCGTGAGTGTCACCGACCGAGAACAGCGCGCCCGCCACTTCCACCGGGAGGTAGAGCGTGGTGCCGGCGGCAAGGTCGCGGATGTCGAGATTGCCGCCGACGCGGCGCGGCGGCACCACCGAATGCAGACCCTTTTCCGCCGGGGCGTTGCCGATCGTTCCGGCGAACGGCTTGAGCGGCACCCGACCGTTCTTGCCGAACAACGCCGGTTCCAGCGATGTCGGGTCGTATTTCCAGATGGCGAGCGCCGGCTCCTTGAAGTCATCCGCGAGCAGGCCGAAGCCTGGAATGTTCGCCGTCCAGCCGAAGCCGGACGGTTTGAACTGCTCGATGGTGATCTTCAGCGCGTCGCCAGGCTCGGCGCCGTCGACATAGATCGGCCCGGTCACCGGGTTGATCTTGCCGAAGTCGAGCTTGGCGATGTCGGCGACCGTGCTGTCGGGCTGCAACTGGCCGCCGGACGAATCCAGGCAGTTGAACTCGATGGTCGTGCCCGGCTTCACCCGCTCGGCCGGGACAAACGAATTGTCCCAGCCGAAGTGATGATGGCGCCCGTGGATGGTGTAGTTGCAGTTATTGCACATCGTTTACATACACATAGTCGTAGTTGATCGGGATATGGACCGGGTCGACATAGAGCTTGTCGTCGCCGCCCATGCGCGGGGAGCGCATGGTGAAGCGCTGCTCGTTGAAGACCGGCGCCCAGGGCGCGTCTTCCATGACCTTGGAGTAGATTTCGCCCCACAGCTTGTAGCGCTCGTCGGCCTTGGCCGGATCGACGATGGAATCGGCTTTCGCCGCCTTGGCGTCGAGGTCCTTGTTGCAATACCAGGCCCAGTTCCAGCCGCCGGCGACGGCGCCGCCGCAGCCGAGGATCGGGCCGTAGAAGTTCGACGGATCGGGGAAGTCGGCGATCCACGCCATGCCGCCCGACCAGATCATCGGCGCGCCGGCCTTGTCGCCACCGGCGGCGATGACATTGGCCTGCGCCAGCGACTGGATCGAAGCCTTGATGCCGATGGCGGCCAGATCCTGCTGGATCGCCTGGGCGATGCGCGGGTTCGGGTCGGTGTTCATGACGAAGAGCTGCGTTTCGAAACCGTCCGGGTGGCCGGCTTCGGCGAGCAGCGCCTTGGCCTTGGCGACATCGTATTTATAACCGGCGAAACTCTTGTCGTAGCCCGGCATCGACGGCGGCAATGGCTGGTTGGCCGGCACCGCGCGGTTGTTGATGATCTTGACGACGCGTTCCTTGTTGATGGCCATGTTGACGGCCTGGCGCACCTTCACATTGTCGAAGGGAGCCATGGTGGTGTTCATGGTGACGTAGCCGGTCTGCAACTGGCCGCCTTCGACGACGCGTGCCTTCTGGGCGGGGTCTGCCATCACTTCCTGGAACTTGGCCGGCGGGATGCCGTCGCCGGGCACGTCGACCTCGCCCTTCTGCAGGCGCAGCAGCGCCACGATCGGCTCCTGGCCGATTTCGAAGGTGATCTTGTCGAGATAAGGCAGGCCCTTGTGCCAGTAGTCGGGGTTGCGCTCGAAGACGAGGCGCTGGCCGAGCGTCCATTCGGCGAGCTTGTAGGCACCGGTGCCGACAGGATGCTTGCCGAAATCGGCGCCGTATTTCTCCACCTCTTCCTTCGGCACGACATGGCTGAAATTGATCGCCATCACATGCAGGAAGGTGGCATCGGGCCGCGACAGCTCGATCTTGACGGTCGAAGGATCGACGACGGTAACACCCGCCAGGCCGGTCGCCTTGCCGGCGGCGACATCCTCGTAACCCTTGATCGAGGCGAAGAAGCCGGCACCCGGGCTCTGGGTCTTCGGGTTGGTGACACGGTCGAGCGAATATTTCACGTCGTCGGCCGTCATTTCGCGGCCATTGTGGAATTTCACGCCCTTGCGCAGCTTGAAGGTGAAGGTGGTGCCGTCCGGCGAGATCTCGTAGCTCTCGGCGAGCTCCGGCCGCAGCTTGGTGGTGCCGGGCTCGTAGTCCATCAGCCCGTCGAACAGGCTCTTGATCATCGACCAGTTCTGCCAGTCGTAGCCGATGGCCGGGTCGAGCGTGGCGACATCGTCCTTGTAGGTGATGGTGATGGCGCCGCCCTGCTTGGCGTTCGGGTCGAGCTTCTCCTCGGCGGAGGCCGGCGCAAGGCCGAGCATCAGCGCCAGCGCCGACGCTGCTACGGTTGAGGCCAGGTATTTTCTCATGTGAGGTTCCCTTCTTCTTGGTTGTGGGTTGCTAAGGTCAGCGCAATTTGATGCGCGGATCGATGAATGGGGCGACGATGTCGGCGAGCAGATTGCCGAGCACGATGGCGCAGGCTGAAACCAGCGTCACACCCATGATGATCGGGATGTCGACGCGCTGGATCGCCTGCCAGGCGAGCTGGCCGATGCCGGGCCAGCCGAACACGCTCTCCACCACGACGATGCCGCTCATGAACAGGCCGATGTCGATGCCGATCATGGCGACGACCGGCAGGATGGCATTGGGCAGCGCATGGCGGAACAGGATGGCGCCGCGGGCCAGGCCCTTGGCGCGGGCGGTGCGGATATAATCCTGGCGCAGCACGTCGATCATCGATGAGCGCATCATGCGCGAATACCAGCCAGCGCCGAGTATGCCGAGCGTCAGCGATGGCAGCACCATATGCCGCCAGGTGCCGTAACCGCCGATCGGGAACCAGCCGAGCTGGACGGCGAAGACATAAAGCAGCAACAGGCCGACCACGAACTGCGGCGCCGATACGCCGATGAAGGAGCCGACCATCAGCGTCTGGTCGGTGACGCTGCCGCGCTTCACTGCGGCGATCAGGCCCATGGTCAGTCCGAGCGCCACTTCGCACAGGATGGCGCCGACCATCAAAAGCAGGCTGGCCGGCAGCCGCGCGACGATCAGTTCGGTGACCTCCGAGCGCTGAATATAGGAGCGGCCGAGATCGCCGGAGACGAGATTGGTGAGGTAGCGCCAGTATTGCACGACGAAAGGCTGGTCGAGGCCGAGCTGCTGGCGGATGCTTTCCACCGTCTGCGGCGTGGCGCTGCGCCCGGCGATCTGCCGCACGGGATCGGCCGGCAACAGGTAGAGCAGGGCGAAGGTGATGATGGAAACGCCAAGCAGGATGAGGACAGCCTGCATCAGGCGGCGGGTGAGATAGGCGATCATGCCCGCCCCCTCTGGGTGGGGTCGAGAATGTCGCGCAGTGCGTCGCCGACCAGGTTGAAAGCGAGCGCCAGCGCCAGGATCGCCGCGCCCGGGAAGAAGACCAGCCAGGGAGCGGCCTGGAAGTAGGTCTGGTTCTCGAAGATGATGTTGCCCCACGAGGCCGTGGGCGGCTGCACGCCGATGCCGAGATAAGACAGCGTGGCTTCCAGAAGCACGGTGGTCGAGATGCCGAGCGTGCCCCAGACGATGATGGTGGGCAGAAGATGCGGCAGGATGTGGCGGAACAGGATGCGCGGCGTGCTGGCGCCGATGGTGCGCTCGGCGTCGATGAATTCGCGCTCGGCCAGAGAACTGGTTTCGGTGAAGACGACACGCGCCGTCTGCACCCAGTTCACCAGCGCGATCACCATGGCGACGATCCACAGGCTGGGCTGGAAGACGGCGGCCAGGCAGATGGCGAGCAGAAGTGCGGGGAAAGCCATCATCAGGTCGGTGAAACGCATCAGCGCGCCGCCGATCCAGCCGCGGAAATAGCCGGCGGTAACCCCGACCAGCGTGCCGATGATCAAGGCCGCGCCATTGGCGACGACGCCGATGATGAGCGAGGTGCGCGCGCCGTAGAGGATACGGGTCAACAGGTCGCGGCCGAGCAGGTCCGTGCCCAGCCAGAAAGCGGCGTTGGGCGGCAGCGGTGAGCCTTCCAGCGTCAGGCCGTCGAACAGCTGTTCGTTGGGATTATAGGCGGTCAGCCACGGCGCGAAGACAGCGCCGGCGACGGTGAGGGCGATGATGATGAGGCCGATGACGGCGAGCGGCCGCTTCAACAGCCGGCCGAGCACGCCGGCGCGACGTTTTGCAATCACGGGCGCGGCGAGCGGCGCGTCAGGCGCGATGGGACTGGTCAACGCCGCCCTCCTGTTCGGTCATGGCGACAACGCGCCGGGCAGCTTCTTCAAGGGTAACCTGCCAGCTCATGGCGAGCGAACGCAGCTGCGCATAGGCACGCTCGTCGTCGATGCCCTGGCTGGTCAGTGCGGCGACGGCGCGCACGATGGTCTGGCGCTCGGCGACGCGGGCTTGCAACGTGGCGATCTCATCGGCGAGCTGGCGCCGCGCGGCGAAACTCTGGCGCGCGATCAACAGCGCTGAATAGACGCCCGAATTGCCGACGGGCTTCAGAAGCTGGGCGTCGGCATTGTGCGACAATGCCCATTCGATGCGGCCCGGCGCTTCGGAGCCGATCAGCGCGATGATCGGCATCGGCGCTTCGCCGGGCGCCCATGGGAACTGCTCGTCGAAACCGAGGTCGACGTCGAAGAAGACGAAGTCGGCGCCGAGCGCCTCCGGCGGCAGTTCCGGCCAGCAATCGGTGGCGGCCAGGCCGATGGCGGAAAGCTGGCGCATGATGGCGGTCAGGTTTGCATGCGGCCGATGCAACACGAAGGCCTTGGCGCCGCCGAGAATGGGAATGCGGGCGGCGCGTTTCATGACACCACCTTCAGCTTGCGGCCGCCGAAGACCTTGGCACGGTCGTAACGCGACAGGTAAGGATCGGGCGCGACTGCCTTAGTGGTGCTGACTTTTTCAAAACCGTCGCCGGCGATGCGGCCGATCTCGACGGGCAGGGTGGCATGCTGGGTCTGCGGATCGATGCTGATCGCGCCGAACGGCGTTTCGAAGCTGCGGCGCGTGAAGGCGGCGGCCAGGTCGCTCCCGCCGTTGCCGTTCTCGGACGCCAGGATTGCGGCAAGGACCTTGACCGAGGCATAGGCCGAAGCCTGGAACGACGAGGGCCGTGTTACAGCATCTTGTCCCTGCGACATCAGCCACGGCTCCCTGACCGAGGCGTCGTGGAAATAGGGGCCGGCGGAGAGATGGCCGTTGCCGGCCGCGCCGATTGCCGGCAATTCGCATTCGGTCAGGTTGCAGGAGATGATCGGGCAGTGCTGCGGCGTGAAATAGTCATCCTGCCGCAACAGTTCCGCATAGGCCTGGAAGAAGGCGTAGGAGGAAGGGCCGATCAGATTGTTGAGGATGAAATTCGGCCGCGTCGCGCGGATTTCCTCGATGAGCCGCGCCACATCGGTCTCGCCGAGCGGCAGGTAACGTTCGCCCAGAACGCGACCGCCGGCATCGGCGATCAGGTCACGCGCGACCCGGTTGGTCTCCCAGCCCCAGATGTAGTTGGAGCCGGTCAGGAAGCCGTTGGCGCCGAACAGCGGCACGACATGGCCGAGCAGCGGCACCAGATGCTGGTTCGGGCAGGCATGCATGTAGACGACATGCTCGTTGGCCTCGAACCCTTCATAGGGGCAGGCGTACCAGAGTATGCCGTCGGCTTTTTCCAGAGCCGGAATGATCTCCTTGCGGCTCCAGGAGGTGACGCCGCCGATGATGTGGCGGGCGTCGCTGTTGCGCAGGATGTCTTCGGCCAGTGTCGCATAGCGGTCGGCATTGCCTTGCGGGTCGCGTTCGATGGCGATGAATTCGATCGGAGAGGACGGATCGGCATTGATCGCCGCAACCGCCTGCATCGCGCCGCGATGGCAGGCTTCGGAAACGAGACGGTAATTCCCGGAACGGGAATAAAGAATGCCGATCTCGACGCGGCGCTTCGCCAATGCTTCCCCCCAAAACGAAAATGCCCCGCAGCCACCGCGATCGGGCGGGGCATACGAGGCACGCTTGCCGTCCGGCTAACGAGGCCGGTATTTTGTCCCTAAACTATCCTGTGCCGGCCGGCAGTCAAGCGCGAAAGCGCGCAATCCCAATGGAACGGCTTTCGGAAGGCTAATCGAGCCTCACGCAGTCTTTGACGCGATAGGTCGGCTTGTACATCGTGACCAGCTCCTCGGCCGCCGTCGGATGTACGGCCATGGTGCGGTCGAAATCGTCCTTGGTCAGCCCGGCCTTGATCGGGATGCCGAGAAGCTGCGCCATCTCGCCGGCGTCGGGGCCGAGGATATGGGCGCCGAGCACCTTGCGGCTCGCAGCGTCCACCACCAGCTTCATCAGCATCTTCTCCTGACGCCCGGAAAGCGTGTGGCGCATCGGCCGGAACGAGGCGCGGTAAATCTCCAGTTCGGCAAACCGCTTGGCTGCCTCATCCTCGGACAGGCCGACCGTGCCGATCTCGGGCTGCGAGAACACGGCGGTGGCAATCGTCTCGTGGTCGGGCGCGGTCGGGTTGTTCTTGAAGGCGGTCTCGACGAAACACATGGCTTCGTGGATGGCGACGGGTGTCAGCTGGACGCGGTCGGTGACATCGCCAACCGCCCAGATGTTGTCGACATTGGTGCGCGAATAGCGGTCGACGACGATGGCGCCGTTCTTCGCCGTTTTCACGCCCGCCGCCTCCAGGCCGAGATTTTCGGTGTTGGGCTGGCGGCCGATCGCGAGCATGAACTGGTCGACGGTCAGTACTTCGCCGCCGGTCACGCGCACGTCGAGCCGGCCGTCTGGTCGCCGTTCCACTCCTTCGGAAACCGCGTGGGTGAGAATGCGGATACCCTTCGCCTCCATGGTTTCGTGCAGGGCGCGCCGCAGATCCATGTCGAAGCGGCTGAGGATCTCGGCGCCGCGATAGATCAGCGTCGTCTCGACGCCAAGGCCGTGGAAGATGTTGGCGAATTCGACGGCGATGTAGCCGCCGCCGCCGATGGCGATCGCCTTCGGCAGTTCCGCCAGGTGAAAGGCCTCGTTGGAGGTGATGCAATGTTCGTGGCCGGGCAGTGCGCGGTGCTCGGTCGGGCGGCCGCCGGTGGCGATCAGGATCTGGTCGGCGGTGACGGTGCGGTTCTCCGCCTCAAGCCGGATCGTGTGGCGGTCGATCAGCGTGGCACGCGTCTGCAGGGTTTCGCCGCCGGCGCCCTGCACATTCTTGCGGTAGAGACCTTCGAGCCTGGCGATCTCGCGATCCTTGTTGGCGATCAGGGTCGGCCAGTCGAAGCTTGCCTGCGGCACGGTCCAGCCATAGCCAGCCGCGTCCTCGAAATGTTCGGGAAACTGCGAGGCGTAGACGAACAGCTTCTTGGGAACGCAGCCGCGGATGACGCAGGTGCCGCCGAAACGGTATTCCTCGGCGATGCCGACCTTCTTGCCGAGGGCCGCCGCGACGCGGGCCGCGCGCACCCCGCCGGAACCGCCGCCGATGACGAAGAGGTCGTAGTCGTAAGCGCTCATGGCTGGTTCCGGTCCGTTACAGAAAGCGGTCTCAGAGGTAGGCGTCGAATCGCCAAAAGAAAAGCCCGGCTGTCGCCGGGCTCTTGATCCAATCGATTGTCGAAGACGGCGCGATCAGTTGGCGCTGCCATCCGCGGGTGCCGCGCCATCGGCCGGAGCAGCACCATCGGCGGGTGCGGCGCCGTCAGCCGGGGCGGCGGCATTGTTGTCGGCCGGAGCAGGCGCCGGCGCCTTGGCACCAGCGGCCGCCTGAAGCGCTTCGCCAACCTGCATGGCGAGGTCACGGGCGACGCCGTTCTGCCAGATGTCGGCGGCCTTCATCAGTTCGCGCGTGACGATCGGGCCGCTGTCGAGCAGCTTCTTGCCGCTCTCCGACTGGTAGAAGGTGGCGATGCTGTTCAGGTCCTGTTCGGAAAACACCTTGGCGTAGGCGATCGCGGCTTCCTTCTCGAGGTCGGCGCGGCGCGAGGCCAGCGCCAGTGCCTTGGCGTTCACCGTGTTGGTGATCAGTTCCTGCAGGTCGGGGTTCTTCTGGATGAGCTGCGCCTGCAGCGCGGCTGCCGCCTGCGGCAGGATGTTGTCGAACGGGTCGGTCGCGTGGATGGCGGCGACCGCGGCGCGGGCTGCCTTCATGTGCGATTCGGAAACTTCCTGCGCGAAGGACGGCGCGGAAAAAGCGACGATGGCCGTGGCCGCCAGCATGACGGAAAGGCGGCGGACCCGTTTATGCAACATCATGATCGGTAAGACTCCCTTGTTTATCGGGGTGCGTGGACGGTTTCGATGCCATTGGCACCCGCAACCACCGCCACTGACGCCAGCCCGATGAAAAGACCGTGCTCAACCACGCCGGGAATGGCGTGAAGGGCATTGGATAGCGCTCTTGTATTCGGAATGCGGCCAAAAGATGCATCGAGAATGAAATGACCGCCGTCTGTAACAAAAGGCTGGCCTCCCGTCATCCTCAATGTAATCGGCCCCGAAAGGCCGAGTTCAGCAGCCGCGGCCGCGACGGCGATTTCGGTGGCGCGCCGGCCGAAACGATTGACTTCGATGGGCAGCGGAAAGGCGCCAAGCGTTTCGACCAGCTTGGAGCGGTCGGCGATGACGATCATGCGCGCCGAGGCCGCCGCAACGATCTTCTCGCGCAGCAGCGCGCCGCCGCCGCCCTTGATCAGGGTCAGCTCCGGGTCGATCTCGTCGGCGCCATCGATGGTGAGGTCGAGTTCCGGCGTTTCGTCCAGCGTCGTCAGCGGCACGCCAAGCTCGCTGCACAGCGCCGCGGTTCGTTCGGAGGTCGGCACGCCGATGACGGTCATGCCGGTCGCAACCTTCTCGGCCAGCAATCGCACGAATTCTTCCGCGGTCGAGCCGGTGCCAATGCCCAGCCGCATGCCGTCCGTGACATGGGCGAGCGCGGCACGCGCGGCTTCGATCTTCAACTGCCTGGCATCCATGGTCGGAATTCGTCGCTCCGCGCCTTCGTTGCCGGGCTCCTAGCACTTTTGTCCGTCAGTTCAAAGGGCATGGCGGCCATACCCGACCTTGTCCCACATTCCATTCCCGCAACGGCTGGATACAGGGCGCGAAAGGCGCTAGCCGCTTACCGGTGGCGGGCTTCCGGCGGTGAAGGTGGTGCCGTCGAGCAGCCAGCCGAGAAAGGGCGGCCACAATGTCTGCGCGAAGCGCGAGCGGAAGAAGCCGAGATGGCCAACGGCACCGCCGGCATCGCCTGGCGATATCCAGCGCCGCTCGATCGGCGCGCCACTGAAATGACGCATGAACGAGACAACGGCCCGCTCCGTCCCCCACGGATCGTCGGTCATGCGCAGCGACAGGATCGGCGTGCGCACCTCGGCGAAACGCGCGGTCTCGGGCAGGCCGGGGTCGTCGAAGAAATAGTCCGGCATCGCACACCAGCGCGCCCAGTCGCGAAAGACGGTCGCCGGGATCGGTTCGCCGAGCCGCATCCATTTCGGCATGTCGCGAAACAGATAGGAGAGGGGCACGCCGACCAGGAACATGCGCGGACCGGCCCAGCGGTCGTCGAGGCCACGATGGTAACCCGACATCACCGCAACCATGCCGTAGCGCGTGAAGCGAGCGGAAATGCCGCCGAGGCCTAGCGCCTGGCCACCGTAGGATTGACCGACGCCGACCATGGTGTGGCCGGGCGCGACGGCGTCGAGCGTTCTGGCCGCCGCCGGCATGTCCAGCAACGGCCAGTCGGCCATGCCGATGCGCTTCGACCAGTTTTTCGGACGGGCGGAATCGCCGGTTCCGCGATAGTCGTAGATCAAGGCGGCGCGTGCGCCGGCTTTGACCGCTGCCGCTGCGAAAGCGGAATAAAAGCCGCGTGGTACGGCGGTGGCCGAGGAGATCAGCACCAGCGGCTTGTCGCCGTCACCTTCAAAAAGAGTGCCGGTGAGTGGAAAGCCGTCGTCGGCGACGAAAGCGACGTCGCGCCGTCTGACGTCCGCGTCTTGGCGGTTGTCCAGAGACTGAGCCGCGGCAGGGTGGGAGGGCTGCGCCAGGGAAGAGGCCATCGGTCTCGCCTTCCATGCTGAAAGCGGCACGCTACCATTGACGTGAACGTCAAAGTCAAGATGGCGCGCGGTTAGGCCGGATTTGCAAAGGCGCTTGACGTTCAGCGGCGTGTCGTTCCGGGTTTGTATTAAGCCGGGAACTGACGGATCGGCGGATGGCGTTATTTCTGCCTCAGCCGCATGCGCGTGATGCGCAGCCAGCCATCTTCCTGCGGTGGTGTCTTGGCGATGGACCGCACGGGCGGGTTTGCCAGGATTGTGGTGAGTTCGGCCGGCAGTGTCGGCACCAGCGGCTTCTTGGTGGCGATGCCGTCGGCGATCGTCAGCACGCTGTGATAAAACTCTGAGCCGGTCGCCGAGCGCGGCGCGATCGCCTCGTGCATGACGCTGATGACGATGGCGTCGGGACAATTGTCCTTGATCGCCTGATGGAATGCGGTCTTGCCATCGGGGTCGAGCGCGGCGGTCGCCTCGTCGAGGAACAGCAGGCCTGGCTGCTGCAACAGGATGCGGGCGACGATCAGTTTCTGCTTTTGCCCGCCGGACAGGATCTGATCCCAGCTATGGCCTTCGCGGCTGCCTTCGGCCAGATGCTCGATGAATTCACCCAGGCCCGCGTGATGCAGGGCGGCTGCGGCCTTGGTGTCGGAATGATCGTCGGGCGTGTCGGGCAGGCAGACGAGTTCCTTCAACGACACCGGCGGCAGCTTGACTTCCTGGGCTGCGTAGAAGGTTTTCACGCCCTCGGGGAAAACGACGGTGCCGCGGCCATAGGCCCAGAGCCCGTTGATCGCCTTGATCAGCGAGGTCTTGCCGCTGCCGGATTCGCCCTTGAGGAAGGTCCATTCACCGCGCCGGAAGCGCAGGCGTTCGGTGGTCAGGAACGGCGCGGCATCGGCGCCTTTCTGCATCAGTTCCAGATGCTGGATGGTCAGGCCGAACACCGGGTTCTGCTGCGTGTAGCGGAAGTCGGACTGGCCGGTCTGGCGGTAGAATTCAGCCGGCTGCCGCACATTCTCGATCGCCTCGGCCAGTTCGATGACACGGCGGCTGTTGGCGCGCAGCGTGGCGATGGCCGGCATGACGTGGATGAACCAGGAACATTGGCTGATCAGCGAATTCACCAGTTCGGCGCCGGTGATGTAGCCCTTGAGGTCGATCCGGTTGTGGATGAACGGCACCAGACCCGGCGTATAGGCGATGATGCGCGCGCCGACGAAATTGTAGACCAGTTCGAAGGACGAATAGCCGGCATTGACGCGGTTGAGGCGCGACCATGTCTGGTCGATGTCGCTGTAGAGCCGGTCGTGCATGGCTTTCTGCACGTTCTCGCCGCGCGAGGCAGCGACATGGAAGGAACGGCGCAGCAGCGTCGTCAATTCGCCGCGATAGCTGCCTTCTGCCTGCTGCATCCTGACCGACAGGCGCTCGAGCATGCCGCCGAGCTTCATGGCGATCCAGGTGTTGGCCGGCACATAGGCGGCGACGACGACCAGCGCCAGAACCGCGCTGCCATAGTCGCCGAGGAATTCGAGCCCGGCGACTTCGGTGGAGTCGGCGATCAGCTTCTGGCCGACGAAGAACAGGGAGGTGGCAACCGCCAGCACGCCCATGGCGAGGCCGATGGCGCCGCCGGTCATGTCCTTGATCGATTCCTGCACGCGCTGGTCGATATTGTCCGGTGCGCCGGCATCCGAGCTGTGCTGGGCATGGAAATGCGTATGATTGGGGTCGAGCAGCGCTTCGTTGAAGCGGCTGTTCAGCCAGCCGCGCCATTTGCGGTGCAATGTCGCTGAAACCAGCGTGCGGGCGCCGGTGATGACGGCGTCCTTGATCACGACAAGCAGGACCAGCCAGCCGGCATTGGTCAGGAGCGTGGTGAGGGGGCTTGTGTTCGCGGCATCGTGGAAGAAGGCAATCGAATTGACCAGTTCGCCGGACGCTTCGGCAAACCACACACCCGCCTTGCTGGAAAGAGCCGTTAAAAGCGCGATGACCGCGGCCAGTGCCCAGGCTTCCCGCCACCGGTTGGAGAACCAGTAGGCTCGCATAAGGCCCCAGAATCCGCGCATGGAGGAGACCGGCGTCCGGGTTGGCGACGTATCCGCACCGCGGCGCCGCCGTCTCAGCATTGAATGGCTCGGTCTATCGACCCGAATCACTTCCCGCCCAAACCTCTTCAGTTCTGTTACAGAGCGTAACAGCAATTGATCATTTTTCGTTAAAATTATCTCCCGTTTATCACCTGCGGTCTGTGATTGGTTTCACTTGCGTGGCGCATGTGCCACAGTTGCCCATTGGTAAGGCATTGTCCCGGCTGCGAATTGGGTCGGCGATCAATCTTGTCCGGGTCCACCGGTCGGAAATTTCGGGCAGGGCGAATTGAAGCCGGCTCTGGTTTGCTCTCACCATCGCCGCGGCCGGTGTTTGGGGCCGCTAGCGTGGTCCTCGGCCGGCTCGGCAAGAACGTTCCAATCAAGGCGGGAAATGGTCTAGAATAGAAAACCGGCTTCCTGTATGGAGCCGCATCCCTATATGGGGCAAGGCGCGGGCGATCCGTTCCCCGCATGAAAGCGTGTTGGGTAAGACAATGACGAAATGGTCCCCGAATTCCTGGAGAAGCAAGCCGATCCAGCAGGTGCCGGCGTATCCGGACCTTGCCGCGCTGAAGGAGACCGAAGCCCGCCTTGCTACCTTTCCGCCGCTCGTCTTCGCGGGTGAAGCGCGCAAGCTGAAGAAGCAGCTGGCCGCCGTCGCCAATGGCGAGGCCTTCCTTTTGCAGGGCGGCGACTGCGCCGAAAGCTTCGCCGAGCACGGCGCCGACAACATCCGCGACTTCTTCCGCGTGTTCCTGCAGATGGCCGTGGTGTTGACCTTCGCCGGCTCGCAGCCGGTGGTAAAGATCGGCCGCGTTGCCGGCCAATTCGCCAAGCCGCGCTCGTCCGACAACGAAACCAAGGGCGACGTGACCTGGCCGAGCTATCGCGGCGACATCATCAACGGCATCGAGTTCGACGAGAAGTCGCGCGTGCCGGACCCCGCCCGCCAGGAAATGGCCTATCGTCAGTCGGCAGCGACCCTGAACCTTTTGCGCGCTTTCGCGCAGGGCGGCTATGCGAGCCTCGAGAACGTGCATCGCTGGATGCTCGGCTTCGTCGCCGACAGCCCGCAGGCCGAGAAATACGAAGCGCTGGCCAATCGCATCACCGAGACGATGGATTTCATGCGCGCCGTAGGCATCACCTCGGAAAGCAACTTCGCGCTGCGCGAAACAGACTTCTACACCAGCCATGAAGCCCTGCTGCTCGGCTACGAGGAAGCGTTGACCCGCGTCGATTCCACCTCGGGCGACTGGTATGCCACCTCCGGCCACATGATCTGGATCGGCGATCGCACGCGCCAGCCCGATCACGCCCATATCGAATATTGCCGCGGCATCAAGAACCCGCTTGGCCTGAAATGCGGCCCGTCGCTGACGCCGGAAGGGCTGCTCGAATTGATCGACCTGCTCAACCCGGAAAACGAGCCGGGCCGGCTGACGCTGATCGCGCGTTTCGGCTCCGACAAGGCGGCCGAGCATCTGCCGAAGCTGGTGCGCGCGGTGAAGAGCGAAGGCCGCAGCGTCGTCTGGTCATGCGACCCGATGCACGGCAACACCATCACCGCCGCCGGCTACAAGACGCGGCCGTTCGAGCGCATTCTGAAGGAAGTGCAGACCTTCTTCGACGTGCACCAGGCCGAAGGCACCCATGCTGGTGGCATCCACATCGAGATGACCGGCAAGAATGTCACCGAATGCACGGGCGGTGCCCGCGCCATTACGGCGGAAGACCTGCAGGACCGCTACCACACCCATTGCGATCCGCGCCTCAACGCCGATCAGTCGGTCGAACTGGCCTTCCTGGTCTCGGAACTGCTCAAGAAGAGCCATGTCCGCCAGCCGCATACGCAGGCCGCCGAGTAGGCAAGCAGGGTTGATTGGAGACGAGAAAAAGGCGCCGGCTGGATCGGCGCCTTTTTTGTGCGGTCAACCGGCAGACACGTCTTCGTTCACGCTGATGCGCGGCCGCGTCGGACCCGAGCGCGAGTTGGAGCCGCCGCCAGGCGGGGTTCCGCCGGATCGCGGGAACAGGACGTCGAGGGCGGGCGGCTCGCGCAGCCTGAGATAAGAATGCTCGTCGTCTCGCCACAGGCCGATGTCGCGCAACTGCGCGGCGCTCATCCCGTGGAACGCTCCCGAACGATCGATCTGGCGGATGCCGAGCGCATTGCGGCGCCGCGAAAGCCCGAACCACGCGAGCAAAGTCCTCAACAGCGCTTTCATGCCAGGCCTCGAGATTGGGTAAATCCTACGAGGGCAAGATGGTGAGCGCGGGCTGGTCTGACAAAGCGAAATATCGCTATCTGCGATAAAGAATGCTTATGTATCGGCATGAAGCTGCCGCCTATTGCCGCCATTCGGGCCTTTGAGGCTGCCGCCAGGCATCAGAGTTTCACGCGCGCGGCCGAGGAACTCGGCATGACGCAGGCGGCGGTCAGCTATCAGATAAAGCTGCTGGAAGAGCGTATCGGCGTTCCGCTGTTCGTGCGTGAGCCCAGACAGGTCACATTGACGGCGGCCGGCCGCAAGCTGTCGCCGAAGGTTACCGAGGCTCTCGACCTGCTTGGCTCGGCTTTCGTCGAAGTGGTTGAGAAGCCTGATCTTCATCTGATCATATCGGTTCTGCCGACAGTCGCATCCACCTGGCTTGTTCCTCGGCTGTCCTCTTTCCAGGCCGCCAATCCCGAGATCAGGATCAAGGTGCATACCTCGAACGACCTCGTCGACTTCGCCAGGGAAGACATCGACATCATGATCCGGGGCAGCGACAATGTGCTGCCCGAGCATGAGGTTTTCGCGTTGTTTCCGATGGAATATGCGCCGGTCTGCACCGCCGACTTCCGGGAACGGCATTCAATCGTGAACCCTGCCGATCTGCTGAAAATACGCCGGTTCGGCGCACAGAGCTGGTGGGCGTCCTGGCTTGCGGGAGCCGGCGTACAGACCGGCGACGACAATCGCATGGATCTGGTGGTTGGCGTCCAGACCATCGATGTCGCCCTGACCTTGCAGGGACAAGGCGTCGCCATGGTGATGCCAATATTCTTCGCCGATGAAATGAAAAGCGGCCGCCTGATACGGCCTTTCCAGTATGTCGGACGCGACGACCGCAGCTACAGCCTCGTCTATCCGAAATCGCGTCACCGGTCGCGCAAGATCCGGCTGTTCCGCGATTGGGTCATCGCCGAGGCGGAAGCGACGCGATCAGCCTTTGCCGCGATCCCAAATCAGTGAACCGAGCCGGGGGTCGCCTGAAAAGGCCGCCCGGTCGAAACCGATGCGGCGCGGCGGGAATTCGCAGAGCGCCTGCACGCCGGACGCGCCGATGCGCACGCGCCAGGTCTGCCATTCCTGCGGCTGCGATCGTGTGAAGACGCGGCAGCCAAGCAGCGCGACATTGACGCCTTCCGGATCACGCACCGACCGGTAGCGGATCGCCTCGGCGCCGGCCTCCCGCGCGGCCTCGGCCAGTGCTTGGCAAGGCGCGTAGTCGGTCGGGTGGGTCCAGGCGGCTTCGTCCCGGTCGAGCGGCGGGCGGGTGAGGTCGATGGCCTTGCCAGTGGCGTAGCTTATGGAGAAGGCCGTGTATTCGGCGGCGTCGCGCGGCCATGGCGTGTCGAGCGATTCGGCGAAGAACAGCAGCCGGTAGAACGACATTTCCGCCACCGCCGTGGCGATGGTCTCGGCGGCATAATAGACGCCCAGCGTCCTGCCGGCGCGGCGGAAGCGCGACCCGTAGGGGTAGACCGAGCCGTAGCGGAATGGTGTGGCGAGCAGGTAGTGCAGGTGCCGGCATTCCAGCGGGATATGCGGCTTGGTATCCTCGATCAACTCTTCCAGCAGCGCCTGCTCGTCCAGTGTGTCGACGAGTTTCAGGGTCGAGACGTGGTGCTGCGCCTCGACCATGCGCCAGCACTGGCCTTTGAGGCTGACTGCCTCAGACGAGAGCGCGGCGGGCGTCCAGATAGGCGATGACATCGACAAGCCCGGCAATGGTGAGCATTTTTTCCAGCGGCTTGCCGCCAAGCGCGGTGTTGGTGTTGCGCAACCAGGACCGCGCCACCGTCTCGTCGCCCCCGGTAATGGCGTCCAGCGAGCGGAACAGGCGAACGAACAGCACGGCCAGTTCGAACGGCTTGGAACCCTTGTCGAGCAGGAAGTCGTTCTTGCGCATGCGCGAGACCGTGGCCTCGGAGACGCCGATGATCGAGGACAGCGCGCGCGCGGTGACATCGAGCCGCTCGGCGGCACGCAACGTCGCCTTGGTGATGACGGCGTTTTCTTCGGTTCTCGGCGTTATGGCGATCCTGGTCGACATGATTGATCCTTTCTGCAGCAAATATAGTGCAAGAAAGTTCATCAGGAAAGAGGTGGGGCCGGCAAGAATCGACAACTGGCCTTGCGGATGGCCCGCATCGCGCCAGACCCAGGGGTGGGTGGCGTCAGTCTTTCTTGTAGATCAGCCAGTTCTTGCTGGCGCGGCCGGCCATCACCGAATGCCGGGTGACGCGGTTGCGGCCATCCACCTTGGAGCGGTAGAGCGCGCGGTCGGCCTTTGAATAGAGTTCCTCCGGTCCGATCGCCTCGGAAGCCATGCAGATGCCCATCGAAACCGTCACGGTGCCGTAGCTGGCGCCATTCTGGCTGCTGACGAAAGGCGTCTGCTCGATCAGGACGCGGATGCGCTCGGCGATATCGAAGGTTGTTTCCTCGCTGGTGCCCTCGACGATGAGGGCGAATTCCTCGCCGCCGGTGCGGGCCACGAACATGCCGCCGGCAACGCTGGTCTGGAAGATATCGGCGATGTCCTTGAGGATCTTGTCGCCGACCGGGTGGCCGTAGCGGTCATTGATGTCCTTGAAACGATCGATGTCGGCAAGGATCAGGGCGTTGAACAGGATGCCCTTGTTGCTGTTGTAGATGCGCGCAATCTCGTTGTCGAAGGCGCGACGGTTCCAAACCTGGGTCAGCGGATCGGTGTCGGCGAGGCGCTTGTATTCCTCGAGCTTCGACTTCACGCTTTCCAGTTCGGCCGACTTGTCGCCGAGCGTGCTGGCGACCTGCTTGCCGTGGTCGATCGTCGAGGCGGTCGCTGTCGAGACGGCGCCTACGATCTTTTCCAGCAATTCCTTGGAGATGACGCCGCGATTGGCGAGCCCGTCGGACGTCTCATCGAGAATCTTGCCGTATTTTTCGATGTGCGTGCGCTCACTGCGCAGGAGCGAGGCAATGTCTTCCAATTCACGCGCAAGCACGCCACGGACATGATCGACAATGCCGGTACTGTGGTTCTGTGAGAAGAACTTGCGGCCGATCTTGTCGAGATCTTCCTGCGTCGGCCGTTTGCTGAGGTCCAGCACGGCGAGGCTGAGCTCAGGATTGGAGCCCGTCAGCGCCTCATAGAAGATTTCGTAATTGCGCGGCATGGCGACAACGCCCAGCTGCCGCATCGTTGCAACGACCGTCGTTGCGATGTCGGAGCTTCTTTCGGGCGTCACGGCAGCAGGCTGCATTTAAACTCAATTCCCCCAAGCGATCCGGCTCGAGCGCGAAGCTCCTAAGCTGCCGGTTGCAGAACGTTCCAAAGCCAATTCCGCGCGAAAAACGTCCCGCCCGCGTATTTCGCGATCGAACCTTAGATGTGTCAGCGCTAAAGTTTTCTTAACCTGCCGCGTTTCCGGCGGCTTTTTCTACTTGAAGCTGTGTCGTTCCCGCAAGTACGGGCAAATGCTTTTTGTTCGCATCTGGCCGTCTTCTTGCCGAAAACTTGGGAGAAGGCAACCGCCTTGCCGGTTGCGGATGACAAAAGGATGTCGGATAAGCGCGCCGTTCCATCGAGCGGGCGAAACAGTGCGACGCCGGCCGCCGGAAAAGGAAAAAGGGTCCATGAAGCGGCTGATCGACGCCTTCTACAATTCGGTACGCGCGTTTCGCCGACTTGCCGCGAGCGAAGCGGCTTTCCAGCAGGAGTTGATGCTGCTGGTGCTGGCGATACCGCTCGGCTGGTTCGTGGCGACGAGCTGGAGCGGCTATGCGCTGCTGATCGGCGCCGTGCTGATGCTGATCATGGTCGAAGTGCTGAACACTGGCATCGAGGCGACCTGCGATGCCATCAGCCGCGAGTTCAACATCGACATCCAGCTTGCCAAGGATTGCGGCTCGCTGGCCGTACTGATCTCGATCGTGCTGGCGGGCGGCATCTGGCTGTTCGCGATTTTCGAGCGCATCTACGGCATTCCGGTTTAGCCGCTGCTCGCAGCGCTGCTTTCCCTGACCCGCTCGCGTCGGATCAAGGTTCGCGCCACCGCAAAGGCAATGGCGAAGATCACGAGGCCGATGGCGAGTGCGACCAGCACCCGCTCGTGATGGAGCAGGGCGCGGCCGATGATCTGTTGGGCGCCGGCGCCGAAGACATAACCCAGACCGCTAAACAAAGCTGCCCAGACGGCGGCCGAGATCGCGTTCAACACGACAAAGCGCGCTGGTGCGATGCCGGAAAGGCCGGCAACGATGCCGCCCAGAACGCGCATGCCGTAAATATAGCGGTTCGACAGCACGTAGATGTTGGGGTGGTCGGTGACCAGCCGGTAGGCGCGACTGAAGCCGGGCTTGCGACGAAAGCGCCGCACCAGCCGTGTCTGCGCGAAGTGACGCCCCAGCACGAAGAAGGCGGTGTCGCCGAGGAAGGCGCCGGTGAAGACGGCGACAAAGGTCTGCCAGAGCGCGAACACATGCTGGTGAGCGAAGAAGCCGCCAAGGATGGCGGCGGTCTCGCCCTCAGCCAGGCAGCCGAGAAAGACCGCCAGCAGCCCATATTGCTCGATCAGCCTGTGGACGGTCTCGCTCATTTGCGCGTTTTGTCGTTCTTGAGGTGGAGGGCAAGCGTCTCGTCGAGACGCCGAACCTGGCTGGAAATACGGGCGATGTCGTCGCACATGCCCACGATCTGGCTGTGGCGCAGTTCGTCCAGCTTCTCGTGCAGCGCCATGATCTCGATCTCGGCCTTGAGATTGACCTCGTAATCGTGCGCCGCGTCGATCCTGTCGCGTTCGGCCTGCCGGTTCTGCGACATCATGATGACCGGCGCCTGTATGGCCGCCAGCATCGACAGGATGAGATTGAGAAAAATATAGGGGTAGGGGTCGAAGGCGCCGCTCAAAAGAAGAAGGGAGTTCAGCGCCGTCCACGCTGCGAGGAAGACGAGGAACCCGATGATGAAGTTCCAGGAGCCGCCTATCCGCGCGACAGCATCAGCGACCCGGTCGCCGAGACGCGCCGCTTCCTTGTGCGGTCTGGTGGTATCGCGCGCTACGGTCTTGCGTTCGATGGCGCTTTGCAGCACGCGTCTCTCGCCTTCGGTCAAGGCTTCGGCGTTGCGCGACAGCCAGCGACTGGCCAGTTCCGCCATGGTCTTGTGTTGCATGGGTTCCTCCCGGCTTTGCTTGCACGCCTTGGTCGAACCATAGAAGATAAACGCAACGGTATCGCGGCATTTGCGCCGCGGCTGTGGTGGAGGCCAAGCGTGCTCAGTTTTCAGCAGATTCGTGCCCGCGCCGCAAAGCGCAAAGGCGGCGATGCGGTTCTGGTCTCATTGCTTGGCGCTGCCCCGGACAACAGGCTCGTGGCGAAGGTGTCGGACGACCGCGTGCTTTCGGCGATGGCCGAGAGGGTGTTCTCGGCCGGTTTCGTGTGGAGCGTGATCGAGCAGAAATGGCCGGGTTTCGAGGCTGCCTTCCTGGGTTTCGAGCCAAAGCGCCTGCTGTTCCAACCGGACGATTTCTGGCACGATCTTGCCTCGGACAAACGCATCGTGCGCAATCCGCAAAAGATACGGTCGGTGCGCGACAACGCCGCTTTTGTCGAACAAGTTTCGAAGGAACATGGCTCGTTCGGCAAATTCCTGGCGCAATGGCCCGCCGCCGACCAGGTCGGGCTGACCGCCTATCTCGCCAAGCATGGCAGCCGGCTTGGCGGCGCCACCGGGCAATATCTGTTGCGGTGGCTCGACTGGGATACTTTTATCATCTCCAGGGACATGTCGGCGGCATTGCGCGATGCCGGGCTGGACATAGCCGAAAACCCGACGTCGAAACGCGACCTCGACAAGATCCAGGTGCAGATCAACGCTTGGGTGGAAACAACCGGCCTGTCGCGCAAGCACATCTCGCGCATTCTTTCGATGTCGATCGGCGAAAACCGCCCGGCGGAAGTGCTTCAGCAATACAGCGGCGAGTAGTGGCCCATCCGATCGCCGTTGCCGCTTGACCACGGGCGCGCTACACCCGCAGGCATGACCAGCAAGACCGCTCCCGACACGCTCCGCATCGCCGTTGCCCAGCTGAACCCGACTGTCGGCGACGTCGTCGGCAACCTAGCCAAGGCGCGCGCGGCGAGAGCGGACGCCGCCCGCCAGGGGGCGGATCTCGTCCTGTTCACCGAACTGTTCATTTCCGGCTATCCGCCGGAGGATCTGGTGCTGAAGCCGGCGTTCCTGGCGGCTTGCGAACGCGCCGCCAATGAACTGGCCAAGGACACCGCCGATGGCGGGCCTGCCGTCATCATCGGCACGCCGCTGAAGCGCAAGAGCGGCACCCACAATTCGATCCTCTTCGCCGACGGCGGCAAGGTGCTCGGCGAGCGCTACAAGGTGGACCTGCCGAACTATGGCGAGTTCGACGAAAAGCGCGTGTTCCAGGCTGGTCCTGAGATCGCCGGACCGTTCAATTTTCGTGGCATCCGCGTCGGCGTGCCGATCTGCGAGGACATCTGGGGCGAACTCGGCGTGTGCGAGACACTGGCCGAAAGCGGCGCCGAAATCCTTCTGGTCCCCAACGGCTCGCCCTATTACCGCACCAAGATCGACGTGCGCCATCAGGTGGTGATCAAGCAGGTCATCGAGACCGGCCTGCCGATGATCTATGCCAACCAGCTTGGCGGGCAGGACGAACTGGTCTTCGACGGTGCGTCCTTCGCCATCAACGCGGACAAGTCGCTCGCCTTCCAGATGAGCCAGTTCGAGGAGACGGTCGCCGTCACCACCTGGAAACGCAACCGCGACGCCGAGAGCGCGCAAAATGGTGGGGGCAGGGGCTGGACCTGCTCGGAAGGGCCGATGTCGCGGATACCGGACCGGGAGGAGGCCGACTACCGCGCCTGCCTGCTTGGCCTGCGCGACTACGTCAACAAGAACGGCTTCAAGAATGTCGTGCTCGGTCTTTCCGGCGGCATCGATTCGGCGATCTGTGCCGCCCTTGCCGTCGATGCGCTGGGCGAGGAGCGGGTCCGCTGCGTGATGATGCCCTATCGCTACACCTCGAAGGATTCGCTGAAGGACGCTGAGGACTGCGCCCGTGCTCTCGGCTGCCGCTACGACATCGTGCCGATCGCCGAGCCGGTCGAGGGCTTTTCGCACGCGCTGACGCAGCTGTTTGAAGGCACCAAGGAAGGCATCACCGAGGAAAACCTGCAAAGCCGTGCGCGCGGCACCATCCTGATGGCGATCTCCAACAAATTCGGCTCCATGGTCGTCACCACCGGCAACAAGTCGGAGATGTCGGTCGGCTACGCCACGCTTTACGGCGACATGAATGGCGGCTTCAATCCGATCAAGGACCTCTACAAGATGCAGGTCTATGCGTTGTCGCGCTGGCGCAATAGCCATGTGCCGCCGGGTGCGCTCGGACCTTCCGGCGAGGTGATCCCGCACAACATCATCGACAAGGCGCCGTCGGCGGAGTTGCGCGAAAACCAGACAGACCAGGATTCGCTGCCGCCCTATCCGGTGCTCGACGACATTCTCGAATGCCTGGTCGAGAACGAGATGGGCGTCGACGAGATCGTCAAGCGCGGCCACGACCGGGCGACGGTGGCGCGGATGGAGAACCTGCTCTACATCGCCGAATACAAGCGCCGCCAGGCCGCGCCGGGCGTCAAGATCACCAAGAAGAACTTTGGCCGCGACCGTCGCTATCCCATCACCAACCGCTTCCGTGACCGGGGCTGATGTGAGCGAAGTCGAAATTTCCTTCGATCGCGACCGCATCGATTTCGCAGCCACTTCGGCGATCATCAAGGCGAGCTACTGGGGCGCGCAGCGCAGCGATGAAATCCACCGCTGCGCCTTCGACAATTCGCTCTGCGTTTCCGCATTCATCGACGGCGAACAGGTCGGTTTCGCGCGCGCGGTCACCGACCATGCCTGCTTCGCCTATCTTTGCGACGTCATCGTCTGGCCGGAACGGCGCGGCGTCGGCATCGGCAAGAAGTTGGTCGGCGCGCTGCTCGATCATCCAGATCTTGCGCAGGTCGGGTCCTGGAGCCTGCGCACCACCGACGCGCACTCGCTCTATGCCGGCTTCGGCTTCGAGGTTTCCAATGACGGCTTCTGGATGCGCCGGCGGCGCTGAAGGCCGTCGACGGGTTGCTTCGATCGACCCAGACCGAGCCGGTGTTGCAGCATAGCCTCACCTTTTATGCCACGACGCTTTTGTGACAGGCGCGGGGTTGGCGTGGCAAAATGCCTCTCCTATAAGGTCAGCATCCGCGATTCCCTTCCGGGAGGATACGAATGATGGAATTTGAGAACAGTATGCGAGGTCGCGAAGCTTAACTCTTCGGCGCCGTTCCTGCGGGAACACGTCGCCGCGAGATCGGCTTCAGATTGCCTCGACCGCCACCCCGCCTAGGGCTGGCCGCTCCACCATCGTATCCGCGACCGGGCGCAAGATTGCCCTTCAAAGCGGTGTTTCTTTTACACTTTTTCGGGATCAGGCACGTTTGTGCCTGCAGGTACCATGACTCGTTTCAAGATCGACTTGCGCGCTGGCGCATTCGGCAGCGTTTTTGGCTTCACCCTGGCACACTGGCGGCGGCAGCCGATCAGGGTGCTGTTCATTCTGCTCATGATTTTGCTTTCGACGTTGGCCGATGTGCTGACGCCGCTCTATTCCGGCCGTCTGGTCGATGCCGTCGCTTCAGGCGCCGCATCGAGCCAGGAGGCCTGGGATGCTGCGGTCGCGGCATTTATCGCGCTGATCGGATTGGCGCTGTCCTCCGTCGTCTTCCGCAACTTCGGCTTCCTCGCCATCGTCGAACTGACGCTGAAGATGATGTCGGACATCTGCGGCGACGCGTTTTACCGCGTCCAGCGTTTCTCGACCGACTGGCACGCCAATTCCTTTGCCGGCTCGACCGTGCGCAAGGTTACGCGTGGCATGTGGGCGCTCGACCTCCTCAACGACACGGTGCTGGTGGCGCTGTTCCCGTCGGTGGTCATGCTGGTGGGCTCGACCGTGCTGCTCGGCTGGTACTGGCCGCTGATGGGGCTGGTGGTGGCGCTCGGCTCACTGATCTTCATCGGCGTCACCGCCGTGCTGTCGCTCGCCTATGTCGCGCCGGCGGCCAGGCTGGCCAACGCATGGGACACGCGCCTCGGCGGTTCGCTGGCCGACGCGGTGAGCTGCAACGCGGTCGTCAAGGGTTTTGGCGCGGAAGCGCGTGAGGAAGGGCGTCTTGCCGGCGTGGTCGCCAAGTGGCGCAACCGCACCGGGCGCACCTGGATTCGCGGTACCGTCAACGGCACGGTGCAGGGCATCATGCTGCTTGCGCTGAGGACGGCGGTTATCGGCGTCGTGCTGCTCCTGTGGTTGCGGGGGCAGGCCAGCGCGGGCGACGTCGCCTTCGTGCTGACATCGTTCTTCGTGCTGCAGGGCTACCTGCGCGACATCGGCATGCACATCCGCAACATGCAACGCTCGATCAATGACATGGAAGAACTGGTCGATTTCCAGGCGCAGCCGCTTGGCATCGAGGATGCTCCGGACGCCGAGCATGCCCGCATCGTCGACGGCGGCATCCTCTTCGACCATGTCACCTTCCACTATGGCAGCCATCGCGAGCCGCTTTATCGCGATTTCTCGGTGGTGATCGAGCCCGGTGAGCGGGTCGGCCTGGTCGGCCATTCGGGTTCGGGCAAGACGACCTTCGTCAAGCTGATACAGCGGCTCTACGACCTCAGCGGCGGTCGCATCCTGATCGACGGTCAGGATATTTCCGAGGTCACGCAGTCGTCGCTTCGCCAGCAGATCGCGATCGTGCAGCAGGAGCCGATCCTGTTCCACCGTTCGCTGGCGGAGAACATCGCCTATGCCCGGCCTGACGCCACGCAGGCCGAGATCGAGGAGGCTGCGCGCCTTGCCAGCGCGCATGACTTCATCGCCCGGTTGCCCAAAGGCTACGGCACGCTCGTCGGCGAGCGCGGCGTCAAGCTCTCGGGCGGTGAGCGCCAGCGTGTGGCCATCGCGCGCGCCTTCCTCGCGGATGCGCCGATCCTGATCCTGGACGAGGCGACGTCGAGCCTCGATTCGGAATCGGAGGTGCTGATCCAACAGGCGATGGAGCGGCTTATGGTCGGCCGCACCACGCTGGTCATCGCCCACCGCCTGTCGACGGTCAGGGCGCTCGACCGGCTGCTGGTCTTCGACCGCGGCAAGATTGTCGAAGAGGGCTCGCATGAAGAGCTGATCCGGCTGAGCGGTGGCATCTATCGCCGCCTGTTCGAGCGGCAGGCGCTGGAACTGACCAAGGGCCTGGTCTGATCCGGATCGTTGCGAAACGAAAATGGCGGGCCGCATCGCAAGGTGCGGCCCGCCGCTTTTCGACCGCGCGGATCTGGTCTGAAGTTGACTAGAGCATTTTCGGCGAATCCAGGATCGGCTCCAATGCTCTAGCTCTTTGTTTTTACGCAATTCCGGACGCAAAACCGCTGCGCACTTTTGCTGGAATTGCTTTAGCCGGCGGCGTCGGCGCCTGCCTTGCCAAGGCCCAACTCATCGGCTACGCCCGATTCCATGACAGTTACCGTCCGTTTTGCACCGTCGCCCACGGGGCGTATCCACATCGGCAACGCGCGCACAGCGCTGTTCAACTGGCTGTTCGCGCAGAAGAACAGAGGCCGTTTCATCCAGCGTTTCGACGATACCGACACGGTGCGTTCGAAGCAGGAATATGCCGATTCCATCCTCTACGACCTGCATTGGCTGGGCATTTTCCCAGACGCCACCGACTACCAGTCGCGTCGCGTGCCGATCTACGACGCTGCCGTCGAACGGCTGAAACAGGCCGGCGTGCTCTATCCCTGCTTTGAAACGCCGGAAGAACTCGACCTCAAGCGCAAGGTGCGCCGCACGCGCGGCATGCCGCCGGTCTATGGCCGCGAGGCCCTGACGCTGAGCGCCAAGCAGGTCGCCGATTTCGAAGCCGATGGGCGGCGTCCGCACTGGCGCTTCCTGCTGCCCAATTTCAGGGTCGATCCGCAGGAACCGGAACGCACCGATATCCACTGGAACGATCTGGTGCGCGGCGAGGAGACCGTCGATCTCGCCTCGGTTTCCGATCCGGTGCTGGTGCGAGAGGACGGCACCTATCTCTACACGCTGCCTTCGGTGGTGGACGATATCGAGATGGGCATCAGCCATGTGATCCGCGGCGACGACCATGTCACCAACACCGGCGTGCAGATCGCGCTGTTCAAGGCGCTGGGTGCGGTTGTCCCGACATTCGGCCACCACAACCTTTTGACCACGACGACGGGCGAGGGGCTTTCCAAGCGCACCGGCTCGTTGTCGATTGAGGGGCTGCGTTCCGACGGCATCGAGCCGATGGCGGTGGCTTCGCTGGCCGTTCTGATCGGCACGTCGGAAAACGTGCAGCCGATGCCGACGATGGCCGAACTCGCCACGCATTTCGATCCGGCGGCGACGTCGAAATCCGCTGCCAAGTTCGACCCGGAAGAACTGGTGGTGCTGAACCGCGGGCTGATGCACACGCTGTCGTTCGCCGATGCGCGCGACCGGCTGGCCGTGCTCGGCGTTTCCGGCGACAAGGCTGAACCGTTCTGGAACGCCGTGCGCGGTAATCTCGACCGGCTGAGCGATGCTTCAACCTGGTGGCGCATCGTGCAGGAAGGGCCGTTGGAAAAGCCCGAATTCGAGCTCGAGGAACGGCAGTTCCTGAGCGAAGCTTTCGACCTTCTGCCGGAAGAGCCGTGGACGGCGACGGTGTGGAAGGAATGGACCGGGCGGGTCAAGGAAGCCACCGGCCGCAAGGGCAAGGCGCTGTTCCTGCCGTTGAGGCTGGCGCTTACGGGGCTGGTTTCCGGGCCGGAGCTCGCAGATCTATTGCCGCTCCTGGGTCGGGAAGGAACGTTGGCCCGACGACCCTGACCTTGCGCTGTTCCGGCGGCAAGGCTGAGACCGGCGAGGGATCAGGCTTCTTCACGAGTTGGCGCATGGTTTCGACATCGAGGCCGCCGGCCGCGTTGGCCAGCGTTTCGGGGTCGTCCGCGGGATCGGGCTTGGCGGCCGGAACCGGCAGGAAAGGCGAACTGGCCTGAGCTCCAGTTGCCGGCGCGCCAGCCGGCGGATTGCCGGCGACGATGTTGAAGTTCTGGGCGGCATTGCAGCCGCAGCCCTGCGGGATGGGTTGGCCCGGCTTCTTGTAGAGGAAGGCGGTCGGCAATTCCGAATAGGGGCGTCCGGTCGCAGACGAGGTCATGACGGCGGCGTCATCGCCGACCCCGCGCGTATAGAAGACCTGGATCTGCGTGCCCGGGCAACTTGCTTCGCAACGGCTTTGGTCGCGCTGGAAGTCGCTAGCGGTGGCGGCATTCGACATCGGGAAGAAATAGCCGTCGCAGGTGCGTACGCATAAAGTGCGGACTTCGCCGCGCGGCGCCGCAACAAAGCCCGGATCGAGCACTGCTTCAAGCCCGGGTGCACCGGAATCCGCCTCTTCCTCGTCCGACGCATCGTCGCCGCTGTCGCGCTTTTCAGCGGCCTGTGTGCCATTGCAGTCATTTGCTTCCAGCGCGGCGGTAATCCGGCCGCGATCGCGGCGTGGTGAAGCGCCCGCCATCCGCGCGCGTTTCCGCTGAAGCGTGTCCAGATTGGCATTCATCCGGTCTATGGCGGCGTTCAGCGCAGCGCACTGACTGATCCCGGAGCCGAAAAACGAGAAACCGCAGCCGGCGTCGCGGGCTTGCGCGCGGGCCTTGGCGAGTTCGCCGTTCTGCCTGGCGATGGCGGCGTCATAACGCCGTTGCTCGGAGGCGCCGCCGCCCTTGTGCAGCGCGGCGAGTTCGGCCTTCAACTGGCGGCAGATGCGGGAGGCGGCTTCAGCCTGGGTGACGAGAACGAGCGCAAGCAGGACGCCGCACAGAAGCGTCAAGGCAAATCGCGGCCCTCGGTGCGCCCCAGTCATAACCCTTCGCCCGCATTTTTCGCGCGCCAAGGGTAGCGTCGAGGCGGTTAACCGCGCGTTTAGCCTGGCGGTTCAGCCGCGCGGCGCGTTGAGCGCGGCTTGCGCCTTCTGCGAGGCCTCGACGACGGCAAGCGCCGTCATGTTGACCACACCGCGCGAGGTGACCGAGGGCGTCAGGATATGCGCGGGCTTGTCGGTGCCGAGCAGGATCGGCCCGACATGCAGCGCGTCCAGCATGGTGCGCAGTGCCGTCAGCGTGATGTTGGCTGCGTCGAGGCTCGGGAACACCAGAAGGTTTGCCTCGCCCTTCAGGCGCGAATGCGGATAGACGCGCTGGCGCAGATGTTCCGACAGCGCCGAATCGGCGTGCATTTCGCCGTCGCATTCCAGTTCGGGCACGAGGCGCGCCAAGATATCGGCTGCCTTACGCATCTTCAGTGCGCTTGGCGCATCGCGCGAACCGAAATCCGAAAGCGACAGCAATGCGGCCTTCGGCTCGATGCCGAAGCGGCGGATTTCCTCGGCTGCCAGGATCGTCATCTCGGCGATCTCCTCGGCGGTCGGGTCCACCGAGACGTAGGTGTCGGTGAGAAACAGCACGCCGCGCTGCGAGATCAGCATGGACAGTGTCGACAGGTCGTGGTCGCTGATGCCGGCGCGCGCGCCGATGATCAGCGTGACATTGCGCAGATGGCGGGCGAAACGGCCCTCCAGGCCGCAGATCATGGCATCCGCGTCGCCGCGTTTCACGGCGAGTGCGGCGATCACCGTATTGTCGGTGCGCACCATGGTGCGGGCTGCTTCCGGCGTGACGCCGCGGCGGCCGCCGAGTTCGATCAACAGGTCGACATAATGGCGATAGCGCGGGTCTTCTTCCGGGTTGATCAGCCCAAAATCGACATTCGGCTTGATGCGCAAGCCGTAGCGCTTCAGGCGCACGTCGATGACATGCGGGCGACCGATGAGGATCGGTTCGGCGATGCCTTCCTCCAGCACCACCTGGGCGGCGCGCAGCACGCGCTCGTCTTCGCCATCGGCATAGATGACGCGCTTGGCGGCGGCGCTGCGGGCCGTGGAGAAGACCGGCTTCATGACCAGGCCGGAGCGGAAGACGAAGCGGTTCAGCTTGTCGAGATAGGCGCCCATGTCGCCGATCGGGCGCGTGGCAACACCGGTGTCGCAGGCGGCCTTGGCGACGGCGGGCGCGATGCGCAGGATCAGGCGCGGGTCGAAGGGCGAGGGGATGAGGAAGTCGGGCCCGAAGATCGGCGTTTCGCCGGAATAGGCGCGGGCGGCGACATCGGACGGTTCTTCGCGGGCAAGGGCGGCGATGGCCCGAACCGCCGCCATCTTCATCTCCTCGTTGATGGCGCTGGCGCCGCAATCCAGCGCGCCCCGGAAGATGTAGGGGAAGCAGATGACGTTGTTGACCTGGTTGGGGAAGTCCGAGCGGCCGGTGCAGATCATGGCGTCGGGCCGTGCTGCGCGCGCCACTTCCGGCATGATCTCCGGCGTCGGGTTGGCCAGCGCCAGGATCAGCGGCTTTTCGGCCATGCCCTTCAAGAGTTCCGGCTTCAGCACGCCGGCGGCGGAAAGGCCGAGGAAGACGTCGGCGCCCGGGATGACGTCGGCCAGCGTGCGCGCCTCCGTGTCCTTGACGTAGGGGTCCTTCCAGCGGTCCATCTCCTCGACGCGGCCTTTATGCGCAACGCCGAAACGGTCGGTCACCCAGATGTTTTCGATGCTGGCGCCGAGCGAGACGAGCAGGTTGAGGCAGGCAAGTGCCGCAGCACCGGCGCCTGATGTGACGATCTTGACGTCCTTGATCTTCTTGCCGGCCAGTTCCAGTCCATTGAGCACGGCGGCGGCCACGATGATCGCTGTACCATGCTGGTCGTCATGGAAGACCGGAATGCCCATGCGGGCCTTTAGCCGCTCCTCGACCTCGAAACATTCGGGCGCCTTGATGTCCTCGAGGTTGATGCCGCCGAAAGTGGGTTCGAGCGCGGCAACGGTCTCCACCATGCGGTCGATCTCGGGCGCGTCGATCTCGATGTCGAAGACGTCGATGCCCGCGAACTTCTTGAACAGAACGGCCTTGCCTTCCATCACCGGCTTGGAGGCAAGCGGGCCGATATTGCCGAGGCCGAGCACGGCCGAACCGTTGGAGATGACGGCGACCAGATTGGCGCGCGCCGTGTAGTCGGCGGCGGTGGCTGGGTCCTCCTTGATGGCGAGGCAGGGCGCGGCGACGCCGGGCGAATAGGCAAGCGCCAGGTCGCGCTGGTTGCCGAGCGGCTTGGTCGCCTGAATCTCCAGCTTTCCGGGAACCGGATATTTGTGGAAGAAGAGGGCAGCCTCGTCGAGATCCGAGCGCGTCGCCTTGCCCTTGTCGTTCGCCATGCCTTCCCTTCTCCCTGTTTCGTCCCCCTTGTAGCATGCGGCGACGGTTTTTCGAGGCGGGATGCACGGCGAACGGACGCATTTTGTCGTTCGCGAAAAAGCGAAACAGAATCAAAATTTTATACAGAAATGCTGACGAAAATACCGTCAGCGTCCGCGTTCAGAACGCGCTCACATAGAGCCCACCGTCCACCGGGATGTTCTGGCCGGTGAGATAGCCGGCGTGCACCGAGCACAGGAAAGCACAGATCTGGCCGAACTCTTCCGGCGTGCCCAGGCGTTTGGCCGGAATGTCGGCACCCAGCCGTGCCTTGCGCGCCGCGGCCGCTTCCGGCGTCTCCACCGAACCCGGTTCATGTGGACCGCGTAGCCGGTCGGTGTCGAGCTTGCCGGGCAACAGGCTGTTGATGGTGACATTGCGGTCGATCACCGTGCGGGCGACGCCCGCCAGGAACGAAGTCAAGCCGGCGCGCGCCCCGGAAGACAGGTCGAGGCCGGGGATCGGCATATAGACCGACAAAGAGGTGATGTTGACGATGCGGCCGAAACCGCGCGTCGCCATGCCATCGATGACGGCTTTCACCAGTTCGATCGGCGTGACCATGTTGTTGGTGACGCCCTCGAGGATCTTTTCGCGGTCGAGTTCGCGGAAATCGCGATAGGGCGGCCCGCCATTGTTGTTGACGAGGATGTCCGACGAGGGGCAGGCGGCAAGCAGCGCCTTCTGCACGTCGGGTTTCGAGACGTCGCCCGGCACTTCGATGACGTCGACGCCGAAACGCTGGCGAATGTCGGCCGCCGTCCTAGCCAGCAACGCCGCGTCGCGGCCGTTCAGCACCAGATCGCAGCCGGCTTCGGCAAGCGCGACGGCGCAGCCGCGCCCCAGCCCCTTGCTCGATGCGCAGACGATCGCCTTCTTGCCGCGAATACCGAGATCCATGCCGAATACCTCCGATTTGTCCGCCAAGGCTAACCAAAGGGCTGGCCTAATCGCAACCGTCATACGGTTGTTGCATGAATCGATGCATAGCCAGCGCGAAAGGTGAGATCGCGATGTCCGGCGCCAAACCACGTATGTTCCGCTCCATTTTCATCTCGGATGTGCATCTGGGATCGAAGGCGGCCAAGGCCGAGTTCCTGATCGATTTCCTGCGCCATCACGACGCCGATATCATCTTCCTGGTCGGCGACATCGTCGATGGCTGGCGGCTGCGGCGCTCCTGGCACTGGCCGCAGGCCCACAACGACGTGGTGCAGAAATTACTGCGCAAGGCGCGCAAAGGCACTTCGATCACCTACATAGCCGGCAACCATGACGAATTCGCCCGCCAGTTCCAGGGCGTGCATTTCGGTGGCATCGTCGTGGCCGACCGCGCCATCCACGAGACGGCGGACGGGCGCCGCATGCTGGTCATCCATGGCGACCAGTTCGACACGGTCGTTCACAATGCCCGCTGGCTCGCCTATTTCGGCGACTATGCCTATGACGCGGCGATGGTCATCAACCGCGCGATCAGCCGGTTCCGCCACCTCTTCGGCATGCCCTACTGGTCGTTCTCGTCCTGGGCCAAGGTCAAGGTGAAGAAGGCGGTGAATTTCATCGGCTCCTTCCAGCAGGTGCTGGCGGAAGAGGCGCGCCGCTCGCAAGTGGACGGCGTCATCTGCGGCCACATCCACCATGCGGCAATCGAGGATTTCGACGACGTCCGTTATGTCAACACCGGCGACTGGGTCGAAAGCTGCACGGCCGTGGTCGAGCATTTCGACGGACGGTTCGAAATCCTGCATTGGGCCCATGTCATGCCCGAGACCCCGCAGGTCGAACCGGCGCTGGTGCCGGTGGCAATCGACATGTTGCCGCAAAAGGCGCGGGCCGCGGAGGCGGCCTGACCGTTCGCCGCCGACACTGGCGGGCGCTCGAAATTTGGCGTTAATCGATTAGGCCAAACGGTTTCTTGGTTTTGAGCGGCGTGATAGAGCAGGGCACGCCTGATCGGCCATTTTGCCGGCGGCATTTGCCGATTGCCTTTCATGTCCCTGCCACCGCTTTCCCCCGAACAGCTGATCAAGCCGCGCCGCTATGAGTTGCGCATGGCGCTGCTGTTCTTCACCGTACTGGTGCCGAGCGGCATCTATCTGCCCTATTTCCCGCTCTGGCTGGAAGAACACGGTTTCAGCCCGGAAAAGATCGCCGTCATCCTTTCGGCGCCGATGTTCCTGCGCGTGGCGACGACGCCGCTGTTCACGTCGCTGGCCGACAAGGCGAGCGACCGCGTGAATGTCTACCTGGCACTGGCGATGGCGTCGGTGGTGGTCTCGGCCGGTTATTTCCTGTCGCCCAGCTATGCCAGCGTGTTGATTGTCTCGCTGGTTCTGGCGGTCGTCTGGACACCGCATTCGCCGATCGCCGATTCGCTGGCGCTGTCGGGCGTGCGCCGCTTCGGCGCCAACTATCCGCGCATGCGTATCTGGGGTTCGATCTCCTATCTCTGCGCCAATCTTGTCGGCGGCTTCATCCTGACCTCGACCGGGGCGGGCGCGGTGCCGATCATGCTGTTCGTGTCGTTTTGCGCCATCGTGGCGATCGGGCTGATGGCGCCACGGCTTGGTCGGCCAAGGCGGGCGTCGCCGCTGTCGGCGACCGACCTGCAGCAGGCGGTGCCCAGCCTGCTCAACCCCTATTTCCTCTACTTCGCCGCTGGTGCCGGCGTCATCGTCGGCAGCCACGGCTTTCTCTACGGATTCTCGTCCATCTATTGGAAATCGCTGGGCATCAGCGATTCCGTCGTCGGCTTCCTGTGGGCCTTCGGCGTGGTCTGCGAAGTTGGCATGTTCATGGCCTTCAACCGGCTGTTCAGCCGCGTGCCGGTCGTGCGCGTCATGGTCTTCGCCGCCATCGGCGCCGTCGTGCGCTGGATCGCCTTTCCGCTGATCTGGCCGCTCGGCCTTGGCGTGACCGGCTTCTTCGGCATCCAGGCGCTGCATGCGATCTCGACGGCACTGGTGCTGATCAGCCTGCAGAAGATGATCGGCGAAACGGTGTCGGAGGAGCGGACGGGCGCGGCGCAAGGCATCGCCTTCTTCGCCAACGGGTTTTCCATGGCCGCCGTCACGCTGGCTTCGGGGCCGCTCTATCAGCGTTTCGGCGTCGAGGGTTTCTTCGCCATGGTGCCGGTGGCGTTGCTCGGCCTTGCCTTGATCGTGCTCGCCGCGCGTTCAGCCCCACAGCGCCGCTTGAGGCGGTGAAACCAGCGATCCCTGGTAATGCAGGCCGGGGTCGCGGTCGCGGGCAAGTAGCAAGGGGCCATCGAGGTCGACATAGTCGGCGCCCTGCGCCAAAAGCACGGCCGGTGCCATGGCGAGCGACGTGCCGACCATGCAGCCGACCATGATGGACAGGCCGCATTGGCGGGCCTTGTCGCGTAGCAGCAGCGCTTCGGTCAGCCCGCCGGCCTTGTCCAGCTTGATGTTGACGGCATCGTAGAGGCCGACCAGCGCCTCGATGTCGTTGGTGGCGTGCACGCTTTCGTCGGCGCAGATCGGGACCGGCCTTGCAATATGGCGTAGCTTGCCGTCGCGGCCGGCCGGCAGCGGCTGCTCGATCAATGCTATGCCAAGTGCTGCGGCAGCTGCGATGTTTTCGGCGACGTTGTCGTCGGTCCAGCCCTCATTGGCGTCGAGAATCAGCCGGCTGTCCGGTGCCGCATCGCGGACCGCACGGATACGCGCGGCATCGTTTTCGCCGCCTAGCTTGACCTTGAGCAGCGGCCGTCCCGCATTGGCGCGCGCCTGGGCGGCCATGGTCTCCGGTTCGGCCAGCGACAGCGTGTAGGCGGTTTCCAGCGGCCCGGGGGCGATGCCCAGTAGGGCTGCGACCGAGGCTGTTGCGGTTTTGGCTTCGAGGTCCCACAGCGCGCAGTCGATTGCGTTGCGCGCCGCGCCCGCCGGCATCGCCGCCTGCAATTCGGCGCGCCCCATGCCGGCCTCAAGTGCTGCCCGCATCGCCTCGATCTGCGCCAGCACGCTGTCCATCGTCTCGCCATAGCGTTTGTAGGGGACGCATTCGCCGCGTCCCGCATGGCCGCCGTCGCCGATCGTGCAGGTTATGACTTCCGCCTCGGTCTTGGAGCCACGGGCGATGGTGAAGACGCCGGCTATCGGAAAACGCTCGGCTTCGACCGAAATGACACGCGCCATGTTTTTCTGCTCCGGTAATGCTGACGTAATGCCGCCGACAAATCGACAGGCCTGTCCCGTCGAGCTAAACAGGAGCGCATGTTGACGATCCGCAAACGCGACGCAAGCGACAAGGCCGGCGCCGATGCAAGCCAGCCGCAGATCGCCGTTGCCGAGCGCGACGGCGTGCTGGCCTGCGTCTTTTCCGGCAACTGGACGACGCGGCGGGTCGGCGAGGTCGACGCCGAAATGCGCAAGGTCGAAAAGCGCAACGGCTTCAAGACGCTGGCGCTCGATCTTTCCAAGATCGGGCGCATGGATACCGCCGGCGCCTGGCTGATCCAGCGGCTGGTCAACACCAACGAAGCGCGCGGTGTCGAGATCAGACTGCAGGGCCAGAGCGAAACCGCCGCCACCCTGCTCAACGCGGTGGGCGAGGCGGTGCGGCGGGCGGGCGAAGCGCAGGCGATACCACGCCCCAACATCATCATCCGTGCGCTCGAGCTGATCGGCATGCGTGTCTATGAGATGCGCGACGATTTCCTCGCCGGCATGAACATCCTGGGCGCTACCATTCGCGGCGCGCAGATGAAGCTGGGGCGCGGCCACGCCGTCAACCCGGCCGCGATCTTCAACCAGCTCGACCGCATGGGCGTCGGCGCCGTTCCGGTGGTGCTGTTGATGTCCACCATCGTCGGCGCCATCGTCGCCCAGCAGGGCGCCTACCAGCTGCGTTACTTCGGTGCCGACATCTTCGTCGTCGATCTCGTCGGCGTGCTGGTGTTGCGCGAGCTTGGCGTGCTGATGACGGCTATCATGATCGCCGGCCGCTCGGGCAGCGCGATCACCGCCGAGATCGGTTCGATGAAGATGCGCGAGGAGGTGGACGCACTCAAAGTGATCGGCCTCAATCCCATCGGCGTGCTGGTGTTCCCGCGCCTGGTGGCACTGGTGATCGGACTGCCTTGCCTGACCATCCTGGCCAATTTCGCCGCACTCGGCGGCGGCATCGCCGCTGCCTGGCTCTATTCAGGCATTCCGCCGGCCGCCTTCATCGAGCGGCTGCGGGTTGCCATTGATCTGTCGACCATCTTCGCCGGCCTGATCAAGGCGCCGTTCATGGCCATGATCATCGGTACGATTGCCTCGGTGGAAGGCTTGAAGGTCGGCGGCAGCGCCGAATCGCTTGGCCTGCACGTGACCCAGTCGGTGGTGAAATCCATTTTCGTGGTCATCATTCTCGATGGCCTTTTCGCCATCTTCTACGCGTCGATCAGTTTCTGAGATGCAGAGCGTCCAGGAACAGGCCCCGCCAACCGCCGAAGACCGTGACGAGATCGTGCTGTCGGCGCGCGACATCAAGGTGGCGTTCGGAGATCAGGTCGTCCTCGACGGGCTGTCTCTGGATATCCATCGCGGCGAGATCCTCGGTTTCGTCGGCGCCTCGGGCGCCGGCAAGTCGGTGCTTTTGCGCGCGGTTCTGGAACTGGTGCCGAAACAGGGCGGCACCATCAAGCTGTTCGGCACCGATGTCTCCGAGGCCAGCGATGCGGAGCGGCTGCGCATCGACATGCGGCTTGGCGTGCTGTTCCAGCAGGGCGCGCTGTTTTCGGCGCTGACGGTGATGGAAAACGTGCAGGTGCCGATGCGCGAATATCTCGATCTGCCCGGCAAGCTGATGGACGAACTGGCTATGCTCAAGGTGGAGCTGGTGGGGCTGCCGCCGGAAGCTGCGCGCAAATACCCCTCCGAGCTTTCGGGCGGCATGATCAAGCGCGCCGCGCTCGCCCGCGCGCTGGCGCTCGATCCGGACATCGTCTTCCTCGACGAGCCGACCTCAGGCCTCGATCCGATCAGCGCGGCGGAGTTCGATGAGCTGGTGGTGAAGCTGCGCGACACGATGGGTCTCACCGTCTACATGGTCACGCACGACCTTGATTCGCTGTTCACCGCTTGCGACCGAATCGCCGTGCTCGGCAAGAAGCGGGTGCTGGTGGAAGGCACTGTCGACGACATGTTGAAGAGCGAGGAACCCTGGGTGAAGGCCTATTTCCGCGGAAAACGGGCGCGGCAGCTTGATCTTGCCACGCGCGCGCAGCCATAAGTGAAGCAATGGAAACCAGAGCCAACTACGTTATCGTCGGCATTTTTACGCTGGTGGCTATTCTGGCGGCCTTCGCTTTTGTCTACTGGACCGCGGCGATCGGCGACCGGGGCGAGACGACGACGCTGCGTGTGCGCATTCCGGGTTCGGCCTCGGGCCTCGGCCGCGGCAGCCAGGTCCTGTTCAACGGCGTGAAGGTGGGCGACGTGCGCCGTGTCTATATCGACGTCGACAACCCGACCATCGCGGTTGCCGACACCGAGATCGACCGCAAGACGCCGATCACCCGTTCGACGCAGGCCGATATCGGCCTCGCCGGCCTGACGGGCCAGGCCAATATCGAACTGACCGGCGCCAATCCGCAGGAACCCAAGCTGCTGGACGAGGCCGAGAAGGATGGGCGCGTGGCGGTGATCATCGCCAAGCCGTCCGCCGTGACCAATCTCCTGCAGACCGCGCAGGACATTTTCGGGCGCGCCGACAAGGTGCTGTCGCAGCTCGAAGGCTTCACGCAGGACGTGCGCGGCCCGCTGACCCAGACCGCGCAGAATGCCCAGAAGTTCTCCGATGCGCTGGCCAGGAATTCCGACGGTGTCGACAAGTTCCTCGCTTCCGTCAGCGCCTTGTCGACCGAACTGCAGGGCGTGTCTGGCAAGCTGGATGGCGCGCTGAAGGCGGCCGAGGGCCTGCTCAACGCCGTTGACAAGGACAAGGTTCGCCAGATCGTCGCCAATGTCGACACCATCACGCAGAACCTGAAGCAGACCAGCGACCAGTTCGATTCCACCATCGCCGAAGTCAAGCAGGCGGTCGGTTCGGTCAACACATTCGCCCAGAAGACGCAGGTCACGCTGGACAAGGTGAATGGCGTCCTCGACAGCGTCGACCCGGCCGATGTGCGCGCAGCACTTGCCAATATCAAGGAAGCCAGCGCCAATGCCGACAAGGCTTCCGCCGACATCGCCAAGGTGACGGAGAAGTTCAGCGAGCGGGCCGGCGATATCGACCAGACCATCAAGGACGCCCAACAGCTCGCCGCGCGCCTCAACAACGCCTCCGTGCGCGTCGACGGCATCCTGGCCAAGGTGGACGGAATGCTGGGGTCCGGCGACACCAAGGGGCTGGTGGCGCAGGCCACCGACACGCTGAAGTCGTTCAAGCAGGTGGCCGATACGCTCAACCAGCATATCGGCACCATCGCCGACAATCTGCAGCGTTTCTCCGGCCAGGGCCTGCAGAATGTCGAAGCGCTCGTGCAGGACAGCCGCCGTTCGATCAATCGCATCGAGTCGGCCGTTTCCGACATCCAGCGCAATCCACAGCGCATCCTGTCGGGAGGCGATGGCGAGGTGCGCCAGTATGATGGGCGGACGCGGCGTTGACGGCGTCGCACGGTCAAGTCGATAAACAGCGTTCGGAAGGGGACCGGACGGATTCGGTCAGTGGGGACGTCGCGTGAGATCGATTGGAGCGTATGCGGGCGCGTTGCTGCTCGCGCTTGGCCTGACAGGGTGCGCGGCGCTGCCGGGCGGCGGCCCGGCGCCGCTCGACACGTTTGACCTGACGACGCCGACAGTGTCGGCCGCCGGCCGCGGCCGTGGCCAGATCCTGATCACCCAGCCGGCGGCGCTGAAGGCGCTGGACAGCCAGAACATTGTCATCAAGACCGGCGATCGCTCGATCCAGTATCTCAAGGGCGCGCAATGGGCCGACCGGCTGCCGGTGATCGTGCAGGCGCGTCTCGCGGAGGCTTTCCAGCGCACCGGCCGCTTTGCCGGCGTCGGCAAGCCGGGCGAGGGGCTGGCGATCGACTATCAGATCATCACCGAAATCCGCGCCTTCGAAGTGCGCGCCGAAAAGGGCGAACAGGCGCATGTCGAACTGTTCGTGCGCATCTTGAACGACCGCAACGGCGAAGTGCGCGCATCCCGCGCCTTCAGCGCCAGCGCGCCGGTATCCGGCGGCGGCAACAAGGCTTATGTCGCAGCCCTCGACCGTGCCTTCGGCGAGGCCGCGCAGCAGATCGTGCGCTGGGCGGACACGTCTATCTGATCAGCCCCGGGGTGCCCGGCACACCACGCCGGGTTCAGCGCAGTCGGATCAGGCCGGCGTCCGTCGGCGTAAAACCGCAAGCGTTGAAGTAAAAATCCTTGAGATGTGGGTCGAAATCGACGTGCAGCCATTCGCACGCCGACTGGCGCGTCTGCTGTGCCGCTTCCCTGACCAGCCTTGTCGCAAGGCCGTGGCGCCGCAATGCGCCAGTCACCATCGTGTCGAGCAGGAATGCGTGGACACCGCCATCCCAGGCGACGTTGACGAAGCCGGTGAGCAACCCATTGTGGCGCATGCACACCCAACCCAGGCTGTGGCGGTTGACCTGACCCCACCAGTCGTCATCGAGAAGGCGATGCTCGAAGCATTCGGCGTGCAATGCGTTGAGTTCGGCATTGGTGAAGGCGCCGCGCCATTCCAGCGTCGGTGTTGTGGCTTCGGTCACGTCAGCGATTGGAATGCCCTCCGTCGGAAGCGGGCGCGCTCGACCACTCGCGGCGTCCCGGCCGCCCGTAAATGAAAAGAGGCGGCGTTGCCGCCGCCTCTCGGTTTTTCAGCCAAGGCCTCTTTAGCGCAAACGGCCGCTCGCATGGGCCAGCATGGTGTAGACCTTGCCGGTGTCCGAGGTGAGATAGGTCTGCGAGATCATGTTGTCGCGGTCGTTGCGCGAAACATCCTTCAGCAACTTCTCGAAGTCGTCGCAATAGCGGTCGACAGCGGCGCGGAACTCGGCCTCCGACTGATATTTGCGGCGGATCTCGTCGAAAGTCTGCTGGCCTTTCAGCGTGTAGAGGCGACGGGTGAAGACGTCGCGCTCGCCGCGCCTGTAGCGGTTCCACAGTTCGATCGAAGCGTCGTGGTCGATGGCCCGGGCGATGTCGACGGACAGCGAGTTGAGCGATTCCACGACATGCAGCGGCGAGCGCTGCACTGGCGTGGCGCGCGGCTGCACCGGCGCCGGTCGGGCGCCATCGTCTTCCGAAGCGCCGGTCAACAGGTCGCGCACCCAGCCGCCCTGCTGCGGCGCGCGGGCATCGCCGCGCGGACGCAGCGCCGTTTCGCCGGGCTCCAGCGGGCCACGCAGGCCGGTCGAGGCGAGCGGCGGTTGCGGGGCGCGCTGTTCAGGCTGTGCCGGGCGGCGCAGCGGCGGTTCCGCCGGACGCGGAGCAGGGGTCGGCCGCAGGTTGCGCGGCTCCGAGACGTCGACGGTGCGGCCGGACTTGGCCACGATCTCCGACAGTTCCTTCAGCGCGCTGATCTGCTCGGAAACGGCGCGGCGGATGGCCGTGGTCGATTCCTTGGCTTCTTCCGGCATCTCGATGACGCCCTTGCGCAGCTCGGCGCGGGTCAGGTCCAGCTCGCTCTTGATGGAGCCAGCGGTGCGGCGCATCTCGTCGGTCGCGTCGGCGAAACGCTTGGTGGCGGCTTCGACCACTTCCGAGATGGCGACGCGGATCTTGTCGGCCGATTCCAGCGTCTTGCCTTCGGCATTCTGCAGGGTCTGGCCGACCAGCGTCTCGAATGAGCGCATGACCCGTTCGAGGTCTTCCGACTTCTTGACCAGGCCGACGGCGAGATCGTCGAGCGAGGACTGGCGCTCCAGCGTGTGCTCGAGATTGCTCTGCGCCGAACCCAGCAGGTCCGAGGCACTGGCAAGCAGCCGGCTGTGCTCGTCGAAGCGCGTGGCGATGGAGGCCACCTCACGCAGCGTCGACGAAGACAGTTCAGTGAGCCTGGTGGTGTTGGAATCGACCAGGCGCGCCGACGAGGCGAAGGTTTGCGCTGCCTTCTCCGTGGTCACCGCGAAGCTCTGCGTCGAGCCTGCGAGGCGGGACTCGACTTCGCCGAGGTTTTCCGAAGCCTTGGCGATTAGCTTGTTGAGCTGGGCGGACGAGGCCGTCATGCGGTCGATGAGGTCGGCGACATTGCCGGCCAGCGACGAGCGGGCGCCGTCGACAGCGGCAAGCGTTTCGGCTGTGCGGCTGGCAATGGCATCGGCCAGCGTCGCGTTCTCGCGATGCAGTGCGGCGGTGGCACGTTCGGTTGCCTCCTCCATGCTGCGCTGCAGTTCGACACCGCCCTGCGAGAACTTGTCGACCAGCGGGCGTGCCGTCTCGTCCAGGATCTTGGAGAGTTCGGCCGAACGGCTCGCCAGCATGGCGTTGAGTTCGCGGGTGTTGGCGCCGATGGTCTTGGCCGCTTCGTTGGTGCTCTGGCCGATATGCTGGCCGACGGCGGCGAAGGTTTCGGCGATGACGTTGGCGCGCGAAGCGAGCTGACCCTCGGCCTGCGTGATCTGCTGGTCGAGCTTCTGGCCCATCGCGTCGGCCGAGTTTGCGAAGCGGCTTTCGGCGCTGGCGATATGGCCTTCGACGCGAGCGGCCGCGGCGGCGGCACTTGAGGCCAGCCGCTGGTCGGCGCTGTTCAGCGCGCGCTCGATCTCGCCGGCATGGCCGGCCAGTTCCTCGCCGGTCATGCGGGCGCGGTCGGCAACGCGCCGTTCCGTCTCCGCGAAGGCGCCGACGATCTGGTCGGCGTGGCCGCCGATCGAGGACGAGGTCTCGGCGATCCGGCTCACCATGCGGCTGTCGGCGTCGTCAAAGATGCGGCCGATCTCGGAAGCACGGGCCGACAGGGCGTCGGAACCATGCGCGATGCGCGCGGTAAGCTGCTCCTCGAGGGTTTCGAAGATGCGGCTGAGGTCCGAGGCACGGGTCGCCAGCGCATCGGCGGATTCGGCGATGCGGACGCCCATGCGCTCATCGGCGGTCTCGAAGTTGCGCAGGATGTCGCCGGCGCGGGCGGCAAGTGTCTGCGCCGTCTCGACGGCACGCGCCACCAGCCGCTGGTCGGCGGTCTCGAAGGTCTGAGCAATGTCTTCCGCGCGCGCCATCAGCGCGGCCGAGGTCTGCTCGGCACGCTCTGCGATCTTGCGATCGGCGTCGGTGAAGGCAATGCCTGCTTGCTCATGCAGCGAGTTGGTGACTTCCAGCACCTTCTCGCGCAACTGGCCGGCAACGAACAGCGCGCTCTTTTCCAGCGCGCCGCGGATGTTGTCGACACCAACGTTGAGCGCGCGCTCCATGGTGGTGGAACGCTCCTCGATGACGCCGGTCTGGCGGGCGAACGCCTGCTCGACCTTCTCGATGTCGGCGGCGATGGCATCCGAAATGCTCGACGACGAGGTCGCGATCTGGTCGATGTGGCCGGCCAGCGCGCGGTCGATGTCGCGGCGGGCATCGACCAGCTTGGCGAGGTCGCTCTCCAGTGCCTGGGTGAGGGCCGAACGGTCGGCGGCCAGCCGGTCGCTGTGACCGGCGATCAGGCCATGCACGGAATGCATGTTGCCTTCCAGTGCCTGCGCGAAGTCGTTGCGGTTGTCGGTCAGGCGCTGTGCGTGGCCCGCCATGGCGCCATCGATGCTGGCCAGATCGCTCTCCAGGGCACGCGTCAACAGATCGCGGCCCTCGGCCAGCTTGCCGACATGGTCGGCGATGACGGCATCGATGCCACCGCGGCTGTCGTTGATCTTGGCAAGGTCGGCATCCAGCGCGCGGCGCAGGATGTCGCGGCCCTCGGCCAGCTTCTCGACCTGACCGGCGACCAGCCCGTCGATGGAGGCGCGGCTTTCGGCCAGCTTGGTGAGATCGTCCTCCAATGCGCGGGTGAGCAGCGAGCGGTCGGCGGCGAGGCGTTCGCTGTGGCCGCTGACGATCGCGTTGACCCGCTGCAGTTCGTTGTCCAGCGCCTGCTGGAACTCGGCGCGGGCCTCGACCAACTGCTGCGACTGGCCGGCCATGACGCCGCCAATGGAGGAGAGGTCGGCTTCCAGCGCGCGCTTGAGCACGTCGCGGCCTTCGGACAGCTTCTCCACCTGGGCGGCCACCAGGCCGTCGATGGAAGCGCGGCTTTCGGCCAGCTTGGCGAGATCGTCTTCCAATGCCCTGGCGAGCAGGGAACGGTCGGCGACCAGGCGTTCGCTGTGCCCGGCAACGAGATTGTTGACGTTGAGCAGGTCGGCGTCCAGCGCCTGCGAGAATTGGGCGCGGTTGTCGACCAGACGCTGCGAATGGTCGGCCATGACGCCGGTGATGGTGTTGAGATCGGCTTCGAGGGCACGCTTGAGGATATCGCGGCCTTCCGACAGCTTCTCGACCTGACCGGCGACAAGGCCGTCGATGGACGAGCGGCTCTCGGCCAGCTTATTGAGGTCGTCCTCCAGCGCGCGGGTCAGCATGCTGCGGCCTTCGGCCAGTCGCCCGACATGGCCGGCGATCGCCTCGTCGATGCCCGAACGGGTATCGCCGATCTTGGCGAGGTCGGCTTCGAGCGCGCGCTTGAGGATGTCGCGGCCTTCGGCCAGCTTCTCCACCTGGCCGGCGACGAGGCCGTCGATGGACGAACGGCTCTCTGCCAGCTTGTTGAGGTCGTCTTCCAGCGCCCTGGCGAGCAGGGAACGGTCGGCGGCAAGGCGTTCGCCGTGGCCGGCGACCAGGTTGTTGACGTTGAGCAAGTCGGCATCCAGCGCGTTCGAGAACTGGGTCCGGTTGTCGACCAGCTTCTGCGAATGGTCGGCCATGACGCCGCTGATCGTGTTGAGATCGGCCTCAAGGGCGCGCTTGAGGATATCACGGCCTTCCGACAGCTTCTCGACCTGGCCGGCGACGAGGCCGTCGATGGACGAGCGGCTGTCGGCCAGCTTGGCAAGGTCGTCTTCCAAGGCACGGGCCAGTTGCGAACGATCGGCCGCCAGCTGCTCGGCGTGACCGCGCACGAGGGCGCTGACGCTCTGCAGGTCGGCTTCCAGCGCGCGGGCAAAGTCGGCGCGGTCGCCGGTCAGCTTGTTCGACTGATCGGAGATGACGGTGCTTATCGTGTTGAGGTCGGCTTCCAGGGCGCGCTTCAGGATATCGCGGCCCTCGGCCAGCTTCTCGACCTGGCCGGCGACGAGACCGTCGATGGAGGCGCGGCTGTCGGCCAGCTTGGCAAGATCGGATTCCAGCGTCTGCGACAGCAGGCTGCGCTCATTGGCGAGCTGACCGGCATGATCGCCGACGAGGCGGCGGATGCTGGACAGGTCGGCGTCGAGGGCACGGCCGAGCTGGTCGCGGTCGTCGGCGAGCTGCACCGAATGGTTTTCCATCAGGGCCTTGATGCTGTCGACGTCGGCTTCGAGCGCACGGGCCAGAACGGCGCGGCCCTCGGCGATCTTGGCAACCTGGCCGGCGACCAAATTATCAATATCCGAACGGCTTTCGCTCAGTTTGTTCATGTCGGCTTCGAGCGCGCGGGCCAGGATGCCGCGACCCTCGGCCAGCTTGCCGACATGGCCAGAGACCATTTCGTCAATGATCGTACGGGCTTGCACGAGTTTGTCGGCGTCCTCATTCAAGGCGAGTGTCAGCCTTGCACGGCCTTCTTCGAGGCGTTCCAGATGGCTGCCGAGCGAAGCGTCGATGGCCGCGCGGGACTCGTTGACCTTGCGCAGGTCTTCTTCCAGCGCGCGGCTGATGAGGTTGCGGCCTTCGGCCAGCATGTGCACCTGCGAGGTGACCGCGTCGTCGATGGCGGAACGGCCCTCGGAGAACTTCTCCAGATCGGCCTGCATGGCCAGCGCCATGCGCTCGCGGCTTTCCTCCAGCTTGCGGCTGTGGTTCTCGACGGCGTCCTCGATGCCGGCGCGGGCGTCGGTCAGGCGGGCAATGTCGGCGTCGAAGGAACGCGACACGGTGTGGCGCGCCGCTTCCATGCGGCCGGCAAAGTCGCCGGCGCGGGCTTCCAGCATGGTCGAGGTGGAGGAGACGATGTCGGCCATGTCGGCGCCAATCTGCGCCTTGCCCTGGTCGATGATGGCGGCCAGCGTGTCCTTGCCGTCGTTGAAGGCGTTGGCGATGTCGCGGGCGCGGTCGACCAGCGTTTCGTTGATCTGGCGGGCGCGGGCCTCCAGCGCGGCGTTGAGCTTCTGCGTGCCGGTGTCGAGCGCCTCGGCGCGGGTCTGGAACTCACTGATCAGTGCCTGACCGCGTTCGGCAAGAGTGCGTTCGATGCCGGTGAGGCTTGCCTCGAATTCCGAGCTCAGCGTGCGCGCGGCACCGCCGAGCAGCGAAACCATGCCCTGGGTGCGGTCGTCGAGCAGTTCGGTCAGCGAGCGGGTGAGGCCGTCGGTGCTGTCGGTCAGCTTGGCGATGCGGGTGTCGAGCAGGCTGGCGAAGGCTTCGCCGGACGTGGAGAGACGGTCGGTGATCGTATCCAGACGGCCCTCGACGGAATCGAAGATCGACATCGAGCTTTCGTTGATGCGGTCGATCAGCTGGTCGCCCGACGAGGTGATCGTCATCGACAGCTTGGACGAGGCGCCAAGGATGTTCTCGCGAATGATATCGCTTGCCGAATTGATTTCGTCGCGCAGCGTCTCATGGGCGCCGGAGATCGAGGCGCGCACGCGCTCGGCGTGGCCGATGACGGCCTCGCGCTCGCTGCCGAGGCCGTCGACGAGCGAACGGATACGGCTCTCATTGTCGGAGTAGGAGCGTTCGAGCTGGCTGACCTCGCTGTGGACGAGCGTTTCGAGCTCGACGGCACGCGCCAGCGTGCGCTCGATGCCTTCGCCCATCGCGGCAACCTCGCGGCGCACCGCCTGGCCGATCATCATCACGCGGTCCTGCGCGATATTCTCCGGCTCGGTGAGGCGGAAGGCAACTTCGGTCATCGATTGGGCGGCGATGCGCATGTCCTGCGCGCGGCGG